>JACCWH010000203.1 GCA_013697735.1 Trueperaceae bacterium | reverse complement strand
GTCGACGAGCGTCCGGAGATCAAGCGGTGCGGGGTCGCGCATCTCGTACTCACGTTGCTCTACGCCGGGCGCGAGGCGCTCGCCGAGCGCGCGCTCGAGCGCCTCTACCTCGGCTCCGATGCGGCTTCGTTTCGCGACGCACTCTGGGCGACGGCGCAGGCGAGCCCTTGGTACCTGCCCGCTGCGAACGATCGACGCTCGCAGACGGGTCACGCAGGTCGCGCCCCCCTCAGGCGCCCGGCGTCGCCTCCCGCGGCGCGGTGACGCCCGTGAGGAACGCCGCGTACGACGGCACGAGCGGCAGCACGCACGGCGAGAGGAAGGAGAGCGTACCGGCGAGCGCAGAGACCGCGAGGCCGGGAGCGGCGCCCGCGAGGAGGCTCTCGAGGCTGCCGAGCGACGCGAGGTAGGGGGCGATCCGATCGAGCTGCCCCGACAGGAGCAGAACGCCGAGCAGGAGGAGCATCACGCCGGCGAAGCGCTCGGCTTTGTCACCGAAGGTGCTCGCGAGCGAGCGAGTCGGCAGGAAGACCGCCACCGCCAGGAACGGGAGCGAGAAACCCAGCGCGTAGGCGCCTAGGAGCGCCGCGCCCTGCCCGGCGCTCCCGGAGGCGCTCGCGAGCGCGAGCACACCCGCGAGGACGGGGCCGACGCACGGCGTCCAGCCGACACCGAACGCGGCGCCGACGACCGCCGAGCCGAGGTAGCCGCCGGGGTGCGTCGAGACGCGCGCGCGGACCTCGCGCTGCATGAACCGCGGCTTCACGACGCCCGCGAGCACCAGGCCCATGAGCACGAGCAGCAGCCCGGCGCCGATGCGCAGCGCGTCCCCGTAGCGCCACAGCGCCTCGCCGATGAGGCCGGCGCCGAACCCGAGCGACACGAACACGCTCGAGAGGCCGATCATGAAGGCGAGTCCGTGCGCCGTGCGCCGGAGCGCCGCGCCACGATCGACAGGCGTACTCAGGGTCGCCACGAGCTCAGGGACGCCACGAGACGCCGAAACTCTCGTCGAGACGCTCGGCCAGCACGTCCGGCAGCAGTTCACCCACGAACACGCTCCGGATCACGCCGTCGGCGTCGACGAAGTAGGTGGTGGGGAGACCGCGGGCGCGGACGCGGTGCAGGAGCTCCTGCGTCTCCTCGACGCTGGAGTCGCGCGTGTCGGGGTCGACCAGGGTCCGAAGCGCGAGGCCCTCTCGTTCGAGGAAGGCGCTCGCCACCGAGGCGCGCTCGCCGGCGTTCAGCAGCAGGAGGCCGACGCCCTCGCCGTCGAGGTCGAGCGCGGCGCGTTCGAGGAGGGGCAGCTCGGCGCGGCAGGGGGGGCACCACGACGCCCACACGTTGATCATCCAGGAGCGGCCCACGAGGTCGTCGTTCGTGACGAGCACCCCAGCCTGATCGAAGAGCTCGAATGTCGGGAAGGGATCGCCCACGTGCTGGGCAGAGCTGGTTCCGAGGAGGAGGACGCTCGCGAGGAGCGTGAGCAGAACGGCGGTACGGCGGCGGTAGCGCGTCATGTCAGTCTCCCGTTCCGGGTGTGCGGATCTCGGTCTCGGGCCGGAACGCGGCCCAGGCGAACCAGAGGGTGTTGTCGTGCGGCACGGGATCGAGGATGGTACCAGCGAGTTCGCCGGTGACCGCGCGACCGGTGATGTCCCAGTGTGATCGGGTCTCGGCGTCGCGGAACCCCTCGCCATCGACCTCGAACGTCAGAATGCGTCCGTCGACACTCCGGGCGAAGACGCCGACCGCGCCGACGTCGCGAGCATCGGCGATCGATGCGCTGCCGAGCGCCGACGCGGTGCCCGCCTGCCACAGCACCGCCGTCGGGATACCCGCGACCGTGTCGTTCACCACGCCCACCTCGCGCAGGTGGTCGAAGGGGTAGGCGACGCTCTCGCGACCGTCGACGCCGACCGCGTCGATGCTCACCACGCGCGCCTTGGGTGTCAGCCGACCATCGAGATCGCCGCGGAAGAGGAACGCGGGCGAGCCGACCTCGTCGTAGCCGACGTAGGGGTTGCGGCCGTAGGAGCGCGTGAAGCCGGTCTGGCGCGAGAGCACCAGGGCGTCGCCCTCGGAGGCGCTCGCTTCCGCGAACGATACGATCTGCGCGGCGTAGCGGATCAGGTGGGAGCCAGTCATATCGCCCACGAGACCCTCCCCCACGAGCTGCGACCAGAGGGTACGCGTGGTGTCGTCGAACATCAGCATGTTCGAGAGGTAGAGGAGCCCGGAGACGCCGTACGTGACCTCGATGGCGAGATCGGGCGCCGCTTCGCCCGTCTGCCCTTCGTAGCGTTCGCGCAGATCGTCCGGGAGGGGCGAGGCGTCGACGCGGTGGCCGTCGACGCGCAACGCGTCGATGTGCTCGCTCGTCGCGGGGATGCGTCGATCGAAAGCGAGCGCGCTGTTGCACAGCGGGCAGAAGGTCACCGCCACCGGCACGCCGCCGAGGGTGTCGTTGGCGATCTCGTGCCACGTGAGGATCTGCAGCGGGTAGATTCGTGCCTCGCCGCCGAGCCGCATGAGGATGACCGGCTCGCGTTCACCGAGCCAGGCGCTCGCCTCTTGCTGTGACACGAAGTGCGGCGGTGGAGCGGCGTCCGCGACGCCGCGCAGGCCGGCGAAGCCGAGTGCCGGGATGCCTTGGGGTGGCGGACCACCGGAGAGGATCTCGTCGAGGTCGATGGAGGCGGTCGGGTTCGTGACGCCGACGCGATCGAGGAGTCGCGATCCCTGCGCGCGCACGTCGGCGGTCGGGAGCGGCGCCAGGAACGCTGCGGCGCCGAGCACCACCGCGACAGCAACGAGCGTTCGAGTTCGTAGCGACGATCGTGTGAGCATGTGGGCCTCGCTTTCATGGGAGTGCGTACGTCGAGCCGTTCCTGAGGCTATGTGGTGCGCACGCCGCTCTGTGGTACAGCACGCGACGGCCGTCGTCTGGACGACGAGGCGCCGGCACCGACGGACTGCCCGTCGCGTATCGGTAGGGCCCGCCTACATCTTCACGAATGGAGCACGTAGACTGCCCCATGGCCGAACAGGCATGGTTCGCGAAGGGCACGCGCTTCAAGGAGGTCATGGCGGGGGAGGCCATGGAGGAGTTCAGGCGCGTCTGCCCCGACAAGATCTACGAGCGCGGCGCCTACTTGTTCCATCAGGGTGAGCGCGCGACGCAGCTCCACGTCATCGCGAGCGGACAGGTGAAGCTGGTGGTGCCGACGGCGGCCGGGCACGAGCGCGTCATCTCGGTCGTCGGTCCCGAGGACATGATCGGTGAAGCGTTCGTGCTCGACGAGCCGCGCTACCGTGTCGACGCCATCGCGCTCACCCCGGTCCAGACGTGCCCCATGAACCACGCGCAGTTCACCCGACTCGCACTGCACTCGCCGGAGTTCGTGCTCCGCTTCGCGACGATCCTCGCGACGAGCCTGATCGGATGCCGCGAGGTGTTGAGCCACACCTTCGATCCGGTGAAGGTGCGCATCGCGAAAGTGCTCCTCGACCAGGCGGAGCGCTTCGGCGAGAGCGATGGTGGCAGCGGCCGCGTGGTGTCGCTCACGACCGGCCTACGTCACGACGAGATCGCATCGATGGCGTCGGCCACGCGCGTGTCGGCGTCGATGGCGATCGCGCAATTACGTGAGATCGGCCTCGTGGAGGGGAGCCGCGGTCGCTACCGGATCGACATCGACGGGCTCGCCGAGTACGTCGAGGAGAGCCTGTTCTGACGCAACGCTAGCGCAGGAAGAATCCCTGCGAGAGGGCGTCGTCGGGATCGACCACCCACGTCGAGAATCCGATGATCGCCGCACGGCCACCCACTTCCGGCACCACGCCCTCGTACGGACCGACGCGGACGCGCTCCAGTGCGCGACCGGTGAAGCGCGAACCGATGATCGACTCGTTCACGATCTCGTCACCCACGTCGAGCTCCCCGCGCGCCACGAGCTGCGCCACGCGCCCCGCCGTGCCGGTGCCCGTGGGCGAACGGTCGACCTGCCGGTCGGCGAACACGCAGACGTTGCGCTGCGTCGCCCCGGTCGAGCGCGGCGGGCCAGCGAGGATGGTGCCGTAGATGCCGCGAAGCTCGCTCTCGAACGGATGGACGACGTCGCACGCGCGCTCCACCGCCCGCGAGATCTCGTCCCCCGCCCGGACCAGGTCGCGAAGCCGGGATTCGTCGACCTCGAGGTCGAGGCGCTCGGCGTCGACGTAGGCGTAGAAGGCGCCACCGAAGGCGACGTCGACGACCACGGGGCCGAACGACGGTGTCTGCACGCTCAGGTCGCGCGTGTGCAAGAACGACGCGACGTTTCGGAAGCGCACCGCGCCAGCGCGGCGACCGTCCCAGGCCACGAACGCCTCCACGAAGCCGGCAGGCGTGTCGATGCCGACCCGCGTCTCGCCGACCCGGCGCGCCACCAGCCCCTGGGCCACCACCACGGTCGCGAGGGCGACGATGCCGTGACCGCACATGTCGCTGTAGCCCTCGTTGTGCATGAAGATCACACCGAGATCGGCCTCCGGCGTGACGCCCTCCGTGAGGTAGGCGCCGTACATGTCGCCGTGCCCACGCGGCTCCCACATGAGTGCGCGGCGGACGTGGTCGAGATGTTCGCGCGCCCAGCGGCGCTTCGCCAGGATGGTGGCGCCCGGGAGCCGTGGAACGCCCCCCGTGACGATGCGGAGCGGCTCGCCTCCAGCGTGGGCGTCGACGGTCGTATAGGTAGCGGCGAACTCCATGGGGCATGCTACCCAAGCGCCGCGACGATCGTACTCCCGCAGCGGGTACACGCGGCCCGACGCGTCCGATCGATGGCTAGGATGCGGAGCATGGGAGGGCGTCATGAGCAGTAGGACCGTCCAGCGAGTACTCGCCGAGAAGGGCTCGCACGTCGCCACCATCGAACCGGAGGCGAGCGTCTTCGAAGCGCTCGAGCGCATGGCCGAGCACGACATCGGTGCGCTCGTCGTCACCGTCGACGCGCGCCTCGTCGGCATCGTGTCGGAGCGCGACTACGCGCGCAAGGTGATCCTCGCCGGCCGCGCGTCACGCGACACGAGCGTACGCGACGTCATGAGCGGCGAGGTGGTGACCGTATCGACCAAAGACACCGTCGGCAGTTGTATGCAGCTGATGACGGCGCGGCGGATCCGGCACCTGCCGGTCGTGGAGGAGGGGGCCCTCCTGGGCATCGTCTCCATCGGCGACCTGGTGAAGGCGATCATCGCGGATCAGGCGTTCGAGATAGAGCAGCTACAGGGGTACATCGCCGGGACGCCCTGAGAGGGTGTGAACGCCGGAAATGCCTCCGACGCGCGCCGCCGGTGAGCGTACGCTAGCGCGTGATGCTGCCGCATCTCTATCCCACGCCATCGGCCCGCTCGGGAACGATCGCCCTTTCGCACGCCGACATCGAGCGCCGCATCTGTGTCCGACGGCCCTACTTCGCACTCACCGACATGGCGCTCGAAGGACGCGTCTTCACGGCTCGGGCGCGGGCGGAGGCTCCGCCCTACTCGGAGGTCGGTCCCATCACCGCGGCCGACCTCGGCCGGCATGCGGCCATCGCCGGCCTCTCGAACGTCGCGGCGATCCACGACGACGACGACCGCCGGTACTACCTCGCGCAGCACGCCGAGTGCGCCTACGTGGTGAACGAAGCGCCCTTCGGCACGCTCATCGACCTGCGCAGCGAGGTGATCGACCGGACCAAGCGCGTCAGCCGCGTCCGGGTCGTCGCCACCGCGGCCGCGGCGCCGCTGGCGTCGTTCGAACTCAGCTACACCATCCTCACGTCGAGCGCATTCGGCCGTCTCTTCCGGCACCGGGCGATGCATACGCCGAGCGCGCCGTCGCCCTACGGCCGGCTCCTCGAGACGGAGTTCGTGCGCGGTGAGGGCTACGCCGAGGCGACGCTCGACGCCCTACCGGCGAGCGCGTGCGTCGGGCATTTCGACTCCTACCCAGCCCTGCCGGTGGCGGTCCTCATGGGGCAGCTCTCCTACCTCGCCGGCCGGCTCGTGTCGGAGGACTCGGCGCCCTTCCGAGTGGTGCGCGGCTCGATCGACGCCACCGACCTGGCGTGGGCGGGCGAGCGGGCGCGATTCCGCGTGGAGCGTGACGGCCTCGAGGACGGGCTCCAGCGCTTCGCATGCTCGGTGCACGCCGACGCGCGCCAGGTCGGCGCGATGACGCTCTGGTTGCGGCTAATTGGCGAGTCCGACGCTCTCGCGTAGGGGCTCGCCGGCAGTGACGCGCAAGAAGACGTCGACGGCGTCGGTGGTCATCGGTCGGGCGAAGTAGTAGCCCTGCCCGGCCGTGCAGCCGAGGCTCTTCGCGATGTCGCATTGGGCCTTCGTCTCGATCCCCTCGGCGACCACGTCGAGGTCGAGGTGTTGGGCGAGGCGCGTGATCGCCTCGACCAGTGCGAGGGAGAACTGCGGGCCCTTGCGCGGCGATCCGAGGTCCTTGATGAAGGAGCGGTCGATCTTGATCGTGTCGATCGGCAGATCGCGCAGGTAGGCGAGCGACGAGTAACCCGTGCCGAAGTCGTCGATGGCGATGCTGACGCCGAGGCGCTGGAGGCGGTCGAGGGTCGACGTCACGTGATCGACACCGTGGAGGACCATCGACTCCGTCAGCTCGAGCTCGAGGGCGTCGGGCGTGAGCCCATGCAACTCGAGCGCCTCGACGACCGTCGCGTAGAAGTTGCTCTGCGCGAACTGCAGCGGCGAGACGTTGATGCTCACCTGGACGCCCCGCGCGCACACGCGCTGCCACGCCTTCGCCTGCCGGCACGCCTCGTGCAGCACCCAGGTACCGAGTGGCACGATGAGACCGCTCGCCTCCGCGATGGGGATGAAGTCGGCGGGCGACACGTGCCCCCAGGTCGGGTTCGACCAGCGTAGCAGCGCCTCGAACTTGCGGACCTCGCCGGTCGCGAGATCGTGGATCGGCTGGTAGACGAGCGTCAGGTCCTGCGCCTGGATCGCGGCGCGCAGGTCGCGCTCCATGGCGCGCTGGCGCTCGAGTTGTGCGTCGGTCTCGCGCCGGTACTGCTGCACGCCGTTCTTGCCCGAGCGCTTCACGCGGTACATGGCGCTGTCGGCGTGCCGGAGGAGCGCGTCGACGTCGTCGGCGTCCTCGGGGAAGAAGCTGATGCCGATGCTGACGGTGACGTTGAACGCCTGATTCGCAACGTGGAACGGTGCCACGAGCTCCGCTTGCAGTTTGTTCGCGACGAACGAGGCGATCTGGGGGTCCTCGACGTCTTCGATCACGAGCACGAACTCGTCGCCAGAAATGCGAGCGATGAAGTCGTTCTTCCGCAGCACGTTCTGGAGTCGTACGGCGAGCTGCTTGAGTACGAGGTCGCCGGCTTCGTGTCCGAACGTGTCGTTGAGCGTCTTGAAGCCGTCGATGTCGATGAAGAGCAGCGCCACCTGCGTCCCGCGGAGCCGCGCCACCTCGAGGGAGGTCGTGACGCGCTTCTGGAGCGAGAACCGGTTCGGTAGATTGGTGAGCGTGTCGATCTCGGCGAATCGCTCCGCGACCTCCATACGCGTCTGGTTGCGCGTGTAGGCCTCCTTGAAACCGATGAAGGCTTGGGTCAGGCCGAGCAGCACGCTATTCGCGAGATTGATCTGCAGGAGTGCGTAGAGCACTCCCAGCGTGCGCTGCGGGTGATCGGGCCAGAGCGCGTAGACACTGCAGAGTGCCAGCACCACGAGCGTGAAGCCGAGGGCGATGCGACGGCCGATCGTCACGCCCGGGAGGACGAACGAGAGCAGGTAGATCACCGGCACCCAGAAGAAGGTCTCGGTGAGCTGCGCGAGCACGCTCGGCGCTTCGATACCGAAGAAGAGCAGAAAGACGAGCTTGCCGAGCAGGAACGCGCTGGTGCCGCCGACGATGGTGATCACCACGAGGCCGAGATTGTGCTTGTCGAGCGCGAGCAAGCACCACAGGGCGGCAAGTGTGACCGCCATGATGGGGTACGTCACGTGATCGAATATCGAGAACTGGCCGCTTGGGCCTTCCAGGAACCAGCCCGACGCGAATGCGAGCACACCGAACGGAAGTGCGAACAGGAGCGTGCGCTGCCACCGAGCGACGTAGAAGCGATCGCCACCGAACTTGAGGGCTGGTGGCGTGATCGAGTGGAGCGGCATACCCCTAGGCTAGGCCGTACGCATCACGGGAATCTGACTTCGCCCGCGGTCACAGCGACAGGTATGCCTCGCGTACGCGAGGGTGCGAGAGGAGCTCGGAGCCGGTGCCGCGGAGCACGACCTCGCCCGTCTCGAGCACGACGGCGTGATCGGCGAGTTTCAGTGACTGGTGCACGTTCTGCTCGACGAGTACGACGCTCACGCCGTCGGCGTTGATCTGCTCGAGCGCCGCGAAGACGCTCGCCGAGAGCGCCGGCGCGAGCCCGAGCGACGGCTCGTCGACGAGCAGGAGTCGCGGATCCGACATGAGCGCGCGGCCGATCGCCACCATCTGGCGCTCCCCGCCCGAGAGGGTGCCGGCGAGCTGGCGTTCGCGTTCGAGCAGCCGCGGGAAGAGCTCGTAGACGAAGGCACGGTTGCGCCCGGCGCGCGCTCGTGCCGCCGGGAGGTAGTCGGCGCCGGCATCGAGGTTCTCGCGCACGCTCATGAGGGGGAAGAGCTGCCGTCCTTCGGGTACGTGTCCGACGCCGCTCCGAACGACGCGCGCCGCGGAGAGACCGCGGAGCGGTCGACCGAAGGCGCTCACGCTCCCGCCACGCGGCGCGATGAGACCGCTCAGCGTGCGCAACAGCGTCGTCTTGCCGGCGCCGTTGGCGCCGATGATCGCCACGAATTCGCCCTCGGCCACGTCGAGGTCGATGCCCCAGAGCACCTGGATCTTGCCGTAGCCGGCCTCGAGGCCCCGGACCTCGAGCGCTCCCGTGGCCCGTGCCTGCACGCTCGTCATGCCACTTCCTCCTTGCCGAGGTAGGCCTCGATCACGCGCGCGTCCTGCGTGACCTCGGCGTAGCTGCCCTCCACCACGACCTTGCCGTGGTCCATCACCAGGACCCGATCGGCGAGGTCGCGCACCACCGGCATCACGTGCTCGATGAAGACGATGGTCACACCCGAATCGCGGACGCGCTTCACGAGGGCGACGGCGTCGCGCGCCTCCGCCGGACGGAGTCCGGCCATCACCTCGTCGAGGAGCAGCACGCTCGGCTCCGTCGCGAGCGCGCGTGCGATCTCGAGGCGCTTCTCCTGCATGAGGGTCAGGTCCTCGGCGTCGACGTCGGCGAGCGCGGCGAGGCCCGAGAGTTCGAGCGCCGCGTCGGCGCGTCGCTCGGCATCGGCGCGCGTACGCCCGGGCGTACCGAAGAGCGCCCCCACGAGCACGTTCTCTCGCAGCGTCATCTCCGGAAAGGGCTGCACCACCTGGAAGGCGCGACCGAGGCCGGCATGGCACCGCTGTGCGGGCGTGGCGGCGCTCACGTCGCTGCCGAGCACCTCGATGCGCCCTGCGGTGGGTGTCAGCAAGCCAGACACCAGGTCGAGCGTGGTCGTCTTGCCGGCGCCGTTCGGCCCGATGATCGCGAAGATCTGGTTCGCTTCGACGGCGAATGAGACGCCGTCGACGGCGGCGAGGCCCCCGAAGTGCTTCACGAGCCCGGTCACGCGCAGGATGTCGCTCATCGGCCAGCCTCCCGCTTCCCTCGGCGGCGGAGGAGTCCGCCGACGAGCCCCACCACGCCGCGCGGCATGAACAGGATCGACAGCACGAGGACCACGCCGTAGCCGATGAGGTACCCGTCGCTGAACACGCGCCGGAGCCCTTCTTGTACCGAGGAGAGGCCGAGCGCGCCCACGATCGGCCCGAGCGTGGTGTAGAGCCCGCCGAAGATCGGCGTCACGAGTGCGAGCACGGTGGTGGAGACCGAGAACGACTGCTCCGGCAGCACCGAGCCCACGCGGTGCGCTTCGACGCCGCCGAGCATGCCGACGAACACCGACGAGAGCACGAAGGCGAGCAGTTTGAGGCGCGCCGGACGCACGCCCATCACACCGGCGACCTCCTCGTTCGTGCGGATGGCGGTGAAGGCGTGCTTCAGGCGCGAGCGCTGGACGAGGATCGAGGCGAGCACCGTCATGCACAGGAGCGTCGCATACACGTAGAAGTAGGCCTCGTTGCGCAAGAAGGCGACCTCCCAGCGCTCCATCTGGCCGGCGATGAACTCGGGGCGGAAGAGCGTCGGCACGTTCATGCCGGCATTGCCGCCGGCGATGCCCGTCGGTAGGTGGTGCACCACGGCCTTGAGCACCTCCGCGGCCGAGAGGGTGGCGATCGCGAAGTAGATCCCGCGGAGCCGCAGCGTGGCGGCGCCGAGGAGGAGCGCGAACACCACGGCCGCGAGGCCGCCGAGGGGAATGCCGATCCAGAGGGGGACGTCGGCGTGCCGCGCGAGCAGCGCGGTGGTGTAGGCGCCGGCGCCGTAGAAGGCGGCGTGCGCGAGGGAGAGCTGGCCCGTGCGCGCCAGCACGTCCCACGAGAGCGCGAGGATCGAGAGCGACAAGGCATTGGTGGCGATCGAGAGGTAACTCACCGAGGCGCGTCCGAAGAGCGCCTTGAGCAGGTCGGGGGCGAACGCGACCGCGACCGCGAGGAGCACCAGGCCGACGAGGTCCCAAGGGAACTGCGCCGGACGCGTCCGGCGCGTGCGCGTGGAGGCGCTCATGCCGTTCTCCAGGAGCGCCGTATGAGCACGGCGAAGATGATCGCGAAGAAGACGGCGTTCCGGAGCGTGTCGCCATTCGGGACGAGCGTGGCGACGAGCGACTCGGCGACCGCCACGAACAGCGCGGCGAAGAGGATGCCGCGGATGTTGCCGAGCCCCGCGACCACGACGATGGCGAACGCCTTGAGGGTGAAGGCGAAACCGACGACCGGTGTCGGCGATTGGATCACCGCGATCATCACGCCGCCGATGCCGGCGAGGAGCGCCGAGAGGGCGAAGGCCACGAGGTAGACGCGGTTCACCTCGAGGCCCACGAGCGCGGCGCCGGTCCGATTCTGTGCCACGGCGCGCATGGCGCGACCGAGCGGCGTCCGCGCCAGCATCCAGTAGAGGCCGAGCACGAGCACGAGTGAGACCACGAACGAGGCGAGCGGCACGAGGCCGATCGAGACGCCACCGATCTGGTAGCCGATGCCGCGGTAGGTGATGCCGGCGATCGTGCGGGGGTCGCCCCCCCAGATCAGGAGCGCGAGGTTCTGCAAGATGATGCCGATGCCGAAGGTGAGGAGCATCTGGTTGAGCTCCGGCGCTTTGAGCACGAAGCGGATGGTGGAGGTATAGATGATCGCGCCGAGCGCGAAGAGCGCGGGCGCCACGATGAAGAGAGACCAGACGGGATCGATACCGAACGTGACGAAGAGCTGATACGCGAGGAAGGCGCCGACCATGAAGAACTCGCCGTGCGCGAAGTTGACGATGCCGATCACGCCGATGGCGAGCGCTAGGCCGACGGAGACGAGCGCATAGAGCCCGGCGGCGAGCACGCCCGAGACGAGCGCCTGGACGAGGAGCGTGGTGTCCATGAGGACCCTTCCGGGGGTGATGCCCGGGGACGGCGCGTGCGCGGTCCCCGGGCGAGGGGTTCAGGGTGCGGGGCGGTCCGTCAGCGGCAGGAGACGAGCGGGGCGGTGGCCTTCTCGATCGGCCAGACGATCTCGCGTACGCCGTTCTGGTACTGGAAGACGAGCCAGAGGTCTTCGCCGAAGCCTTGATGCTTGGCGATGACGGAGGGCTCGAACGACCAGTCGCCGATGGGGGAGCGGAAGGTGCCGGCTTCGAGTTCGGCGATCACGGCGTCCTGGTCGGTGGAGCCGGCGGCGTTGATGGCGTCGGCGTAGGCCCAGAGGTTGGCGTAGGCGAGGGCGGCCATGTAGTTGTCGGGGTCGACGCCGTGCATGGCGCGGTAGTCGCGGGTGAAGGCGATCGCCTCGGGATTGGTGAGGTTCGGCATGAAGCCGATCAGGCCGGTGACGCACTGCGCCTCGGGCGCGGCGGCGAACTCGGTGGGCCACCCGGGAGGGGCGCCGAAGATGTGCTGCGGGCGAAAGTTGAGCTCGCGGATCTGCCCGGAGAGGGGCACGACGTCGGAGTCGTAGCCGATCCAGTAGAGCATGTCGGCGTTCGTGGCGGCGGCCTTGGAGATGGCGGCGCGGAAGTCGCCGGTGCCGCCGAGCAGTGTCGAGGTGAAGGCCTCGCGGAGGGTGACGGTCATGCCGGCCTCCTCGAGCAGCGCCTGGGCGCCGGCCGAACCGGGACCGCCGAAGGCGGAGTCCTCGTGCAGGAGCGCGACGGTCTCGCTGCCGGTCTGGGCGGCGAAGGCGGTGGCGGCGCCGACGTTGTGGTAGTCCCAGGGGTGGATGTGGAAGAACCAGTCTTCCTCGCCGATGAGTTCCTCGATGCCATCGAAGCCGTCGATGCCGATGCCCGAGACGGCGCCGCCGATCCACATCACGATCGGTTGGAAGGTGCGGAACGACTCGACGAGGGCGAGCGTGACACCCGACGAGAAGCCGCCGGCGATGAACTCGACGTCGTCTTCGGTCATGAGCTTCTCGAAGGCCGCGAGGCCGACGGCCGGGTTGGCCTGGGTGTCTTCGATGATGATGCGGAGCGGCTCACCGAGCACGCCGCCGGCGGCGTTGATCTCCGCGAGCGCGAGTTCGAAGCCGGCACGTTGGGCTTGGCCGGTGCCGGCGCTGCCGCCGGTGAGCGGCGACAGGATGCCGATGGACACGCCTTGGGCGCTGGCGAGGCCGAGCAGGCCTGCGAGGGCGAGGCTGGTGAGGAACCGAGCGGTCTTGATCATTGATCTCCTCCTGGAGTGTGGAGCGTGGAGCCGTGGGTCGGTGGTGCCGGTGGGTGAGCGGCGCAGGATCACGTCATGGCGCCTCCTACGGTCGGTGCGCGGGCCGGCGGCGACGCGCCGTGCGTGCGCGCGAGGAAGGTGGCGAGGCGGTGGCGCAGACGCGTGGGGGCCTCGAGGGGGAGACCGTGGCCGAGGTCGTCCCAGGTCTCGAGCGCCGCGAAGCGGGACGAGCCGAACGCCGCCAGCGTCGTGGCCGCCATCTCGGTGGTGACGAGGGTGTCGAGCGCGCCACGGAGCACGAGTACCGGCTCCGCGAACGGGGCGAGGTGGGGCGTGAGATCGAGCTCCGGGCGCTCGGCGAGCGCGGCGAGCGCGCGGGCGTTGCCGGTGAAGCCCTCGGGGTCCATCGCGAGGGCGTCGTCGACGAGGGTCTCGAAGTCGTCCGGCACCACGGTGGGCATGGTGGCGGCGAGGGCGCGCGCCAGGAGCGCGCGGTCGTGCCGGAACGCCGCGAGCAGGGCGTAGTGCGCCTCGGGCGTCGTGAGCCCGCTCGGGGCCCCGGATGACACGAGCATCAGCCCCGCCCACGCGTCCGGTGCTGCGGCGGCGGCGGCCATGGCGACGGTGCCCCCGAGGCTGTGTCCGAGGAGGACCGGCCGCTCGAGCCCGAGCGCTCGGGCGGCGCCGACGAGTGCCGTGCCATAGGCGGCGATCGACGGAGGCCCCGGGAGTCGTTCGGAGTCGCCGAAGCCGGGGAGGTCGAGGGCGATGAGCCGGTCGTGGTCGCCCGCGGGAGCGGCGAGGAGCGGCGCGAACCACCGCTTGGAGGCGAAGTTGCCGTGGACCAGGAGCACGCTGCGCGCCCCCCTGCCTGCCACGACGTAGGCGATCCGCCGACCGTCGACGTCGACGAATCGAACCGTGCTCGGCTCAGGCCATGTCACGCTCCACCTCCATGTGGCGTGCCTGCCCAGAAGTCGCGCAGCGCCCCTGCGACCGCGTCGGGACGTTCGACGGGTGCGCCGTGGCCGGCGTCGGGGAGTACGACCAACCGCGCGTCGCGGGCGTGGCGCACGATCTCGGCGCTGCAGCGAACAGGGGTCAGCACGTCGTCGGCGCCGCAGATCGCCAACACGGGGCGCTCGAGGGCAGCGAGTGGCGTCCACGCGTCCCCTTCGTAGCCGGCGAGCCCGTCGACCAGCGAGCGGACGCGGTCGACGGGCGCCGAGGAGGCTAGGGCGCGGGCGGCCGCGAGCGAAGCACCCGAGCGCGCGACGAAGGCGTGCCCCCACACCCACGGCGCCGCCACGTCGAAGCGGAGCTCGCTCCCGCCTGCGTCGAGCGCCGCACGCCACGACGCGAGCACGAGGCGGAGGTGCGCGTCGACGCGTCCGAACGAGTCGATCACCACCAGCGAGTCGACCGTCCCGGGCCGCTCCGCCTCGAGACGGGCCGCCGCGAGCATCGCCACGAGGCCGCCGTTGGAGAGACCGACGAGCCGCAGCGCGCGCGCCCGGTCGTGCCCGAGCGACGTATCGTGCCCGAGCGCAGCCACCAGTGCGAGGAGGTCGGCGGCGTGCTGGTCTGGGCCGTGCGGCCCAGGCGGACCATCGGAGCGACCCTGGCCGCGCATGTCGTAGCGGATGACGCGGAACTCGGCCTCGAGGCGCTCGGCGAGCGGGTCCCACGAGGCGACGCTCATGGTCAGTCCGTTCAGGAGGAGTACGCCCGGGGCGTCGGCGGGGCCGCGTGCGTCGACGTGGAGGCGGACGCCGGTCGAGAGGGTCGGGGTGCGCACCTCAGGCACCTCCGGCCGCGCCGGCCGTGCCGCTGCCGCGCGCGAGCCGTGGGCGCTCCGCGAGGAGTTCGGGAAGCGTCCCGCGCAGCACCTTGCCGGCGGCGTTCTTGGGCAGCGCCGTCACGAAGCGGACGTGTTTCGGGACCTTGAAGGGCGCGA
>JACCWH010000065.1 GCA_013697735.1 Trueperaceae bacterium | reverse complement strand
GGGGCACGCGGCGGAGCGCCCGGAGGTTGGGCGCCGCCACGCAGCCGGTTGAGGAGCGGTAGTCCGATGAAGACCACCACGATCAGGAGGGCGAAGAGATCGTCGAAGCTCAAGCGATCCTCATCCGTCGTCCTCGGCGTCCGTCGCCTTGGCGATGTTTCGGCGCATACCGGTGTCGGACTCGATGTTCTGGAGGTTGTAGTAGTCCATCACGCCGAGATTACCGGCGCGGAACGCATCGGCGATCGCAAGCGGCACTTGGGCCTCCGCCTCGACGACCTTGGCGCGCATCGCCTCGACGTGGGCCCGGTTCTCCTGCTCGACCGCGACCGCCATGGCCCGGCGCTCCTCGGCCTTCGCCTGCGCGACACGCTTGTCTGCTTCGGCCTGGTCGGTCTGCAACTCGGCGCCGATGTTGCGGCCGACGTTCACGTCGGCGATGTCGATCGAGAGGATCTCGAACGCGGTGCCCGCGTCGAGGCCCTTGGCGAGCACCGTCTTGGAGATCAGGTCCGGATTCTCGAGCACTCGCTTGTGCGTCTCGGTGGAGCCGATGGAGGAGACGATGCCCTCGCCGACGCGCGCGATGATCGTCTCCTCGCCGGCACCGCCGACGAGGCGCTCGAGGTTCGCCCGCACGGTCACGCGTGCGGTGCTGATGAGCTCGATACCGTCCTTCGCGACGGCGGAGACGTTCGGGGTCTGGATCACGCGCGGATTGACCGACACCTTGACGGCGTCGAGCACGTCACGACCCGCGAGATCGATGGCGGCCGCCCGGTCGAAGGGGAGCGCGATGCGTGCCTTGTCGGCGGCGATGAGCGCGTCGACGACGCGGTTGACGTTCCCCCCCGCGAGGTGGTGGGCTTCGAGTTGATCCTGGGTCACGTCGATGCCGGCCTTGTCGGCCTTGATGAGCGGCAGGATGATGCGTGCGGGAGCGACGCGACGGAGTCGCATGGCGACGAGGCTCACCAACGGCACCCGCACCCCGGCCGCGATCGCGGAGACCCAGAGGCCGATGGGCACGACCGTGAAGAGGATGATGAAGAACAAGATGATGGCGCCAGCGATGATCAGAATTCCGAAGTCCATGGTGCTAGGGTGCTCCTTCGTAGGGCAGCATTAACGAGACGGATCCACGCCCGCTGGCGTGGAGTTGACGGCCGGGGCCTCGATGACTCGCACCGTGACACGATTCCCCTCGACGCGCAAGACCCGGATGGGGGAGCCCGTGGAGATGAAATCGCCTTGCGTGACCACGTCGATACGATCGTCGCCGAAGCGCGCGACGCCAGCGGGCCGAAGATCGGTCAGGGCGACTCCCTCGAGCCCCACGAGATCGGCGCGTTCGCCATACCGGCCCGGCTCGGCGACCGCATCGCCGACGGTGCGGCCGATGCGCGTGTTGAGCCGGAAGGGTGATGCGAAGCGACTGTTCGGGAGGTACCAGAGGAGGCCGGCGGCGACGACGCCCCCGAACACGGCGGCGTAGCCGAGCACGAACACCCAGTCTTCCTGGAAGATCCTGAACACGGCGAACGACAGCACGCCCACCCCGAGTATGCCCGCCACGCCGAATCCGGGCAGGATGAGCGCCTCCACCGCGAGTAGCACCACACCGAGGAGTATGAGGAGCATGTCGTAGATACCGGCGGGGGTCGCGACGAACGCCGTCAGGGCGAGGAGCGCGAGGGCCAGCACGCCCACGCCGCCCGGGATGCCGAAGCCGGGGCTGAAGAACTCGACCACGAGTCCCCCGACGCCGATCACGAGCAGCAGCGCGATCACGATGGGATTCGAGAGCCAGCCGCCGAGCCGCTCGGTGAGGTTCGGATCGAGGCGCTCGATCTGAGCTCCGCCGTACCCGAATTGCTCGAGGGCGTCCTGGAGGTTCCGTGCCTCCACGTCGGCGATGTCGTACTCGACGGCTTGTGCCGACGTGAGCGTGAGGAGCTCCTGGTCGGTCGACAGCCCGGGGATCTCGATGCGCTGGTCGACCATCGCCTCTGCGACGCGCGAGTCTCGCCCGCGCGCTTCCGCGACGCTGCGGAACTCGCCGCGTACGGCGGAGGCGAACTTCTCGTCGACGTTCTGGATCCCGGTCGGCGTCAGCGCGATCGGAAGGGCGGCGCCGATTGCGGATCCCGGCAGCATGGCGAGCTGCTCTGCGCTCATCGCGATGAGTGCGCCGGCACTGAAGGCGTTGCGGACCACGGCGAGCGTCGGTACCTCGGAGCGATTGAGGATGTCGTCGACGATGCGCTGCATGGCACCGACCTGACCTCCGGGCGTGTCGACGATGAAGAGCAAGGCGAGCGGCTGCTCGCGGTTCGCGCGATCGATGCGCGCTCGCACGAACTGCGCCGTGGCGGGCGAGATCTCCCCTTCGATCGGGATCACCCAGACGACGTTGGTCGCCACCGCTTGTGCGCTGGCCGTCGCCCCCACGCCGGAGACGATCGCAGCCGCCAGGATGAGCCCGGCGAGCAGGGTGCGGAGCACGTGTGAGACGGAGCTTGACACGTCGCAACGGTACCACGCTCGGGCGCGAACTCCGTAGCTCACCGAGCAGAATCCTGCCGTCGATCGGGCGCGGCGTCTCGGGAGCGAACCTTGGCACGTGACGGCGGGCGTGGTACCCTCTGTGCTTGCCGGCGGGGGCGTATAGCTCAGTTGGTAGAGCGGCGGTCTCCAAAACCGTAGGTCCCGGGTTCAAGTCCTGGTGCGCCCGCCATCGACGGGAACGGCTCTCTCGGCGACTCGAGGGGGCCGTTCTCCGTCGTTAACGCGCCGTCTTCGGGTGCGCGAGGGCGATCACCTCGCCGACGATCCGGCATCACACACGATGGCGCCCCGCCTGAGGGGCGGGGCGCCATGTATCGTCGTTGGTGTAGAGGTGGCTCGGGCTCAGTTTGCCTAGGAGCACAGAGCGGCGATAGCGTCGTCGATTCCGATTCGGGCCGTGCCTCGGCGCGATATGAATTCGCGCGGCCGAGCAACACCAGTACGTGCGCTAGCGTAGCACATCCGTCGCGGACATGGTGTCGGCGAACCGCTCCATGGTGGCGCGAACGAGCGAGACCGCCTCGGGTGCATCGCGCCAGCCATCGACGGTCACGGGTTTGCCCTCGAGATCCTTGTAGATGGCGAAGAAGTGCTCGATCTCGCGCAGCCGGTGGGGGTGGACGTCAGCCAAGGAACGGTACCCGTCGTACCGAGGATCGTGCAGCGGGACGGCGAGTACCTTCTGGTCGGGTCCCTTCTCGTCGGTCATCTCCAGGAAGCCGAGCGCTCGTGCTTCGAGGAGGCACCCGGGGAAGCTCGGTTGCCCCATCAGTACGAGGATGTCCAGTGGGTCACCATCCTCGGCGAGGGTACTGGGCACGAAGCCGTAATCGCCGGGGTAGTGCAGCGGGCTGTAGAGCACCCGGTCGAGTCGGAACGTGCCCGTGGTCGGGTCGTACTCGTACTTGTTGGCGCTGTCCTTCGGGACCTCGACGATCATCGTCACGATCTCGGGCGCTCCGGCGCCGACGGGTATGTGCAGCAGGTCGTTCATCGAAACCTCCGGTCGTTCACCTTAGACCCTTCGTGGAGGGCGTGGTGCCTGCCGGCGCACCTCGCGCCACGCGCAGGCTCGCGGATGCGAGGTGCGCGCTCGAGCTCAGACATCACCCCCCAGCGCGCGGATCGCTCGCAGCCACGCGTCGCCCGCGTCGCCCATCGGCTCGTGGGCGCGCCGGTAGTCGCTCTTACGGATGAACTCGCCGAGGTCGTCGAGGATCTGCTCGAGCCGCCTCCGGAAGATCGAATCGAGGCGCTCGCCCACCGATCGTAGGTGGTGCAGGCAGACGAAGCCGCTCCCGTGCGCCAACGCCTCCTCGACACGGAGTGGGGAGAGTCGACCCAGCGCGCGTACGGTGCGGCGCTCCGCCTCGGCCCCGACCGTGCAGGCGGGGCAGTCGATATCTCGCGGCCGCTCGCTCCCGAGCCGAGCGCCGAGCAGGTCGCGGGCGACGATCGCGGAGGAGAGTGCAGGCGTTTCGAGCCCACGCCAGACGCTCCAATGCCGGCGGCAGAGCCCGCCGCGCCGACGCCACTCGTCGCGGGTGCGCGCGTCGTTGACACCGTCGCGCATCACGCCCGACAGGTAGGCGTACGCCGAAGCGGCGCTCGCGCGGCAGACGGCGCAATGGGGTTCCGCGAGCCGCTCGAGGAGTTCGTAATCGCTCGCGCTCATTCGACCTCCTGGTCACCGTGTCGCGCTCGAACGATCGCGGCGCCCGCCGTCAGGCGTCGTCTCGTCCGGCGTCCGCCCTCGGACGCTCCGGGGTGACTCCACTCGAATCGTAAACTGTGGCATGCGACGTGGTGAACGGGGCGCCGAAGCGCCGGGGCGCCTTCCGCCGCGCAGCCGACTGCTCGCGGTTGCCGCCGGTGGCGCCATCGGTGGCACGCTTCGCTACGCATTCGTACGCGCAGCGCCGCACGATGCTGGAATGTTCCCGTCGGTGACGTTCGCCGAGAACGTCGTCGGCGCGTTCCTGTTGGGCCTGATCCTGGCGCTCCTGCTCGGGCTCGGAAGCCGTGTGGATGGGAATCGTGCGTCCTTCCTGACGACCGGCATCCTCGGCTCGTTCACCACATTTTCCAACTTCACGTTCGAGTCGGTCGATCTCGTACGCAGCGGAGCCGTCGAGGTCGCGCTGGTCTATGCGTTCCTGAGTGTGATGGCGGGGCTCGCCGCCGCCGCCGTCGGACTCGCCGTCGGACGGGCCGTCGCGGCGCGAACGATCGCGAGGCGCCCCTCGTGAGTCTCCGCTCGTGAGCCTCCTGATGGTGGCCGTCGCCGCCGCGCTCGGCGCTGTCACGCGACATACGCTCGATCACGTGGTCTCGACTCGGGCTCGCTCCTTCCCGGTGGGTACGTTTGCCGTGAACGTATCTGGTTCTCTCGGTTTGGGTGTGCTGGTCGGGATCGTGACGCTCCACGACCTCCCGGTCGTGTGGCAGATCGCGATCGGTACCGGTTTCCTCGGTGCCTACACGACGTTCTCGACATGGATGGTGGAGGCCGTGAGGATGATGCAGTCCGGCGAGCGCGCGAGGGCGATCTGCTACGTGGTGGCGAGTTGGGCTGCCGGTACGGGAGCAGCGTGGCTCGGCTTCGCCATCGTGCGCGCGCACTGATCGGTCGCTGGCGACGCGGAGCCGTGCGCGTCAGCGATCACGCGCGCTGGCCAGGAGCCGTCTGACGTCGTCGTCCGTCGTCTGGGTGAAGTCGTGGTACCACATGCCGACCCCGAGAAACGGCGTCGGCGTCTCGGGGCAGACGATCTCGTCGGCAAGGCCGGCGAGTTCGTCGCAGGTCTCGCGCGCTGCCACCGGGACCGCGACGATCAGCCGGGCCGGAGCCTGCGAGCGCAGCGCCGTGAGTGCGGCGCGCATCGTCGCCCCGGTCGCCATGCCGTCGTCGACGACGAGGACCACCCGCGTGCGGACGTCGAGCGGTGCGCTCGTCCCGCGGTACGCCCGCTCCCGTCGAGCGAGCTCGCGACCCTCGTGGAGGACCACGTCGTCGATCGCCGTGCGCGGCACGTCGAGTTCGGCGATCACAGCGTCGTTCAGCACGACCGTCCCACCCGACGCGATGGCCCCCATGGCGAGCTCCTCGTGCCCGGGCACGCCGAGTTTTCGGACCACGAAGACGTCGAGTTCGGCGTCGAGCGCGCGCGCCACCTCGAAGGCGACGGGAACGCCTCCTCGCGGCAGGGCGAGAACGAGTGGACCGTCGGCGAAGGCGCTCAGGGCTCCCGCGAGCCGTCTCCCGGCAACGGTTCGGTCGGCGAAGCGCGTCATGGTGCCTGACTCCTTCCCGCTCGGCGATGCCGAGCTCGCGGGCCCCGGCGATCACCTCCATCGGGCTCCTGGTACTGGTCGATCGGTGTCGAGGCATCTTCCCTCGGGGCGTCGCTTTCCGCCATGATGCTCGTTCGGCCCGGCGCCCATCGGTACGGATGCGGCGCGGCCGAAACGCGACCACAACACCTTAAGGAGTCCCAATCATGCAGGACGAGTTTCCGAACACTACGATCCCGACGCGCGGAACCAGCGCCCAAGCGAACGAAGTCGTCACCGTGGTCGCGCTCTTCGAGACGCTGCCGGAAGCCGAGAACGCCGTCGACGACCTGACCGCCGAAGGGTTCGACCGCTCGCGAGTGAACGTGTTGACGAGCAATGCAGCAGGGGATTTAGACGGTTACGCTGCCGAAGACGACGCTCTCGACGCCGACAGCACGGGTTCGGGTGAGGGCGCCGCCGGAAGCATCGTGGGGGGGCTCGTGAACGCCGGTGTCGACGAGGAGCGGGCGGGTTCGTATGCCGAGGGCGTACGCCGCGGGGGCACGCTCCTCACGGTGGAGACGACGGCAGCGCGCACGGCCACCGCCGAGGACATCATGGTGCGCAACGGCAGCGTCGACATCAAGGAACGCGTAGAGCATTGACGCCCCGGTGATCGATGATCCGAGCGCACGTACCCAAGCGGGTGCGTCGGGTATGGTGATGCAAATGGACCAGACCTTCGCACACCCCACCCCGATCGACGCGCGCGGCGTGGCCGAGCCCATGGAACGTATGACGTTCAGTGAGGCCGGTGCAGCCAAGGCGCACGAACTCATCGGCCGTCAAGCGTCGCCCGAGGCGGCCATTCGCGTTTTCGTCAAGTCCGGCGGGTGCAGCGGCTACTCGTACGGAATGGCGATCGACGATCGGCGTCTCGAGGGAGATCGAGTCTTCGAGGATCGCGGTGTTCGCATGGTGATCGACGGCCGCTCCTGGGAGTTGTTGCGCGGGAGCGAAGTCGACTACGTCGAGAACATGATGGGTGGCGGTTTCTCCGTCACCAACCCCAATGCCACGAGCGCCTGCGGTTGCGGGAGTTCCTTCCGGACGGACAGTCGCGTGGCGCCCGATGGCGAAGGCGCGACCGGCTGCGGTTGAACGAGCGCACGATACGTACCGCTCGAGCGAGGGCACGGCTCGGAAGCCGGGGGCAGCGATCATGCTGTTGGGCGCTCCCGAGCCGCGACGTCAGTCGCTGAACTCGTGCCGTAGCACCGGCTTGCGCGCCGCCCTGACCTCGTCGACCCGTCCCACGGGTGTCGTAGTCGGTGCTCGCGAGATCCATTCCGGATCCTTCGCCGTGCGTTCGAGGATTTCGCCGAGCACGGCGGCGTAGGCGTCGAGCGTCTCGAGCGACTCCGTCTCCGTCGGCTCCACCATCATCGCTTCCCGCACCACCAAGGGGAAGTAGACCGTCATCGGGTGGACACCGTAATCGAGCATCGCTTTCGCGACGTCGAGCGTCTTCGTGCCAGCGGGCGGTTGCGCCACGAACTCGTGCATGTTCACGCGGTCGAAGGCGATCGTGTAGCCGGCCTCGCGCATCCGAACGCGTAGGTAGTTGGCGTTGAGAACGGCCATGGTGCTCACGCGCTTCAGCCCTACGAGCCCGAGGCGCCGGATGTACGCCCACGCACGAACGAGGTTGCCGACGTTCCCGTAGAACGAGCGCAGCCGGCCGATCGAGTGTGCCCGCTCCCCCTCGATGGTGTAGCCGGCGCCCGATCGCACGATCCGCGGTACCGGCAGGAACGGCGCGAGGTGCGCCTTGACGCCCACGGGTCCCGTGCCGGGGCCTCCGCCGCCGTGTGGCGTGGTGAAGGTCTTGTGCAAGTTGAGGTGGACCACGTCGAATCCCATGTCGCCCGGCCTGGCGCGTCCGACGATGGCGTTGAGGTTCGCCCCGTCGTAGTAGAGCTGGGCGCCCACCTCGTGCGCGAGGCGCGAGATCTCCAGGATGCGTGTTTCGAAGATCCCGAGGGTGTTCGGATTGGTGAGCATCACGGCCGCGACGTGCGGCCCGAGCGCCGCCCGGAAGGCGTCGACGTCGACCTCACCATCGGGACCGGTCGGAACCTCGACGACCTCGTACCCAGCCATCGCGGCGGTCGCGGGATTCGTACCGTGGGCGCCGTCGGGACAGATCACCACGCGCCGCAACTCCCCCTCGCCGTTGGCCATGTGGTACGCGCGGATCATGAGGATGCCGGCGAGCTCACCGTGCGCTCCGGCCGCCGGCTGCAGGCTGACGTCGTCCATCCCGGTGATCTGCGCCAGATCGCGCTGCACCTCGAACAGGAGTTCGAGGATGCCCTGCGCTCCCTCCTCGTCCTGATAGGGGTGGAGATCGAGGAAGCGCTCGGCGACGTCCTCGTGCAGCTTCGGGTTGTACTTCATCGTGCACGAGCCGAGCGGATAGACGTTGCCATCGATCGAGAACTGCCTGTGGGCGAGCTGCGTGTAGTGGCGCACGAGGTCGAGCTCGGCGACCTCCGGCAGGCGCGGGGGCGCTTCGCGCAGATGCTCCTCGCCGAGCAGTGTGGCCATGTCGTCCCCGTCGGTCACGGGCGGACGGGCCGCGCGACGCCCCGGGGAGGAGCGCTCGAAGATCAACGGGAAGGAGTCGGATCGGAATCGATCCGCGGCGGCGACCACGGGCGTGGCGTCCGTCGTGGCGGCGGGAGGCGTCATCAGAGCACCCCCGCGTGCGCCGGCAGGAGCGAGCGGTCCGACAAGGTCTTCACGAGGGCGTCGACGTCGTCCTGGCGAGTCAGTTCGGTGGCGGCGAGAGTGATGGCGTGACCGAAGCCGTACTCGGCCGGTACGCCGACCCCTGCACGGATACCGCGACGCGACAGTGCGCGCCGTACCTCGTGAGGCTCGCGGTCGACACGAACGACGAACTCGTTGAAGAAGCGTGCGCCGCGCACCACGTCCGCGCCTGCGGCTTCGAGCGCGTCGGCGAGGCGATGTGCCCACCGGACGCTCCCCTCGGCCATCTCGCGCAGCCCGACGGGCCCGAGCGCGGCCATGTTGATCGTCGCCATGAGGGCGGCGAGTTGATGATTGGAGCAGATGTTCGACTTCGCCTTCGAGCGGCGGATGTGCTGCTCACGCGCCTGCAGCGTCAGCACGAATGCGCGCCGCCCCTCGACGTCGACCGTCTGGCCCACGAGACGCCCGGGGAGCTGACGGATGAGCGCGTCGCTCACCACCATGAAGCCGAAGCTCGGACCGCCGTACTGCATCGGATTGCCGAGGGGCTGCCCGTCGCCGACCGCCACGTCGGCGCCGTAGGACCCCGGGCTCGCGAGCACGGCGAGGGAGAGCGGGTCGACGACCGCGACGAGGAGCGCCCCCGCGTCGCGTGCCGCGCGGCCGATGGCCGCCATCGGCTCGAGGGCGCCGAGGAAGTTCGGCGTCTGTGCGATCACGCAGGCCACGTGATCACCGACGACCGGTTCGGGCGTCACCAACCCATCGAGGTCGATGACCTCCACCGCGATGCCGAGCGGCCACAGGTACGTCTGCAGCACCTGGCGGCTCTCGGGGTGGACGCCGCGCGACACCATCACCGTCTCGCGCCCCGTCTGCCGAACCGCGAGCAGCGCCCCCTCGGCCACGGACGAAGCACCGTCGTACATCGACGCGTTCGACACGGGGAGCCCGGTGAGCTCGCTCATCATCGTCTGGAACTCGAAGGTCGATTGCAGCACACCCTGTGAGACCTCGGCCTGATAGGGCGTGTACGCCGTCACGAATTCGCTCTGCATGGCGAGCCGCGGTGTGACCGCAGGGATGAAGTGGCTGCGCACGCCGCCACCGAGGAACATCGGGCCGGTCGTGTGGTCGCGCCGGGCGAGCTCGTCGACCCGACGCAAGAGCGAGACCTCGTCGAGGGGCTCGCTCAGGTCGATCGCCGGATCGAGGAGGGCGTCTGGCACGTCGGCGAAGAGCTCGTCGAGAGACGAGACACCGATCGTCGCCAGCGCCCGCTCGACGTCAGCGGACGTATGCGGTACGTAGGGCACGCCTCAACCCTCCTGGGCCACGGCCTCGTACGCACTCGCCTCGAGCAACCCGTTCCAGGCCGACGGATCGGTGGGTTCGATTCGGAAGAGCCAGCCCCCCTCGTAGGGACCGGCATTGATGGCTTCGGGCTCGCCGTTCAAGACCTCGTTCACCGCGACGATCTCACCATCGAGCGGAGCGTAGATGTCGGAGGCGGTCTTGACGGATTCGATCACGGCGATCGCCTGCCCCGCCTTCACCTTCGTCCCGACCTTGGGGAGCTCGACGAAGACGACGTCCCCGAGTTGGTCCTGCGCGAAGTCGGTGATGCCGACGGTGACGACGCCGTCGGCGGGATCGGTTGCCCACTCGTGCGAGCGGGTATATCGGAGCGTGTCGGGGGTGTCCATCGTGGGTCTCCTCGGAACGAGCCTACCTGGCTCAAGGCGTGTAGAAGGGGGGCGTGGTGACCGTCGCGGGGACCGCCTGCGCGCGTACCACCACGGCGAGGTCGGTGCCGTCTCGGGCGAGCGAGGAATCGATCCACGCCATCGCGATCGATTCGCGCGTGAGCGGCGAGAGCGTGCCGGAGGTGACCATGCCGACGGACGTCCCGTCGGCGTCCAACACGGTGTACCCCTGGCGCGGGATGCCGCGGCCCGTGACCTTCAGCCCGACGAGGCGCTGGTCACACGGCGCCCCCCACATGGCGTCGCGGCCGAAGAACGGCTTGTCCTTCACCACCCACGCGAAGGGCGTGCAGAGCGGATTCGTTGTGGACGTGAGCTCGTGCCCGTAGAGCGGGAACCCGGCCTCGAGCCGCAAGGTGTCGCGTGCGCCGAGCCCGCAGGGGAGTGCACCGTCTTCGATGAGCAGATCCCAGACGGCGGGGGTGTCGTCCCAGGCTGTGAAGAGCTCGAAGCCGTCCTCGCCGGTATAGCCCGTTCGCGCCACACGAACGTGGAGGCCGCCGATGTCGACGTCCCGTGTGGCGTTCTTCCTGAGCGACGTCAGCTCCATGCCCGCGACGCGCTCGAGACGAACGGCCGCCGCCGGACCCTGGAGCGCGAGGAGCCCCCAACGGTCGGATTCGTCGACGATCTCGACGGCGAAGTCGGCGGCGTGCGCCGTGAGTGCGTCGAGCACCGTGTCGACGTTGCCGGCGTTGGCGACGACGAGGAAATCGTCATCGGCGTCGCGATACACGTAGAGATCGTCGACGAGGCCGCCCGACTCGTTCGGGAGCATGCTGTAGTGACCGCGCCCGACGCGTAGCCGCCCCACGTCGTTGAGGGTCGTATAGCGGAGGAAGGCCATCGCCTCGGCGCCGCGAACCCGCAGTTCGCCCATGTGGCTGACGTCGAACACGCCCGCATCCTGGCGAACCGCGAGGTGCTCCTGGTTGATGCCGCTCTCGTACTGGATCGGCATATCCCAACCGGCGAAGTCGACCAGGCGGGCGCCGAGGTCGCGATGGCGTTCGTAGAGCGGTGTTCGTTGCATCGGCGCGACGATAGCACGGCCGGAACGCGACTCCCGACGCGCACGAGCCGCACCCGGACGCACCGACCGACGGGGCTGCGTGTCGGTCAGGTCTTCTGTGCGAGCTTTTCGAGCACGAGCTTGGAGACTGCCTTGAGCGGCTCGACCACGCCCTTGAACTCGGCCGCCACCGCCTCGAACGCGCCGACCTTGCCGCTCGGATCGAGCACCTGCCGGATCATCTCCATGGGCACCGCGTCGGGGAGGTCGCGCTTGTTCACCTGGAGCACGTAGGGAACCTCGCCGAGGCGAAGGTTGTACTCCTCGAGGTTCTCTCGGAGGTTGCGCAACGACTCCGCGTTCGCCCGCAGCCGGTTCGGTGCGGAGTCGGCGACGAAGACGACGCCGTCGACGCCTCGGAGGATCAGGCGCCGGCTCGAGTTGTAGAAGACCTGCCCGGGCACGGTATAGAGGTGGAAGCGCGTCTTGAAGCCGTTGACCTTGCCGAGGTCGAGCGGCAGGAAGTCGAAGAAGAGCGTCCGCTCGTCCTCGGTCTGCAGCGATACCATCTCGCCCTTCGATTCGCCCGGGACGTGATCGTAGATCTGCTTGAGGTTCGTGGTCTTGCCGGAGAGTCCGGGGCCGTAGTAGACGATCTTGAAATTGATCTCTCGGGCCGAAAAATTGATGGTGCTCATGGGTGCGTCCGCTCGGTGAAGAGGCCATCGAGCAGCGCTCCGGTGTCGTCGCTCCAGGCCTGATCGGGTTCGAAGGTGGGACGTGGCTCGTCGACGCCCTCGAGCAGGAACCGGATCTGCTCGACCGCCTTCTTGGTGAAGAGCTTGACCTTCCCGAGCGGCGCCGAGGCGTCGAAAACGGTGACGAGCAGCGCCTTGTCGCCGAGCTCCTCGAGGTAGGTGCCGACGTCGGTGCCCTGCTGCACCGTCTCCCGGAACCCGTCCTCGCCGAAGAGCTTGGCGATGGCGGCGTTCGCCGAGTAATTCGATGCGATGAGCGTCGCGAGCGAGTCGAGCGACGGAGGCTTGGGAGCCCACACCGCCCGCTGGTGCATGAGAACGAACCCCGTACGGTCCACGATGAGAGCATAGCGCGCATGACTCTTCACCAAGAGGTCCGAGAGGACGACGTCGACCTTGTCGAATGTCGCGCCGTAGAGATCGAGGGACGGCTCCAGCATTCGGCATGCTACACCTCACTTCCGAGCGCCGGAGTGAGGTCCCTCATGCAGCGCATCCGTGGTCCTCAGGCACGACGCGTCGTAGGCTGGAACGCATGACTCGTGCACCTCAGCGCATCAGCGGCCACGTGCTGACGCCCAGCGGCGTCGTCCGCGGCAGCGTCGAGATCGATGAACTGGTCCGTGACGTCGTGGCCGACGAGAGCGCATCGGATCGCTGGATCCTGCCCGGCTTCATCGACGTGCACGTCCACGGCGGGGGTGGGGGCGACACGATGGACGGTCGTGAGGGCGTTCGGACGCTCGCGCGCTTCCACTCCCGGCACGGCACGACGTCGCTCCTCCCCACTACGGTGACCGCGCCGTGGCCTGCGCTCATGACGGCCCTCGACGGGGTCGCGGAAGCGATTGCCGATCCCGACCCCGACGGGGCAGACGTCGTGGGTGCCCATTTCGAGGGGCCGTTCGTGAGCCCGCTCCGGCTCGGCGCGCAGCCACCATTCGATCGCGACGCCGAGCCGGAGCTCGTCGACGACGCCCTCGCGAGGGGCGTGATCCGGCTCGTGACGCTCGCCCCCGAGCGCCCGGGGGCCGCAGCCGCGGCCGCGCGCTTCGCGGCCGCGGGTGTCCGCGTGAGCATCGGGCACACGACCGCGTCGTACGACGAGGTCCGGGCCTTCGTGGCGATGGTTCGGGCGCAGGGCGGCACGGCCGGCTTCACCCATCTCTTCAACGCCATGGGGGGCATGCAGGGGCGACTGCCGGGCGTCGTGGGCGCGGCGCTCGCCGACACCGCGTCGTGGGCCGAGCTGATCCTCGACGGGCACCACGTGCACGCCGGCTCCGCCTTGACGGCCTGGAACGCTCTCGGACCGCGCCTCCTGCTCGTCTCCGACGCGATCCGCGCGACCGGGACCGACGTCGATACGAGCGAACTCGGGGGCCGCCCGATTCGGATCGAGGGGGGGACGGCCCGAACGGCCGAGGGGGCCCTGGCGGGGAGCCTGCTGACGCTCGATCAGGCGTTCCGCACGGCCGTGGCCATGGGCCTACCGATCGTGGCCGCGAGCCACATGCTGGCGACCGCGCCGGCCACGTACCTCGGGCTCGACGACCGTGGGGTGCTCGAGCCCGGTCGACGCGCCGACATCGTCGTGCTGAGCGCCAACCTCAACGTCGAAGACGTCTACGTGGGAGGGCGGCGTGTCGGTCCGTGACGACGGCAGGGGCGTGAGGGGACGATGGAGCTCCTGATCCGGCCGACTCCGCGGCACGCCGCCCGCCTCGCAGCGAGGATGATCGCCGAGCGGGTGCGCGCTGACCCGGGACTCGTACTCGGGTGCGCTACCGGTTCGACCATGGACGCCGTCTACGATGCGCTCGTCGAGCTCGTCGAGGCCGGCTCGCTCGAACTCCGGGGCTGCACCACCTTCAACCTCGACGAGTACGTCGGACTCCCGCCGAACGACGAGCGCTCGTACCACCACTACATGCGGACGCGACTCTTCGAACGCGTTGGGCTCGCGAGCGACCGCACGCACCTGCCCGATGGGATGGCGGCCGACCTCCGTGCCGAGGCCGCCGCCTATGAGGGAATCATTCGCGCGGCGGGCGGGATCGACGTGCAGCTCGTCGGGCTCGGGAAGACGGGTCACATCGGCTTCAACGAGCCGCTCTCGTCACTGATGTCGCGCACGCGGGAGAAGGCGCTCACGCCGGAGACGCGTCGGCAGAACGCCGCCTTCTTCGGCGGGGATCCCGACGACGTGCCGTCGCGGGCGCTGACGATGGGCGTGGGCACGATCCTCGACGCCCGCACGGTGATCATGGTCGTGACTGGAGCGCACAAGGCGACGATCCTCGCGGCCGCCACGGAGGGTCCGATCACGGCGCGCATCAGCGCCACTGCCCTGCAGCTCCATCCGAACTGCACCGTCGTGGTCGACGAGGGTGCGGCGAGCGAGCTCGAGGGGCACGCCTACTACCGCTGGATCTACGAGCAGGAACCCGAGTGGGAGCGGTACCGGGCCGACCCCTCGCTCTAACCGAGGGAGGCGCCGGCGCTCGGGCGTGCGCTCACGGTGGGCCCAACAGGGTCGTGACCTCCGCGTCCGGTCTGGCCGACGGCGCCCACTCCGGGAAGCGCTCGGGGTCCATGATGCCCGCGAGGATCTCGAGCGTGTCGACGATGCGCGGGCCGGGGCGGCTGAAGTAGGCACTGCCGTCGGCGACGTGGACGCGCCCTGCGCGCACCGCCGGCAGATCGCCCCAACCGTTTCGCCCCGTGAGGAGCGGCAGCTCCCGGAGCGTGGTGGCGACGTCGTTGCCGCAGCACGCGATCACGAGCACCTCGGGCTCGGCCGCGACGAGGTCTTCCCACGTCACGCGCGCCGATGGCGCGTGCGGCCGGCCGATGAGGTCGGCGCCCCCGGCGATCTCGACGAGCTCCGGACCCCAGTGCCCGCCGCCGAAGAGCGGGTCGAGCCACTCGATCACGGCGCATGTCGGGCGGTGCGGCGTGTCGGAGGCCCGCGACCGGACGGCCTCGATGCGTGCCTCGAGGGCCGCCGCGAGGCCGGTTCCGCGCTCCGCCGCCCCGATCGCCTCGGCGACGCTGCGGACGTCCCCGAGGACCTCGGCGAGGGAGGTCGGTTCGAGGTTCACGAGGCGTGGGATGTGGTCGAGCGTCTCGGCGAGCGCGGCCACCGAGCCGTACGAGGGTGCGCAGACGTCACAGAGGCGCTGCGTGAGGATCACGTCGGGCGCGAGGCGCCTGAGCAGCGGTTCATCGATGGTGTAGAGCGTCCCACGCGCCGCGAGCGTCTCCCGCACCCAGCGGTCGATCTCGACGCTCGGCAGGTCGCGCCCGTGGATCTCGCAGTGAGTGATCCTCGGCAGGTCGGCGACGGCCCCTGGATGATCGCAGTCGTGCGAGACGGCCACGAGGAGTTCGGTCAAGCCGAGGGCTCCGACGATCTCGGTCGCGGCCGGCACGAGTGAGACGACGCGCATGGTCGTGCACCTCCGAGGCAGTGTACCGAAGGCTCGCGGCGCGATCGGTTGATGCGCCTCCGTGCGCCGCGCTATAGTCGCTCGTTGTCGCCACCGTCGTCGTCACGGTCGCGGAGCGCGAGGCGATGTAGCTCAGCTGGTTAGAGCGCACGACTCATAATCGTGAGGTCGACGGTTCGAGCCCGTCCATCGCTACCAAAGTTTTGCCGTCTGTCACGGATAGTTGATTGGACGCCGACCACACCGAGGTCGGCTTCCAATCAACGTCTGACCGCATGATGAGCGCACGAAGATCCCCAGGTGGCAGTTTCCGGGAACGGGCGTCGGGACCATCCCCACGGTCACCAGTGATGAAGGCCTAATCGATCTTGATGAACGACCGCCGCCGACGCCACGAGCACCTCGGGCACGTCAGCCGGGACATATCACGAGAAGAGGTGGTACGAGCAACAAGCGCGGGCTCAGGTCACAACCCCGCAACTGTCCGCGGAGTGGTGTCACGCCCTGGTCTTCGTTGCTGCGCTCAGCGTTGGTCAGGCCGGGCTCCTTCGGATGCTGCGCGACGAGCCACGCGTTGAAGCCATCCTCGAGGGTGGTAAGTTTCGGGCTTGGGGGGGGCTGGCGATGCTGGGCATGAGTGCCTCCGGGGCAGGACTCAAGGAGTGTGTATAACGACTACGTGGAGGATGCCAGGGAATGTATGCCTATGGCAATTTTGGCCACGAAGCTTTACCTCCCCTCACCTCGGGCTAAAGTCGTCCTCCGCCCCCGCCTGACTGAGCGGCTGAACGAGGGTCTGCACCGCAAACTAACGCTCGTCTCTGCCCCTGCTGGCTTTGGCAAAACCACGCTCGTCAGTGAATGGGTTACTGGTGGTGAGAGACGGGCCGCCTGGCTGTCGCTGGATGAAGGGGATAACGACCCCGCGCGTTTTCTGGCTTACGTTGGTGCGGCTTTGCAGACGGTTGCACCGGATATTGGACAGGGGATACTGCGTGTACTCCAATCCCCTAAGCCACCATCACCTGAAGCGGTTCTGACCACCCTGCTCAACGAAATCACTACCGTCCCGGACAGAATTATTCTCGTCTTCGATGATTACCATGTCCTTGATGCCAAACCGGTTGACAGTGCGCTTTCATTTCTGCTCGAGCACCTGCCACCCCAGATGCACCTGGTCATCACCACCCGCGAGGACCCCCAGTTCCCCCTAGCCAGGTTGCGCGCCCGTGGTCAACTCACTGAACTGCGCGCTTCAGACTTGCGTTTCACCCCCGCCGAAGCCGCTGATTTCCTCAAAGGGGTGATGGGCCTAGACCTCTCAGCTCAAGACATTGCTCTCCTGGAATCCCGCACCGAAGGTTGGATTGCCGGCCTGCAACTAGCTGCACTCTCGATGCAAGGCCATCAGGACGTCACCAGCTTCATCAAATCGTTCAACGGCAGCCACCGTTTCGTGCTGGACTATCTGGTCGAGGAGGTTCTGCAGCGCCAGCCAGAAAGTGCGCGGAGCTTCTTGCTACAAACTGCTCTTCTCGACAGGTTGAGTGGTCCTTTGTGCAATGCAGTCACCGAGCGTGACGATAGCGGCAGGATGCTGGATGCCCTAGAGCGGAGCAACCTATTCGTCGTTTCGTTAGATGACACGCGGCACTGGTACCGATATCACCACCTCTTCGCCGAGGTCCTGCAAGCGCGCTCACTAGAGGAGCACCCCGATCAGGTGGCTGAGTCGCATCGACGGGCGAGCGCCTGGTACGAGCAGAACGCTCTGCCGTTCGAGGCGATCCGCCACGCGTTTGCCGCTGAGGACCTTGAGCGAGCAGCGGGCCTGGTCGAGCTAGCGGCCCGAGGCATGCTCGCCAATAGACAGGATGAGAGGTTCATTGGCTGGCTGAAGACACTACCAGATGAACTGGTCAAGATCAGGCCCGTGCTCAACGTGTATTACGCTTTGGCTTTGGTTGCGACCGACCTTGGGGGCGCAGAGGCTCGCCTGGAAGACGCCGAACGGTTGCTCGACAGTAGGGCGCATACGAGTGATCAAGCGGGAAGCCGATCGGCCCTGATGGTGATTGTGGACGAAGAGGGGTTTCGGATCCTGCCGGGGATCATTGCCATCACCCGTGCGTATCTCGCTGGAGCTCTCGGCGATGTGCTTGGCAGCGTGAGATACGCTGCCAAGGCATTGGATAGCCTGCCTGAGGGCGACCATTTCTGGCGCGGTGGCGCAGCAGCGCTCCTGGGGCATGCGTACTGGACCAGGGGAGAGCTAGAAGCAGCCCACAGGTTCTTGTCCGATGGCATGGCGAGTCTGCGGATGACTGGCGACATCATCCAGTCGAACAGTGGCGCGTTGATCCTGGCCGACATAAGGACGGCGCAAGGGCGTCTGCGCGAGGTGGCAAGAATCTATGAGCAGGCGTTACAGCTTGCGGCGGGCCAGGGCGGGCTCATACTCCCAGGAACGGCGGATCTCTACGTGGGGATGAGCAAACTGCGCTACGAATACGATGACCTTGCAGGTGCGCTACGGTACCTGCTGAAGAGCAAGGAACTGGGCGCGCACAATGGATTAGCGGAAAACCGGTATCGCTGGCATGTTGCTATGGCGCGAATCAAAGAGGCTCAAGGGGACTTTGGTGGCGCTCTTGGCCTGCTCGACGAGGCGGAGCGCCTGTACCTCCCGAGCCCCGTCCCTTACGTGCGCCCCATAGCGGCCCTGAAGACGCGGGTATGGGTGAGGCAAGGCAGATCGGCTGTAGCCCTGAATTGGGCGCGCGAGCAGGGTTTGTTCATGGATGACGACCTCAGCTACCTGCGCGAGTTCGAGCACATTACGCTAGCCAGGGTGCTCATTGCTCAATGTGAGACCGACCGGATGGATGACTTCATTGACGAGGCATTGAAGTTACTGGAGCGCATCCTGAAAGTTGCGGAAGAGGGCGGACGAATAGGAAGCGTGATAGAAATCCTGGTGTTGCAGGCGCTTGCGTACGAGGCGCGAGGCGACGCCACGCTTGCCCTCGAGCCGCTTGCGCGCGCGCTCGCCCTGGCTGAGCCCGAGGGCTACGTCCGCATGTTCGCGGACGAAGGCAGACCCATGGCGACCTTGCTGGAGAAGATGGCGCGCAAAGGCAACGGACATGTTCGGGCTTACCTTCGGAAGCTGCTTGCCGCCTTCGACTCGCCGGATGGTGCTCGAGAAACTCCAGGACAAGCTGCCGGCGCCGAGGGGCTGCTCGATCCGCTGAGCGAACGTGAGCTGGAGGTCTTGCGGCTGATCGCTCAAGGACTCTCGAACCGTGAGATTGGCAAGCGGCTCTTCCGCGCCTTGAGCACGATCAAGGGGCACAACCAGACCATCTTTGAAAAACTACAGGTCCAAAGCCGCACCGCAGCTGTGGCGCGCGCTCGAGAGATGGAACTGCTGTAGTCGAGACACCCCTACCCACACCTTCGGCATCAGGAACAGCACGCAAGCGGTTCATAACCTCAACAGTTTTGGACCTGCCAGCTACCGGTAAGGCCGGAACAGTACCCCCAATCCTACTTAAGTAGCTACGCGCCAGTACCGCGTGATGGCTATGTTCCTTGTGCACGGAAGAAGTGGCCCAGACTGTCATGACCGGCCACAAGAGGAGGCTACTGTCAACCGCAATCCCGGAACGGACGCAACGCATCCAATGGACTACCAAATCAGACTCAAGGGCCATCTGGGGCCTCAGTGGAGAGAATGGTTCGGGGGCGTGACCATCACACTGGAAGCCAACGGCAATACCCTTCTATCCGGCCCGGTAGTCGATCAAGCCGCGCTGCATGGCTTACTGAAGAAAGTACGTGATTTAGGAATGCCGTTGATCTCTGTGAGTCACGTTGAGGCCGGCCACGCTGATGCGTCAGACGAAACGTAACAATATCGTTCAAAACAGGAGATACATGATGAATGATCTACAGAAAATGGTGCAAGAGAAAAGCGTTCTGCAATGGGGTGGTCTGGCCGGTGTGCTGGGTGGCATCATCTTCATTCTCGTCTTCGTGATCGTTGGTGTGTTCGTAGGGATGGAATTCGTGGAGGTCATGAGGTTTCCCGACGTCAAAGCGGCGCGCATCGTAGAGAACAGCCTCTATCTCGCCGTCCTCATCCTGTGGGTCGTCCACTTCCTCGCCTTGTACCGTGCTCTTCGGGAGACGAGCCTCGCACCCGCTCTCTTCGGGAGCACCCTAAGCATTTTAGGTCTTGTCGTGCTCGCGGCCGACTCGCTCCACCACATCTGGCAAACACCGATTTCTGACCTCTACCACGCTTCTGGAGCGACCCTCGAGGCGCAGGCCACGCTCGTCCTGCTATGGCAGGCGACCCATGGAATATTCAATACGTTGCTCGTCACAGGGCTCCTCCTCCTGCCGATAGGTGTCATTGCCCTCGGCGTGGCCATGTTCAAAGCCCCAGCATTTGGCAAGGGTTTTGGTGGGTTGAGCGTGGTGCTCGGGGTGGCTGGAGTCGTAGCGGCCTCTGTCCTTGTGGTTGATGTCTCTGCCATAGCCGCAGTCGGCGTTTTCGCACTCATCGTCTTCCATCTCGTCCTGGGCTGGAAGGTCTACAGTCTGTCGAGGGCCCCGTTGGGAGTCTTGAAGATAGAGGAAAGGGCGGGCGCGCTGAAGACCATGCAGGAAGGAAGAGTGGACGCGCCCGCGCCATTCGAAAGGACTTAGAAACTGTTTCAGAACGGCATGGCTGGAGATTGTCGATTTCTGGGACGAATATCGTTCAAGAAAGGAGAAGGAAAATGAATGGTTTACAGAAGATGGGCGGCGTTGCCGCACTGATCATGGCGGCGACATTCGTGGTGGGCTTTGCGTTGCTTTTCACCTTGCTGGTTCCCGCTGGTTACTTTGCCGCGGACGTCGATCCTATCCAGAACGCGGCTTTCCTCGCGGATAACCAGGCCATCATGTACCTATGGTATCTGACCATCTACGTGGTATTCGGCGTCTTTCTGGTTGTCCTGGCGCTAGCGCTCTACGAGCGGTTGAAGGCTGGCTCGCCAGCATTCACGCAGATAGCGGCCACCTTCGGGATTATCTGGGCCGGTCTGGTTATTGCCAGCGGCATGGTCGCGAACGTCGGCACGGGCGTAGTCGTCGAGCTCTATAGCAC
>JACCWH010000198.1 GCA_013697735.1 Trueperaceae bacterium | reverse complement strand
GCCCTCGGCCCCGCGTGCGGATCAGTCGAGGTAGGTGTCGTAGAAGTACGGGGCCTCGCCGTAGACGGGGTAGGACTCCGCGCCGACGACGTGGTTCCCGAACACGTTGATGGTGTGCTGGAAGACGGTCGGCAGCACATACCCCTGCTCGAGCATGTAGCGCTGGATCTCCCCCGCGAGGGCGGCGCGGGCGTCCGGGTCGGCCTCGATCTGGACCGCCTCGAGCATGCCGTCGAGCGTCGAGTCGGGCTCCTGGATGAAGTTCCAGCCGGTGCCGATGTTCTCGGAGTGGAAGAGGGTGCGCAGGAAGTGCGCGTCGGTGTAGATGAACGTGAGGTGGGCGATGTGGTGGTCGCCGGCCTGCCGGGCGCGCTGGATGGCGCCCGACTCGAGCTCCATGATCTGTACGCGAACGCCGAGGGGTTGCAGCAGGGACTGGATCAGCTCCAGCGTGCGGGTGGTCTCGCCGCTCGGGAAGCCGATGTAGACCAGCTCGGCACGATTGCCGTCCTTGACGCGCACGCCGTCGTTGCCCATGACCCAGCCGCCCTCATCGAGGAGCTGTGCGGCGCGCTCGGGGTTGAACTCGAACGTGCCGGCGAGGTCGATGAAGCCGGGGTTCGACTCGGAGAGCACCGAGCCGCGGTGGGCGGGCCAGGCGCCGAAGTAGCCGACGCGGGCGATCTGGTCGGGCGAGACGACGTGCAGGAGGGCCTGGCGGAAGGCGAGGTCGTTCGTGGGCGGCTTGCTCGCGTTCACGACGAGGATGACGCCGGATCCGGGGAGGGTGGCGCGGTTGACGGTGAAGTTCCCGTCGTTCTCGAAGCCCGCGAGCTCCTGCGGCGGAAGGCGGAGCAGGCCGTCGATCTCGCCGTTGCGGAGCGCCACGACGCGCGAGCCGTCCTCGGCGATGGTGCGGAAGACGACGCGATCGAGGTAGGCGGGGCCGTCGTGCATGGTCTGCGGGCGAGGCCAGGCGTAGTCGGGGTTGCGCTCGAGCACGATGCGGCTGCCCTGGACCCACTCGACGAAGCGGAACGGACCGGTGCCGACGGGGGCGAAGCGGTAGCCCTCGGGGTCGGCCCGGATCGCCGTGGGCGAGTTGGGGCCGCCGGAGCGCCAGTCCGCGATCGCCGCGAGGAAGCCAGGGTAGGAGGCGTCGAAGTGAACGACGGCGGTGAGGTCGTCGACGACCTCGGTGCGGTCGTACGGACCCATCTCGCCGACGGCCTTGGCGCTCTGCGTCGCTGGGTCGACGATGCGGTCGAAGTTGAACTTGACGGCCTCGGCGTCGAGCGGCGTGCCGTCGTGGAAGGTCACGCCCGGCCGGAGGCGGATCGTGTACTCGGTCGAATCGTCATTGACGGTGACCTCCTCGGCGAGCCAGGGGATGAACTCGCCCTCCGCGGAGAGGAAGAGGTAGGTGTCGAAGATCTGCGCGGCGGGCACGAGGTCGTAGCGCGACGAGCCGACCTGCAGGTCGAGCATGTCGGCCTCGCGGTTGACACCGAACGTGAGCTCGCCGCCGCTCTGTTGAGCGGTCGCGACGCCTACGAGCGACGTGAGCGCGAGCAGCAGCGCAGCGAAAAGGGGTCGAAACGTTCTCATAACGTGCCTCCTTGGTACCTGGATCGGCGACCTCGGCCGTGGCGGAGTGCGCCACGGGACGGGCGGTCGATGCCGACAATTGTCGACAATCGACAACGCTGGTGCGTTCAGGGAAGTATGGAGCGGGCCGGTCGGGGTGTCAAGACCTTCGCCTTCATCCGGCGGACACCGTGGCGCCCTCCGCGCGGATCCGCCGAACGAGCGCCTGCAACCGCTCCAACCCCTCCTCGAGCCGGGGCGACGCCTGCATGAGTGAGCCGCGGATGCAGCCGTCGCCGCCCGCGCCCAGGATCAGTCCGGACTCGCGTGCCAGGCGCACGAACGTCTTGAGATCCGCGCCGCTCGGCCGGACGTCCGCGAAGATGTAGTAGGCGCCGCGCGGTCTGGCATACGGCAACTCGATCTCGTCGAGCGCCTGCATCCAGGCGATCCGGCGGCGGTCGTACTCGGCGAGGATCGGCACGAACCAGTCACGCGGCGCGGAGAGCGCCGCGGCTGCGCCGTACTGAGCGGTGATCGGTGCGCAGATCGTCATGGCGTGGTGGAACGGCAGCATGGCGTTGATGAGCGCCGGCGGGGCGACGACGTACCCGAGGCGGACGCCCGTCAGCGCGTACCCCTTCGACAGGCTGTTGATGGTCACGGTGCGCTCGCGTGCGCCCGGCAGCGTGGCGACGGAGGTGTGGACGGCGCCGTCGAAGACGTAGTGCTCGTAGATCTCGTCGGAGATGATGACGAGATCGTGCTCCTCGGCCACGCGCACGATCGCCTCGAGCACCTCGCGGGGGAAGACGGCCCCCGTGGGGTTGCTCGGCGAGACCAGGATGACCGCCTTGGTGCGCGGGGTGACGGCCGCGGCGATCGCTTCGGCGGTCGGGACGAAGCCGGACGCGAGCGTGGTCGGGACCCGCACCATCGTGCCGCCGGCGATCGTGGCGGCACGGGTGTAGACGCCGTAGTGGGGGTCGGTGATGAGGATCTCGTCGCCCGGGTCGAGCAGCGTCATGAGTACCGTCATCAGGGCTTCCTGCGCGCCGGCGGTGACGAGCACCTCGGCGTTTGGATCGATCAGGAGAGCGTTCTCGCGCTCGAGTTTCGTGGCGATCGCTTCGCGGAGCGCGGGCATGCCGGCCCAGGCGGTGTACTGGAGCTTCGAGCTCCGCAGCGAGTCGACCATCGCTTCGATGACGAACGTCGGCGTCGCGAAGTCGGGCGTGCCGGACGCGAGGTTGATGAGCCCGGACGTGTCGATCGACGTCTGTGGCTGGATCTCGATCGATCTCCCCCGAGCGGATACGAAGTCGCGCATGCCTCCCCCTATGGGCGCCCGAGGCCGGCCCGGGCGCGGTTCGGTGGGAGGCGACTCGGAGCGTGGAGGGAGCACGGAGCCCAGACCAAGCTGTCGATTGTCGACAATCACCCGCCGATGGGGCAGTATTGGACGTGGGCACTACAATGTCAAGCCGGCAGAGGAACGGACCCGCTCAGCGTGAGATCGACGCTGCCGCGAGCTCGCGAAGGCGCTCCTCGAGATCCTCTGACGGAGGACGGGCAGGACGATCAGCCGGCAGCGGGCAGCGGCCCGGGATCGGTGCTTCCGCTCTCCTCGCCATCGAGGACCGCCACGAGGTCGGCCGCCGTGGCGATGTGCTGCTCGAGCCCCCGCACGGCGCGCTCGACGTCGCCTGCTTCGACGGCGTCGACGATCGGGAGGTGGTTGTAGACGATGGTCATCGTGTCGTCGTTCTGCAGGTTGCGTAGCGCCATGATCTGCCGCACGCGCATGTTCAGGTCCCGCCACGCGTGCCGCAGCAGACCGTGGTCGGCCATCTCGATGAGCCCCTCATGGAAGCGCTCGTCCTCCATCGATAGCCGCGACCAGTCGCCGGCGGCTGCGGAGGCCGCCATCGCGTCGCAGCAGGCGCGAAGCACCCGTCCCGTCTCGCCGGCGTCGCACGCCATCGCCCGACGCAGCGCGAACGTCTCGAGGAGGGTCCGGAGGCTATACACCTCCTCGACGTCTGCGGCCGTCAGGCGGCGCACCGTCGTGCCCCGATACGGGATCGTCTCGACGAGGTGGCTGCTCGCGAGGAGCTGCAGCGCCTCGCGCACGGGAGCGCGGCTCACGCCGAGCCGGGCGGCGATGTCGGTCTCGACGAGCGCGGCCCCCGGCTTGAACTCGCCGCCGAGGATCGCGGCCTGCAGCGCGTCGGCGATCTGCTGCCGGAGGGGCCGCGTGTCGACTCCCGTCAGGCTGGAGGGCGCGGTGTGGCGGTCATCCGTCATGCGGCTACCTTCCTTGACACGGTCCGATCGGGACCCTATCCTGCGCTATTGTCGACAATCGACAGGGCGAGCATTTGTAGCGCCATGTCGACAGTCAAGCACGCCGCACGGCCTGGCACACCGACAGCGCTCGGACTGGTGTCACGGTGACAGCCTACCCGGAGGTACGCATGACCAGACCCGATCGCGATCAGAAGTTCGTCGCCGTCCAGATCAGCCCGGTCTCCTTCATCGACGAGGGTGTCGATCACGTGCTCGACACGCTCCAGGAGCGCGTCGGCGTGAACGTCCTGATGATCGGCACGGTATCGTGGCTGGGCCTCAAGGCCGGACGCTCGATCTCCCACAAGCTCGACGGCTGGCCCGACCACGGCGTCCCCGAGCCCTTCGCCATGAAGGGCGGAGCCTACTTCGATCCCGACCCCGCCTACTACGGCAAGACCCTGATCAAGGATTTCAAGGCGAAGGATCCCGAGATGGCCGGGCTCAACGTGCTCGAGATGGTCATCCCGGCGGCGCGCGCACGAGGCATGCAGGTCTTCATCGAGCTGATGGAGCCATTCTTCAAGTACGCCGGGCACGGCTCCGTGAACAACGTCGCGATCCCGAACCTGCCCCAGCTCCTCGAGGTCGACCTGTTCGGACGGATCGGCGGCGAGCCGAGCACGAGCAATCCCGACTACCGAAACTGGATCCTCTCGATGGTCGAGGACCAGGTGCGTAACTACGACCTCGACGGCGTGATGTGGTGCAACGAGCGCCGCAGCCCGCTCGACCAGATGATCGCCGGGCAGGCTCCGACCGACTTCAGCCCCGCGGCGCGGCGCGAGGCGCAGGAGCGCGGCATCGACGTGGAACGCGTCCGCATCGCGTTCCAAGAGGTCTGGACGTACTTCCAGCAGGCGCGCTCGGGCACCGCGTTCGTGGACGGCTCGTTCATCGAGTTCCTGCGCGTGCTCTTCCGAAACCCCGAGATCCTCATCTGGGAGCGCTTCTGGCTCGAGCGCAACAAGGACCTCGACCGGGAGCTCTACGGCCTCGTCAAGTGGTGCGACCCGAACCTCTCCTTCGGCCTCAACGTCTGGAACCGCAACCACTTCAACCCGTTCCGCAAGGCGCAGTGGCCCTGGGAGGAGCAGACCCTCTACGCCGACTGGGTCAAACCGATCACGTACCAGCACCAGTCCGGCCTCATCTACCACAACGAGCAGTCGGACCTCCACAAGAGCATCCTCCGCGACCTCACGCCCGAAGAGTTCACGCCGATCATGTACAAGCTCCTCGGCCTGCAGGAGGCGCCGTGGGAGGAGGTCGTGCAGACCGGCATGGATCCCGACACGTACGTGCGTGGCCAATGCGCCGACGCCGTGCGCGGTGTCGACGGCAAGGCGAAGGTCTACATGGGGATCGGCGTCGACGCCCCGCGCTC
>JACCWH010000193.1 GCA_013697735.1 Trueperaceae bacterium | reverse complement strand
GGCGCACGTCCGGATCGCGGTAGAGCTCGAAGAGCGGCGCGAGGTCGGTGGGCTCGAAGTGCCGGAGCGTGAGGCGGGCGGTCTCGAGGATGACCATGGGTCGTGAGGCACTGTACGTCGCGTTGGCCGGCCCCGTGCTCCGGCCGTTGCCGGCTCTCATCTGGCCTGGCAAACGGCAGAGGAACAGGCAAGTCGAGGCGAAGCATTCGTAGACTCAGCCAACACTCCATCAAGGAGGCTCCATGTCGGAGGACGTCTCGACGCGCTCGATCGCCTGGCAGATCGTCATCCTCGTGCTCAGCGTCATCACCCTCGTATTCGTCGCTGTCGACACGCTCCTCGAGCTCACGGCAGAGACCTCGCGGCTCTTCTTCTTGATCGACACGGCGATCTGCGTGGTCTTCCTCAGCGACGTGGCCTATCGCGGGATCGTGCACCCGGACCGGCGGAGCTACTGGCGCTGGGGCTGGATCGACCTCATCAGCAGCATTCCGGCCGTTGCGTTCCTCAGGTGGGGGCGGCTCATCCGCATCGTGCGCATCGCGCGGGTGCTGCGCGCGTTCCGTAGCACCCGCGCGGTGATCGAATACCTGTTTCGGGACCCGGCGCAGGGCAGCGTGTTCACGGTCGCAATCGCTACCTTTACGCTGGTCGTGTTCGGGAGCGTCGCCATGCTGAACCTCGAGAGCGCCGCCGTCGGTACGAACATCCGCACGGCGAGCGACGCATTGTGGTGGTCATTTGTGACCGTCACCACCGTCGGCTACGGCGACCACTACCCGGTGACGTCGCTCGGCCGCATGATGGCGGCGCTCCTCATGGCTGCGGGTGTCGGGCTCTTCGGGACGCTGACGGCCTACTTCGCGAACGCCTGGATGGTGCAGCGCGCCGCGCCACAGCGCGACGCCGACGACCTGCACACCATCAAGGAACAGCTCGCAGAGGTCCTCGTCAGGCTCGAGCGGGCGGAGGGGGCGCGCGAGTGACCGCGGTCGCGAGGCACGGACCGAAGGCTCCTCGAGGATGCGCGACTCGCGGTCGGCGACGCCGTGCACGTCAGCGTCGTCGACGGTTCGATCGTCGTAATCATGGCGCGCGCGCTGCCGAGCGGCTCGGCGCAGCCCCAGACGCACTGCTCGACGAAGTGCTCCTCGACGCCATCGTGGACTGAATGGCGGCGCTTGCCGCATCCGTCGTCGCCGCCCGACGTCCTCAGTAATGCCGCACCAGATGATCCAGACTCGGATACGACGTGCCGATCTCGCCCTTCAAGTCGCCCCAGTAGGCGTCGAGGTCCCGCTTCCGTGCATCGGTGAGCTCCCAGCGGGCGAGCGCCGCGTCGTCGAGCTCCGCGCCGAGGCCGGGCGCCTGAGGCACGGCCATGTCCCCGTCGACAACGCGCAGGGGACCACCGGCGAGCACGTCGTCGACGTACTCGAAGTACATCGCATCGCTCGCGTGCCGCATCTCCTCGCCGAGCGCCGCCTGGAGGTGGATCTTGGCGAGCTGCCCCACGCCGAGTTCGGTGCCGCTGTGCATGGCCGTGCCGAGGCCGAAGGTGGCCGCCGTGCGCGCGTAGTGCAGCGCCCGCGCGGGGCCACCGCAGCCGAACACGTCGACCAGCACGACGTCGGCGGCGTCGTCCCGCACGATCTGCGCGAGCAGGTCGAGTCGGTAGCAGTGGTCGGCGGCGATCGGCACCGAGCCGGCGGAGCGGACGCGGCGGAGACCCGCTGTGTCGACGGCATTGTCGCCGGTGCCGGCCGAGCGGATCGGCTCCTCGACGTACTCGAGGTCGAGGTCTCGGAGACGATGCAGGGCGCGGACGGCCGTCGCGACGCTCCATGAGCCGTTCGGGTCGATGCGGAGGGCGGTGCCGGGGCCGAGCGCCTCCCGCACGGCGCGCACGACCTCGATCTCGTCGCACGGCGGGTGGGCGCCGAGCTTGACCTTCACGGTCCGGAATCCCGACGCCGCACGCAGGGCGACGCAGTGTTCGGCCATCCCGGCGAGGTCCACCTCTCCCTCACCCGATGCGTTCGGGAGCCGAAAGAACGCGTACGCGCTGAGCGGCACGCGCGCGACGTGCCCGCGCCCGCCCCACAACCGGTAGAGCGGGACGTCGAGCGCCTTGCCGACGATGTCCCAGCAGGCGAGCTCTATCGCCACGGCGTCGGGGCCGTGGTAGAGCTTCCTCGCGAGCCAGGCGTGGTCGATGGGGCTCTCGCCGAGCACGGCGGGGCGCACGTCACGCTCGAACCTCGCGGGCATGCTGCCCCGCACGTACGGGTGCGTGGCGCTCGGGCCCGCTTCGCCGATCCCCGTGATTCCGTTTTCGGTCGTGAGCCGGACGAAGGTCCGGATCCGGGCCGGATAACTGATGCCGAACGCCGACACGATGGGCCCGCGGAACGGGACCGCGACCTCGAACGCCTCCAGCTCCACGATGCGCACGCTCACTCCTTCAGGACGAAGTAGACGATGACTCGGACGCGCCCGTCACCCACCGTGCCCGCGAGCCGGACGTAGGTGCCGAAGTGGGAGACGCGCCCGAAGGTGACGGCCTCGCGGGCCTTTGGGAGGTCGAACTCGGTCCCCTCGCGGCACCAGTGGATACCGTCGGGCGAGAGCTCGACACTCGCACGCGCATCGTTGACGGCGCCGTCGACGTCGAGCGCGCGGACGAACACGACCAGTTCGCTCGCCCAGGCGACCTCGTACGGCTCCGTCTCGAAGCGCCCATCCCACCAGGCGTCCTGCTCGACGACGGCGGTGTAGCTGCGTCGCACCATCGTCAGCCGTCCGTCGACAGCACGACGCTGTCGAGCAGCAGGAAGGCGCGCTTGTCGACGTCGGTCTGCACGAAGAACGCGACGTTGAGCATGGAGCGCAGGTTGGGCATCGGCGGCAAGCGGATCACGCCGAGTGCCGAGCCGTCGAAGACGCGGTCGTTGCACTGGAACTCGACGAACGACCGCAACCGGGTGTCGATGACCACGCGTAGGTAGCTCCAGTTCACCTTCGTGGCGATCTCGTTGTACGGGAGCACCTGCGAGCCTCCCGGCACGTCGAGCCAGCCGTTGGGGCTGAGGTGGAAGTGCGAGACCGTCTTCCCGCTGCCGCCGATGGAGGCGATCGGCTCCGTCTCGCGCTTGTACTGCCAGCGCCCCTCGGGCGTCTCGAGCGACGCCTGCTGCGTGGCGGATCCCGCCGCCGGCCTCCCCTCGAGCGCGTTGAGGAAGCGGAGGTGCGGCATCCAGCGCGCCTCGTCGTCTTGGATGTCGAACAGGAGGCCGAAGGCGCGTACGTCGAGCTCGCCGAGCGCGAGGTCGCGCGCTTCGGGCTTGTACGCGAGGTAACACTCGAGCTGCACCAGGCCGACGTGCCGCCAGGTGACCCGCTTGATGTTCACCGCGGTGTGCCCACTCCGGGGCCGGGTGGCCAACTTCAGGGCGTAGGTGCCATCCATCGAGCCGGCGCTGCCGGTATCCCACATCGTGAGGTTGGAGAGCATCGCCGGGCGCAGGTCGCGGTACCCGGGCAGCATCGTGCCGAGGTCGCCCTCGTAGTTTCCGATGAGGGTCGACCAGCCGTTGATGCCGTCGTCGAAGTCGTCCGCCACGAGGATTCGCGCGAGCGGATCGAAGCGCGACAGCCATGGGTCATGCGATCGGGCGTCAGCTTTCGGCACGTTCGACCCCTTTCAACCGCTCGGCGACCGTCTCGGCGTCGAGGTGCGGGAGCGACCAGGTTCGGTCGAGCATGATGTGACCCGCGAGCGCCACGGTACAGGCGGTGGTAAGGCGCATGTCCTGGCCGTCGATCTTGTCGGGCGTGTCGGCAGAGGTGTGGCCGTAGTGCAGGTGGGTCCCGGGCGGCCACTTCGCGGTGAGGGACGCGACGGGCACGCCGCGCAGTGCGAAGGGGGCGTGGTCCCAGTTCAACGCGAGCGCCTCCTCCACCTCGACCCGGAAGCCGTAGCGCCGAAATACGGCGTCGATGTACTGGACGACGTCGGCGCGCATGGGTACGTGGACGTACTTCCATGACGGCACCGCGCCCAGCCCGTCGAGGTTGAACAGGAACCGGACGTCGTCGAGTTGGTCGGCGTGCCGCTCCACGTAGCGGCCCGAACCCTGCAGGCCCGACTCCTCGGCGCCGAAGATGGCGACCCGCAGCCGCCCCGACTCGCTGCCGAGGGTCGTCAGCGCGCGGGCGGCCTCGAGCACGGCGGCGCAGCCTGCCGCGTTGTCGAACGCGCCAACGGTCACGTCGTGGGAGTCGTGGTGGGCGCTCAGCATTGTGATGGGGCCGTCGGACGGTCCGTGGTCGCCGACGATGTTCCAAGAGGTGCCGGCGCGGCGTTCGTTGCGTGTACCGATGCGCATCGTGACGCGATCGCCGCGCGCCAGTAGGCGCTCGATAAACGTGGCGTCCTCGAGCGAGATGCCGAACGACGGCATCGCCTCGCCGATGTCGCGGGCGACGGAGCCCGTCGGCAGGATATGCCCGGGTCGCTGCGCCACCCACACGAAGGCGGCGGCGCCCGCCTCGAAGACGAGCCGGTTCCGTTCACCGCGATGGAGGGGGCCGCCGCTGCCGCTGAGGCCGACCTTGGGGATGGAGGTGTTGATGACGATGGCGCCCGCGAACACGTCGGCGGCGGCCAAGAACTCCTCGCGCGTCTGCTGCGGCGCCCACACGACCGGCGCTTCGACGTCGTGGTCGAGGGTGCCCGGCAGCGCGAGGAGCGCGATCTCGCGGGCGACGGGTCCCGTGAGCTCGGCGACGGTTCGGCCGCGGAACCAGTGCTCGGTGTCGAACGGCTCCTCGTGGACGTCGCGGAGCCCTGCCTCCTCCATGGCGCGGAGCACGTACTCGACGGCGAGCCGCTCCGCCGGCGAGCCCGCCGGCCGCCGTCCGATCGTGTCGCAGAGGGCGTGGACGTGCCGCACGCCGCCGTCCCCCATCATGGCCGTGCCGAGGGCGAGCGCGAGGCGGCGCTCGGCCCCCGCCGGCAGGCGGTCGGCTCCTGCCGAGGCACCCTGAGCACGCGCCGCCACACTCACGCGGCCACCTCGGCCGCGGGAGTCCCCATCGCGCGCTCGACCGACGCGGCGTGCTCGAGGAGCCTCTCGTCGTTCGCGTAGCGCCCCACGAGCTGGAGTCCGATCGGGATGCCGAGGTCCGACACGCCGCAGGGCAGGGTGATGGCCGGGTGCCCGGTGAGGTTGAAGATGCCCGTGAAGACCGTGTTGAAGCCCTGCCGGTGCTCACCCGGCCGCCGCGCGGCCTCGGCGGTCACGAAGGGAGACGTCGGCATCGCGAGCACGTCGACATCGTCGAAGAGCGCCTCGACCGCGTCGCGCAGGCGCTCCCCGTAGTCACGGCACCGGAGGTAGTCGGCCGCCGAGACGAAGGCTCCCTGGAGCGCATAGAGGCGGGCACTCCGGCCGTACCCGTCACCGGCGCGCCGAAGCCACCCCCGATGCGCGTGGTGGTGCTCGGTGTAGAGGATCACGAACGTGGCCATGCGCCCCTCGGCCCAGCCGCGCGGCTCGACGACGACGACGCGACTGCCGGCCGACGCGAGTGTGCCCAACGCCCGAGTGAACGACGCAGCGATCTCAACTTCGACCGGTGACGTGTCGATGTAGTGGCGCGGCACGCCAATGGTGGGCGGGTCGATGCCGGCGCCGCCGCCAGCTCGCTCGCGGGTGCCACTCATCACCTCGAACATAAGCCTGGTGTCGGCGACCGTCCGGGTGAGAGCTCCGATCACCTCCAGGGTCGGCTCGGCGCCGCTGCCCCCCGAGGGGATGCGCCCACGGGTCGCCTTGAGCGAGACGAGCCCGTTCTGCGCTGCGGGAAGACGCACCGAGCCGGCGCTGTCGGTCCCGATCGACGCCGCGCAGAGACCGGCGGCGACGGCGACGCCCGATCCGGAGCTCGACCCTATCGCGACGTGGTCCCGGTTGAACGGATTGCGGGGAGGCGGGTAGAGGTCGTCGTTCGACGGGATGCCGAGGAACTCGTTGGGCGTCGCCTTCGCCACGACGATGGCGCCGGCGTCCCGAACGCGGGTGATCGCCAGCGGTTCGCTCGTCGGCACCCAGCCGAGCCGCGAGCGGCTGTTACACGTCGTTGGGAGCCCGATCGTCGGGATCGAGTCCTTGATGGTGATAGGCACGCCCGCGAGGGGGCCGAGATCGTCCCCAGACGCGCGCCGGGAATCAACGCGCTCGGACTGCGCGATCGCCTCGTCGTGGAAGACCGTGGTGAGGGCGTGGAGCGACGCCTCCGCCTCGATGAGCGCCAGGTACGACCCGACGAGCTCTCGGGCACGAAGGGATCCGGCGTCGAGGCGTTGCAGCAGGTCGGCGATCGTGGCGCGCGTGACGTCGACCGCTGGTGGGCCGACCATCAGGGGGTCACGGCGTCGACCGACGCGGCCACGCCGTCGCCCTCCCCCATCGCCCGATCGACCGCGCGCGCCAGGGCGCGCAAGTTGGCGACCAGCGGCGTTAGGTCGCGCACCGTCGCCTCATCGAGGGGCATCACCTCCGCCGACACGCGCGCCACCTCCGCCTCGGCGAGCGCCGTGCCGACGGCGGCTGGGCCGGCTACTGGGCCCGCGACTGGGTCGCCGCCCGCGCGGCTCACTTGATCGCCCCGAGGGTGAGGCCGCCGACGAGCCAGCGCTGCACGATGATGGTGAGCACGATGATGGGCAGCGACAGCATCGATGCGACCGCCGCCACGCCGCCGAAGTCGAGCATTTCGAACCCCATGAAATTGAACACCGCCAATGGGAGCGTCGTCGTCCGGACGCCGCCGAGGATGAGCACGAACACGAAGTTGTTCCAGGAGGTTATGAACGAGAGAATCGTGGTAACGACGATCCCGGGGGCCGAGAGCGGCAGTGCGATCCGCCAGAATACCCCCCAGCGCCGGCAGCCGTCGACGCGGGCTTGGTCCTCTACCTCCCCCGGGACGTCCTCGAAGAACCCGATCATGATCCAGACGATGAGCGGGACGGTCAGGATGAGGTGACTAAAGATCAGACCGGCGTGGGTATCGATGAGCCCGAGGCGCTGGTAGACGACGAATAGCGGCAGCATGAAGACGATGGTCGGCATCATCCGCATCATCAGAATGGTGAGCGCGAGCGACTTGAGCCGGTAGCGCGAGATCGCGTAGCTCGCCGGCAGACCGACGACCATCGCCAGCGTGACGGCGCCGATCGCCACGATGAGGCTGTTGCTCAGCTGGTGGAAGAAGGGGGTCTTCTCCAGGACGTTGCGATAGTTCATGAGGGTCGGCTCGAACACGAGCGCGGGTGGGTAGACCGTCACCTCGCGAGGGAGTTTGAGCGACGTGACGACCATCCAATAGAAGACGAACATGAACGCGATCAGGAGGACGCCCAGGAGCAGGTAGAACCCCGCCTCCGTGGCGACCTTGATCGCGCGCCGACGGCGGCGGTCCGCGAGGTACGCGCCGGGACGCGGCGCCCGGGGAGTTCCCGCCGGGGCCCTCATAGCCACGACCGTTGCCGGAGGCGCATGACGAACACGCTGACCAGCACGACGAGGAGGAGCAAGACGACGAGCACCGCCGCGCCGTAGCCTAGGTCGAAGAACTGGAACCCGAGCGCGTAGCCGTAGACGTACAGCGTCTCGGTGGAACGGACGGGCCCGCCCTGCGTGAGGACCCAGATGATCGGGAACTGCTTCAGCGTGTCGATGAGCGTGATCAGGGCCGCCGCCACGAGCGCCGCGCGCAGCATCGGCACGATCACGAACGCGAGCGTCTGCAGCGAGTTGGCGCCGTCGATGCGCGCCGACTCCAGCGGCTCCTGCGGGATGGATCTGAGGCCGGCGAGGACGATGAGCATCACGAGGGGCGAACTCATCCACACCTCGACGATCACCAGCGACATGAGCGCCGTGGCGGGGCTCGCGAGCCAGAGGCTCGGTTCGAGGCCGACGACGCGAGCGAAATAGTTGAGGACGCCCTGCTGGGGGTTGAACATGGTACCCCAGAGCAGCGCCGAGGCGACCGGCATCGAAACCATCGGCAGGATGAACAACGTGCGGACGATCGCGGCGCCGGCGAACGAGCGATTGAGCATGAACGCCATGATCGAGCCCATGAGCATCGCTCCCGCGACGGCGCTCCCACTGTAGACGATGGTCCTGACGAGGCCGTTCACGAAGCGCGGGTCACGCGGCAGCTGCGCGAACCAGTCGAGACCTACGAAGCGGTAGTTCATTGTGGACGTCCCGTAGTCCCGCATGCTCATCAAGACGAGTGACACGAGCGGGTAGACCATGAACGCGCCGAGCGTCACGATGGCGCCGCCGATCATGAGGAACGGGAAGAGGTCGAAGCGCCCGCGGCGCCGGCTCAGGCGCATGATGGTTGCACCTCCTTGGTGACATGTGGGGGGCGGCCGACGTGCGGCCGCCCCCAAGGAATCAGGACCTTCAGTTGCCGCGCTGCTCGCGCTCGCGCAGGGCGACCAGCTCGGCCTGTGCCTGATTGGCGGCCCCGCTCACGTCGCCGCCGAGGATCGCCGTCTCGATCACGAAGCCGATGACGTCGCGAGCGCGACCGACATCGACGATGGACGGTGGCGCGTGACCGGGCGTCGGGTAGCAGAAGCTCGACGCGAGCGCCTGCGCCTGCCAGTACTCACGGGCGTCCGGCGACAGGGAGTCGTTGAACTCCTCGCTCTCCCACGGGGAGGAGCGCGCTGCGACGCGGCTCGCCTTCAGGTAGTCGAGCTGCGCCTCATAACCCGTCATCCACTGGACGAAGAGCCAGGCGGCATCCTTCGACTCCGAGCGCGACGAGATCGAGAGTCCGAACGGGCGGTCGGCTCGGCAAGGTTCCGTCGACCGCGCCGACTCCGGACCGGGCCCGCGCACCATCGGTGTGAAGCCGACGAGTCCGACGACGCTCGAGACGGCGGGATCGGCGGTGTTCCTCGCGTTGATGCCGAGCTCCATGGAGAGCGCAGCGTTGCCCGTCAGGAAGGCGTTGGTCGTCTCCGGGAAGCCGAAGGCCGTCGCAGCGATCGAGCCGGAGTCGCGCAGTGCGCGGCCGTACCACTCGAAGGCAGCGATCGCCTCGGGCGTGTTGATCGTCGGGTTGCCGTCTTGGTCCTCCCAGCTGCCCCCGAACTCGTGGAGCACGTGGATGAAGTGCGACGTGGCGCTCGCGCCTTGGCCTCGGTTGACGAAGCCCGTAATGCTCCGCCCGGACGCCTCGTAGATGGTTACGGCGGCTTCGTACAGCTCGTCGAGCGTCGTGGGGACGTCGACGCCGTACTCCTCCAGCACGTCGCGGCGGTAGAACATCATCGGCCCGAGGGTCCGGTCGGTCGGTATGGCGATGATGTCGCCGTCGAACGCGACGGCGGCACGGCTGTAGCCTAGGAAGTCACCCTCCCAGTCGAAGTCCGGATTCGTCCTCGACGGATCGGCGAGATACTCGTTCAGCGGCTCGACCCAAGCGTTGCGGACGAACTCCGTGCCGAACCTGCTCGTCTGGTTGAAGAACACGTCGAGATCGCGGCTGCCCGCCTGCATCTCGATGCGGATCTTGTCCCACGCCTGCGCCTCGGGAAGGACCTCGAGCACCACCGAGATGCCCGTCGCGAGCTCGAAGTCCGCAACGTGGTCGCGAGCCGACTCGATCCAGGGTCCCTGGATCATGATGCCGCGCAGCTCGGTGCCGGCGTGTGCCCGCCAGTCGAACTCCTGCGCGTGGACGGACGCGGCCGAGGTGGTGAACACCACCGCGATGGCGATCAGTATTCGCTTCAGCATGTCGCTCCTCTCGCGCCCCGTGTGCGGATGGTGGTCATCCGAGGGAGCGCCGTTCGCCTGCTCCGCGCGCGCGGAGTCGAGCCGTTCACGTGACTGCGGCGGCCTCCTCGCTCCGGGGGTGGGGGGTCTTTGGGGGTGCGC
>JACCWH010000064.1 GCA_013697735.1 Trueperaceae bacterium | reverse complement strand
GGCGTAGCGGCGATCGCTCCCCCCCGCCTCGAGCGCTGCATTGAGCGCCAGCGCCAGCGCCTCGAGTGCCTCGCCATCGTCGTTCTCGACCTCGGCCAGGGCGAGGACGTCGGCGTCGAGGAGCGCGAGCGCTGCGACGAGTTTGGCGCTCTGGCGCTCGAGTTCACGCGCGTCGCGTGCGCCGCGCGCTCCGAGCGTCAGGAAGTAGTTGAACACGTTGAAGCTCGCGATCCGTAGGTCGCCGCCCACGTCGGGCGGTGCGGTCGGACGCGGGTTCCGGACCTCGAACGACGGCGTCGTCACGCTCACCACGTCGAAACCGCCGTCGCTGCCGCGCCCGAGCCGACCCGCCACGTCCGTCACGGCGTCTCCCACGCGCACGTCGCCGACGTCGAGACCCCAGGGCAAGGGCCAGGCGTTCTCCCGCCACCCCGGCGCCACGAGGCGAACCACGTGCCGAGCGTCGTCCTCGACTTCGAGCCCGGTCCCGGTGCCGTAGAGGCGGCGGTCGGCGAGCGAGAGGGCGCCGTGCCGGCCGAGATCGTAGAGCTCCGTGACGACGAGCTCGTGCGTGAAGCAGACGACGGTGCCGACGAGGTGGTTCCAGGCGTCATTGCGTTCGCGTGGGAGCGAGACCGGTGTGGCGTCCGCGGGCGCGCGCTCACCACACGCTGCCGGGCCCGCGTCGTCCAGGAGCGGCGTGCGCTCGCCCTGCGAGAGCGTCCAGAGGGTGAGTGCGGCGGCGAAGGCGAGCAGCGCCAGGCCCACGCGCCGGCGCGTACGAAGGAAGGCGCTGCGCGCACGCGGATCGGTGCCCCCGAGGCTCGGTGGGATGGAGCTCACCCGCGTAGGCTACCAGCGCCCCGCGCCACGAGCGCGGGCTACCCTGTCACATGCCCATCCGGGACGAACTCGTCGCCCGTACCATCGAACGGTTGCGCAGCGCCCTGGAGCGCCTCGCAGTGGGGGAGTGGTCCCACGGCCCGACCCCCGACGCCCACGGCCCAGACGCCGACGAACGCCTCCACGATCTGCGCGAGATCCGGCGCGAGGTCGAGCGGCTCTACGGCACGTACGTCGGCAGCGGCTCCGCGCTCGTCCATCGCCTCGGGAGCGAGGATCTGTTGGGGGTGCTGCGGAGCGCCGGGACCGTCGACGGCGAGCGCGCCTACCTGCTCGCTGCCCTCATCGAAGTCGACGCGGCCGCGATCGAACGCGATCCCCACGGCGCCGACCCCGAACTCGCCGAAGCCCTCCGGATCCGAGCGCTCGACCTCGTCCTCGAGGCGGGCCTCGCGGACGTCGGCGAGACCGACGTCGATGATCGCGTCGAGCGCCTCAGCGCGCGCGTGCCGCCGTACCGTCGGGCGGAGGCGACCTGGGCTCGTCTGCACGCCTTCGCTGTCGCCCGCGGCGCCTACGCCCGCGCCGAGGACACCCTCTTCGCCTGGCTGGCGCACGCGCCCGATGGCAGCGTCGCCCCGGCGGGCCGCGCCTACTACGCCCACCTGCTGACCCTGAGCGACGAGGCCCTCGAAGTCGGGAACCTGCCGCGCAGCGAGGTCGAGGAGGGGCGGGGGGCGTTCGAGGAGGCGCTGACCGAGGCGGGAGTCGCCTCGGCCTCATGATCGCGGAGGCGAGGGCTCCGCGCGCGGACCGTCGCGCGGGGGCGCGCCGCCCCCGGTGCGGTCCCGCGGCCGAGTCACGCTCGCGAAGCCGTGCGCGTTCACCGCGACGTGCGCTACCAGTGCGCTCACCACGCTTCCGGTGGCGAGCGTGAGAGCGCCGAAGACGAGACCGGCGACGCCGGTGAAGAGCGTGTAGGCCCACCCGCGCCGGCCCGCTGGGTGGAGCGCCATGAAGAGCAGCGCCTGTCCCCACAGCCCGAGCACGTGCAGGAGCCAACCGCGGAAGAAGAGCTCTTCGGCGACGCCGGTCGCGAGTGCGAGTCCGGCGCCGGCCCGGCGCCCGAGGCGGAGATCGCGTACGAGTCGTTCGAGACGCCGGCTCGTGGAGCGGAACGACGGGCTGACGCGCTCGAGGAGCGCCGCCGCCCCCAGCAGCGCCACCGCGGTCGCGAGGCCGAGGAGCACGAGCACCGGCAGCGAAGCGCGCGCCTCGGCCGCGGGGGGTGGGTAGAGGAGCCACAGCGGCACGGTGAGGAGAACGAGCAGTGCGCTCGGCGCGAGGATGATCCAGCGGCCGTCCACGTCAGCCGTGCCCGAACGCGCCGTCGGCGGTGTCGGTTCGGGTGGGGTCGTCGCCTCGCCACCCCTGCGCCTCGGCGAGGCGGCGGACGTAGGCCTCCGCCTGCGCGCGGTCGGTCACGTCGCCGAGCGCTCGCGCCTCCTCCACGGCGTGGAGGGCGCGGCCGACCGTCGGGCCGGCGCGGAGGCCGAGGAGCCGCATCACGTCGTCGCCGCGAAGCAGTGGCTCCGGGGGTGGCGCCTCCTCGAGGAGCGCCACCACCTCCGCGAGTGCCAGGCGGTAGCGGCGGCGCTGCGCCGCGGAGGCGAGCGGCCCGCGCGCTGCCTCGCGGTCGGCGATCATCAGCTTCAACAGGTCGGGCAGGAGGGGCCGCAACCGATGCACGAAGCGGCGCGCGGCGCGCTCGTCCTTGGGGAGCGGCCGCATGTGGGCGCGCACGAGGGCAGCCACTCGCACGATGCGTGCGCGGGGGAGGCGCAGGCGTCGCAGCGCCAGCGCCGCGAGATCACCGCCCACGCGGTCGTGGCCGTGGAAGCGCGCGCGTCCCCCCTGCCAGTCGTCGACCACGCGCGTCGGCGGCTTGCCGACGTCGTGCAGCAGCGTGGCCCACCGTACGGCGAGGTCGGCGTCGGGGAAGGCATCGACGAGCTGCTGGAGCGCCTCGAGCTGGTGCTCGAGCACGTCGAGGTGGTGGAAGGCGGGCTGCTCGACGCCCCGACCCGCCGTGAGCTCCGGAAGGACGTGCTCGAGCAGGCCGAGCTCGTCCATCGCCGCCAGCGCGCGTCCTGCGCGGGGCGTGGCGAGCGTCGCCTCGAGCTCGTCGCGGATGCGCTCCACCGCCGGGAGCGCCAGGCCGTCTCGGAACGCCGCGGCGAGCGCCGCGACCCTTCGCGCGGTCGCGGGCTCGAGGCGTCCCTCGATCTGCGCCGCGACGCGCACCGCGCGCCACGCCCGCACGGTGTCGGCGCGCAGCGACTCGGGCGACGCGGTACGCACCACGCGCGCCTCGAGGTCGGCGCGGCCGCCGGTGGGGTCGACGATGCGGCCGTCGGGGAGGGCGGCCATGGCGTTGATGGTGAAGTCGCGCGCTCGCAGGTCGCGCTCGAGGAGGCCCTCGTCGAGCACGCCTCCGTCGAGCACCCGCGTGCCGCTGCCCCCCGGCTGTGGCGGCGTGAGGTCGTGCACCGCGCTCGGAGCGCCCGGCGCGCCGGGCACCACCACCCGCCAGTGACCACGGCCCTCGTCTAGGGCGAAGGCCGAGCCGTCGAGCGCAGCGGCGAGCGCACGGGCGCTGCGCTCGGGATGGGCGACGAGCCAGTCGTGATCGGCCGGTCGACGTCCGAGGAGCAGGTCGCGTACGGCGCCGCCCACGAGCACGGCGTCGGCGAGCGGCGCCCCCGGCGCGAGCAGTGCGACGTCGGCCGTAGACTGCGTCATGTCGATCCGGTCTGGGAGCCGTCGCCGACGGCGTCGCCACCACGTCAGCATCGCGGGGCCCCTGCGGCGGTGGTCGCCGGACGCGCCGGCGGCCGGGAGGAGCGTCCCATGAGGGCACGCTACCTGGTTCGGCGCGGCGGCGGCGTGCCGTGAGCGGCAACCGGGCGCGCG
>JACCWH010000154.1 GCA_013697735.1 Trueperaceae bacterium | reverse complement strand
AATGCCGGCCGCCACGCGACATCGGCGGCAAGAGGAGACCCTACCGTGTGGGAACGATGGCGCATCGTGGTGATGCTCGCTCCGACCCTCGCCATCATTCTCGTCCTCTTCTTCGGTGGACTGGGCTACGGCCTGCTCGTGAGCCTCGGCTGGCAGCCCGAGATCGGCAACCGACAACTCTCGCTCGCGGCCTACCGCAGCATCCTCTTCTCGGAGCAGCACGCTCCCGTGTTTTGGAGCGGTCTCGGGCTCTCGCTCTGGATCAGCATCGTGAGCACGGTGCTGTCGGCGACTATCGCCATCGTCGCCGCGCTCCTGCTCCGACAGACCTTCGTCGGCAAGCGATTCGCCACGTTCCTCTTCCAGCTCAACCTCCCGGTCCCACACATCGTCGCCGCGATCGGTATCTTGTTCCTCTTCTCGCAGAGCGGTCTTCTCTCGCGGGCCGGCGCACAGCTCGGCGTCATCTCGTCGCCGGGCGACTTCCCGCTCATCGTCCGTGATCCCAGCGGCTGGGGAATCATCCTCTCCTTCGTCTGGAAGGAGGTGCCGTTCATCGGCGTCATCGTCCTCGCCGTTCTGCAATCCCTCGGCGCGAACTACGAGGACCTCGCTCGGAGCCTCGGCGCGAACCGCCTCCAGCGCCTTCGTTACGTCCTCCTACCATTGATCATGCCGGGCGTGCTCTCGGCCTCAGTCCTCGTCTTCGCGTTCACGTTCGGATCGTACGAGGTGCCGGCCCTCCTCGGGGTCCGTTTCCCGCGAGTGCTGCCGGTGACGGCGGTCCGCTTCTTCCGCGACCCCGATCTCAACGCGCGCCCCGAGGCCATGGCGGTCAGCGTCATCATCTCGATCATCGCCTTCGTCCTGATCTTCACCTACATGTGGATCAGCCGCCGCACGATCCGGAAGGAGTAGGAGCGTGGCGTCGTCACGTAGCGCCGGAGCCGGTCGCCAGGAGCCCGAGGGAAGGGGGACCGTGTCGGGCGGCCTCGCCAGTGGCGTCCACTACGGAGCGCTCGTCGTGCTCCTGCTCTTCCTCATCGCGCCGCTCATCGCGTTCCTGTTCAACGCGTTCGCCTTCAGGTGGTTCTACCCGCAGTTCATCCCCAACGAGATCTCGTTCCGGGCGTGGGCGACCGTGGCCGACCCCAACTCGAAGGTGCTCGAGGCATTCGTCACGAGCGTCGGCATCGCCCTCGGCGTCACGCTCGCGTCGATCGCAATCGGCCTCCCGGCAGCGCGGGCGCTGGGCCTCTATGCCTTCCGGGGTAAGAGGGTCATCGAGTTCCTGCTGCTCGCGCCGACGATCGTCCCGGGGGTGGCGATCGCGCTCGGCCTGAACATCAACTTCCTCCGCTGGGGCCTGGCGGGCGAGCCCTTCGGCGTCGGCCTGGTACACCTGGTGCCGGTGATGCCGTACGTCGTCCTCGTCCTCTCCGGGGTCTTCGCCAACTACGACACGAACTTCGAGGATCAAGCGCGGTCGCTGGGGGCCCGCCCGCTAGCGATCTTCTGGTACGTGACGCTCCCCGCGATCATCCCCGGGGTGATGGTCGCGGGATTGTTCGCGTTCCTCATCTCGTGGAGCCAGTACATCCTCACCTTCCTGATCGGATCGGGACGGGTCGTGACGCTGCCGATCCTGCTCTTCTCGACGGCCGCCGGTGGCAACGCTGCGCTTACGGCCGCGATGTCCCTCGTGTTCATCGGGCCCGCGATCCTCGTGTTGATACTCATCTCGAGGTACCTCTCTGGAGAGTCGGGTGCCGTGGGAGGATTCGGAAAGATATGACGCATGTCCTTGTCGACGACCTGACGAAGCGCTACCCCGGCAGCGAGCAGCCCGCGCTCGACGCATTCACGCTCGACATTCCGTCGGGAAGCCTCACGGCGTTCCTCGGCCCGTCCGGGTGCGGGAAGACGACGACGCTCAAGATGATCGCGGGGCTCCTCCGCCCCACGGCGGGATCGATCCTTTTCGACGGGCGGGACGTCGTCTCGACGCCGGCCGAGAAGCGCGGCGCCGTCATGGTCTTCCAGAACTACCTCCTGTTCCCCTACATGTCGATCGGCGACAACGTCGGCTTCGGGCTAAAGATGCGCGGGGTCCCGCGTCAGACCATCCGCCGCCGCGTCGAAGAGATGCTCGAACTGGTCCAGCTGCCAGGCGTCGCCGACCGCCGCCCCACGCAACTCTCCGGGGGCCAGCAGCAGCGCATCGCGCTCGCACGCGCGCTGATCACGGAGCCGAACGTCCTGCTCCTCGACGAGCCGTTGTCGAATCTCGATGCGCACCTCCGGGACGAGATGCGGGACCTAATCGTGCGGATCCAGCGCGATCTCGCCGTCACGACGATCTTCGTCACGCACGACCAGGGCGAGGCCGTCGTGCTGGCCGACAAGATCGCACTCATCTTCGACGGCGTTCTCACCCAGTACGCCGAGCCGAGCGAGTTCTACCTCCGTCCCGTCTCGGGGAGGGCGGCGCAGTTCTTCGGAGGCACCAACTTCTTTCCCGCTGTCCGACGGGGCAGCGTCGTCGAGACGCCGATCGGCTCATTCGCGTTCGATGCCCCGTACGCGGAGCGCGCGCCCGCGGGCGAGTCTGTGCTGACGATCCGACCGGAGCAGCTGCACGTCAGAGGGGCGAACGGCGATCCGAACACGGTGACGGGCACGGTCCGATCCAGGATCTATGTGGGCACCTACACCCGCTACATCGTGCGCGTGGGAGAGCACGACGTCGAAGTCATCCGCAGCGCCGACACCCCGGGCCAGATCAACGAAGGGGACGACGTTCACGTGCACTTCCCGTCCGATCGATTATGGCTCGTGCCGAAGGCTTGACGCACGGTGGCGCTCACCAGTAGCTGAGGGCGGACTCGAAGAGCGCGACGAGGTCGGCCTCGTCGGCAGGACGGGGTGAGAGCTTCGTGACGCGGTGCTGCGGAAGGGTGCCCGCGGCGAGACGCGGCGCATCGGAGGCATCGAACCCGACGCTGGCCAGCCCGTTCGGCATGCCCGTCGCGAGCATGATCCGCTCGAGCGCCCCGGCGAGCGCCTCCCCGACTGCCTCACCGTCACGCGGATCGACGTCGTCACCGACGCCGAGGAGCGCCGCTGCTCGATGGTGGCGCTCGGGGTCGGCCGGGGCCGTGAAGCGGAAGACCGCCGGCGCGGTGAGGATCACGGCCATGCCGTGCGGCACGATCGCATTCGACTCCGGGTAGCCGGCGGGTCGATACGTCCGCACCATGCCCGATACCGGGTACGACATGCCGTGCGGGAGGTGGACGCCCGCATTGCCGAAACCGATCCCAGCGTAGGTCGCGGCCAGCATCATCTGGGCGCGCGCGTCGTCGTCGTCAGGGTCGTCGATACTCCGGAGCAGGTTGTCGCGGACGATCCGAATCGCCGTGGAGGACCAGACGTCGCTGACGGGATTCGCACCCTGATACGCCGGTCGCGAGGCAGGGGACGGCGGTGCATCCCTGTGATTGAAGGGGAGGGCGGTCAGCGACTCGACGGCGTGGCAGAGGACGTCGAGACCCGAGCAGGCGGCGACCATGGGCGGCATGCCCCGGGCGTTGTCCGGGTCGACGATGCCGAGCGCCGGCCGGAGCGAGCGGTGCGCGATGCCCGTCTTCGCGTGGAGCGACAGCACGTCGAAGATCGCGACGCCCGTGGTCTCACTCCCCGTCCCGGCCGTGGTGGGCACCGCCACGAGCGGCGCGAGCGGCCCCGGGACGTCCTCCCCGCGGCCGATCGGCGGATTCACGTAGGCGAGCAGGTCATTCGGGTAGGTCGCGTAGAGGTTCGCCGCCTTCGCCGTGTCGATGACGGAGCCGCCTCCCACGGCGACGTAGCCGTCGAAGCGCCCGTCGCGCGCGAAGGCGATCGCCCGCTGGAAGGAGGTGTCCGTCGGCTCGATCGCGACGTCGTCGAAAAGCGCGATGTCGACGCCGGCCTCCTTCAGGGACGTCAGGACGGACGTCACGGCCCGTCCCCCAGCGAGCCCTGCATCCGTCACGACCATCACTCGGGAGGCGCCGAGGCGGCGCACGTGCCACCCGACGTCCCGTGTGGCACCAATCCCGAAAACGACGCTCGAGGTGTCCATCGTGAACACCGTCTCCCGGGCCGTCTCACCGGGTGCGGGTGCCCGGCGACGCGTCACGATGGTGCCGTCGCGGCAATCACGAGTGGGAGCCGAACGAACCCGCGGGCGTCGCCGTTCGGCTTCCGCGTCGGCGCCTCGATTGGATCGGGCGCGAACTCCGACGTGCGCTCGAGCAGCACACCGAGTCCGATGGCGACGACGAGTCGCGCGAGGTTCGCGCCGAGACAGTGGTGAGGGCCGGCCCCGAAGGCGAGGTGCGCATTGGGTCGCCGGTCCCAGTCACACGCATCGGGATCGGCGAAGACGCGTTCGTCACGGTTCGCGCTTCCGAAGGCCATTGCGACTGACTCCCCCCGCTCGATGTGCTGGCCGTGCAGCTCGACGTCGCGCGTCGCGACGCGGCCGAGGAGCTGGATGGGCGAGACGTAGCGAAGCAACTCCTCGACCGGCATGAAGAGGTCACGCCTCGTCGCGAGCTCGCGCCGCGCCTGGTCGTGCATCGCTAGGTACCAGATGGCCCCCGCGAGCGCGTCGATCGATGCCTCGCGACCCGCGAGAAGCAGCGTCCGGCAAAACCCGAGGAGCTCGTCGTCCCCCAGGGGCGCGCCGTCGATCTCCGCCGCCACCATGGCGGTGAACGGATCTCGCTCGCGGGGTCGTTCCCGGCGATCCTGGAGCTGCTCGAGGATGTAGGCGTCGAGCGCCTCGCTCGCGCGGCGCGCGCCATCTGGATCATGGAGACGGTGGGCAAAGATCGCGTCCGTCCACGCCTCAAGACGCCGCACGTCCGCCACGGGGATCCCGAAGAACCGAGCCAGCGTGAGGGCGAGGAGCGGTGTCGCGTACTCCTGGACGACCTCGAGGCGTCCTGAGTCGGCGACGGCGTCGAGGAGCGCGTGCGCGTGGGCACGCGTGTCCTCCTCCAGGGGACGCACGGCGGGCCGCGTGAAGAGGTCGGCGACGACGGCTCGATACGCGGCGTGCCGGGGTGGATCCACCTCGATCGGTATGCTCCGGACCTTCTCGGCCGTCGTATGCGGCACGGCCACCCGCCCCAGATAGCCCGAGGCGAAGGTCTCCCAGTCTCGCAACGCCGCGGCAAGGTCCTCGTAGCGCGTGAGCACCCAGAAGCCACCGTGTGCTGCCGAGTGCGCGACAGGGCAGCGCGCGCGGAGGTCGGCGTAGACGGTGTGCGGGTCTTCGACCCACGCCTCGGTGTAGTGGTCGAACTCGACCTCGCAGCGCTCAGCCACGGCGCGTTCCGATCGCGGCTCCCGCCCCCAGTTGCGCCCGGACTGCCGCGACGATCTTCGGTGCGAGCGGGAGGTAGGCGTCCTCGAGCGGCGGGCTGAACGGCACCGGTGTGTGTGGCGCGGTAAGGCGTTTGACGGGGGCCTTCAGCGAGTCGAAGCCTTCGTCGGCGATGAGTGCAGCGATGTCGGTGGCGAGACTGCAGCGCGGGTACGACTCGTCGACGATCAACACGTGCCCGGTCTTCGCCACTGAGGTGAGGATGGCCCGCTCGTCCAGGGGGGAGTAGGTGCGCGGGTCGATGATCTCGACGTCTATACCCTCCTCAGCGAGCGTGTGGGCCGCCGCGAGCGAGAACTGGACGGCGCGTTGCACCGCGATGATCGTGAGGTCGCGGCCCTCCCGTACGACCTTGGCGACGCCGAACGGGATGGGCACGGGGGCCTCGTCGACGTGCTCTTTCTCCATGTAGAGCCGCTTGTGCTCGAAGAACACGACGGGGTCGTCGTCCTGGATCGCGGTGAGCAGCAACCCTTTCGCGTCCGCGGCGGACGAGGGGGCGACCGTCTTGAGGCCGGGAACGTGCGTGAAGAGCGAGTAGAGCGTCTGCGAGTGCTCGGCGCCCGCGCGGAACCCAGCCCCCACCACCGTACGCATCACCATCGGGACCTTCTGCTTGCCGCCGAACATGTAACGAACCTTCGCGGCCTGGTTGAGCATCTGATCGTACGCGACGCCGGCGAAGTCGACGTACATGAGCTCGACGACGGGGCGAAGCCCCGTCATCGCCGCCCCGACCGCAGCGCCGAAGAAGCCGGCCTCCGCAATCGTCGTGTCCATCACCCGCTCCCGGCCGAAGCGGGTGGCGAGGCCCTTGGTTACCCCGAAGGGCCCACCCCACGCGTCGAGGGCGCCCGGGTGATCGTCTCGGCCGGCGCCGCCCGCGATGTCTTCGCCCATCAGGATGACGTCCGGATCGGCCTCCATCGCCTGCACGAGCGCCTCGTTGATCGCGTCTTTCACCGTCAGTTCTCGCATGGGATGAGGTCCCTCCGGGGAGCCGTCGCCTGGGGCCGTCGTCGTTTCGTGTCGCGCTGTCACGCTGCCTCGACGGTCATGGGTAACTGACGTAGACGTCGTCGAAGAGGTCGTCGGGCTCAGGGAAGGGGGCGCGCTCGGCGGCCGCGAAGGCGGCGTCGACGGCTCGGTCGACCTCGTCCGCCACGCGCGCGAGAGCCTCGGTTGAGATGCCCCGTTCTGGCGCGAGCCGCTCGAAGGTCGTGATCGGGTCGCGCTCGCGCCAGCGCGCGATCTCTTCCGGGGGCTGATAGCCCTGAGCGTCCCCCTCGTACTGCCCCGAGAAGCGATAGGAGACGAGCTCGAGGAGCGTGGGGCCACCGCCCGTGCGGGCACGCTCGACCGCGCGGCGCGCCGCGGCGTAGGCACTCACCACGTCCATCCCGTCCGCCCGCTCGGCTGGCATGGCGTACGCGCACGCCATGTCGGCAATGGTCGACGTGTTCAAGTGGTACTCGATCGCGGTCGCCTCGGCGTACTGGTTGTTCTCGCACAGCAGTACGACCGGCGCGTTCCAGAGCATGGCGAGGCCGGCACCCTCGTGGAACACGCCCTGGTGGACGGCGCCATCGCCGAAGAACGCGACCGCCACCTGCCCCGTTCCCTTGCGCATGGCGGTGAGCGCGGCGCCGAGCGCGATGGGGATTCCCGCAGCGACGATGCCGAAGGCGCCGAGCATGCCGACGTCGAAGTCGCTCACGTGCATGCTGCCGCCCTTCCCCTTGGCGGTGCCGGTCGTGCGGCCGTAGAGCTCTCCCGCCATCGCCTCGAGCGCGACTCCCTTCGCGATCGCGTGCCCGTGGCAGCGGTAGGTCGACGCGATCCAGTCGTCCGGCCGTAGGGCCGCCATGACGCCGGCGGCGATCGCCTCGGAACCGAAGTAGGTGTGGGCGTAGCCCGGGATCGCCTTCGCGGCGCTCAGGTCGCGCACCCGCTCATCGAAGCGGCGCATGGTGAGCATCGTCGTGTACATCGCCAGAAGCGCGTCCGGTGGCGGTGTCTCGCCTGCGGCGGCGCCGTTCGGGGCGGGCGGGATCGTGCGGGCCGTGCTCATGGATTCGCCTCCTCGGGGCGGTGGAAGAAGGGCGCGCGGACGGGGGCGTCCCAGGCGCGTCGAATCTCATCGTCGAGCCGGCAGAGAGAGATCGAGAAGCCAGCCATCTCCTGCGTCGTGACGAACGAGCCCACCAGGGGGCGATAGGGCACCACGCCGCGCTCCTCGAGGACGGCGGCAACGCTCCGATGGACGACGAGGAGCTCCATGAGCGTGGTGCCTCCCATGCCGTTGACGAGCACGAGGACCTCGTCGCCGCGCTCGAACGGCAGGTCGTCGAGGATCTCGGGCATCATCTCGCGGACGAGCTCGTCCGCTGTCGCGCTCGTGACGCTGCGGAGACCGGGCTCCCCGTGCACACCCATACCGAGGAAGACCTCGCCCTCGGGGAGGGAGAACATCGGCCGCCCCGTGAGCGGTGAGACGCCCGGGGCGAGGGCGGCCGCGAGGGTCCGCGTCGCGTCCCGCACGCGGGAGCCGAGCGCGACGAGCTCGTCGAGCGACGCCCCCTCCTCGGCACGAGCGCCCACGACCTTGTAGACGAACGTGGTGCCGGGAGCGCCGCGCCGATCCTCCTCGCGCCCCTTCGGCGCCGACGACACGTCGTCGTACATGAGCAGCGGCTCGACCCGCAGCCCCTCAGCGCGGGCCAGCTCGACCGCCATCTCCGCATTGATGACGTCACCCGCGTGCCGCGAGACGAGCAGCAGCACCCCGGCCCCGCGGTCACTCGCGCGAATCGCCTCGAGCACGAGGTCGGGCGGCGGCGCGGCGAAGACCTCGCCGACAGCATTCGCGTCGAGCATCCCTGCCCCGATCCAGCCGAGCGCGATCGGCTCGTGCCCGGAGCCGTTGCCGATGGCGATACCGACACGTCCACGTGGCTTCGACCGACGACGCACGACAACCCGCGGGTGGTCACCGCGCGAGACGAGATCGCCGTAGGCGGCGACGTAACCGTCGATCATGTCGTCGACGAGGCGATCAGGATCGTTCACGAGCTTCCTCATGCGGCGCCCCCTCGCGCGACGTCGTGCCACGTCTCGAAGAGGATCGCCATCGACACCGCGCCCGGATCAACGTGACCGACGCCGGCCTCGGGTGCGTAGCGCGCGCGGCCGTGCCGCGCGCACATGGCGACCGTCGCCACGGCGCCCTCGCGGGCGGCGAGCGCTGCCGCCGCCAGGGCATCGGCGAGTGCGTCGTCGGCGTGCGCGCGGAGTGCATCGAGCGCGGGGGCGAGCGCGTCGAGCATGGTCTTGTCGCCGATCTCGGCGCGGCCGAGCCGCGCGATCCGGGAGAGCGCGTCCGCACACCCGGCGACTACGTGCTCGGTCTCGAGCGTCGTCGCGCCGGCCGCGGCCGCCCCCAGGGCAAGGAAGAGGCTCGCGAAAAGCGCTCCGGAGGCGCCGCCGACACCCGACATCACACCCCGACCGGCGGCCGTCAGGACGGCACCGACGTCGTCACCGTCGATCTCGGCCGTGGCCGCGCGGGCGCGATCGAAGCCGCGCGCCATCCCAGCGCCGTGATCGCCGTCACCGGTGGCGGCGTCGAGCTGCGCGAGGACGTCGCGCTCGCGCGCGTACGCCTGTGCGAGGCCATCCGCGAGCGCCCGGACCTCGTCAGCCGTCACGCGAACCTCGCGCGCAAGAAGGCGAGGCCGCGGCGAGCAGCGTCGCTTGGATCGGCCTCGATGTCACGCCAAATGGCGAGGTCGGGGCTCACCCTTCGATCGGCCTGGACGAACATCTCGAGCGTAGCCCAGCCCCCATAGCCGGTCGCGCGTACGCCCTCGACGACGGCGTCCCAGGGGACGTGGCCCGATCCTGGCACGCCTCTATCATTCTCGACCACGTGCAGGTGGACGAGCCGCGCGCCCGCGGCCCCCATAGCCGCGGCCACGTCCTTCTCCTCGATGTTCATGTGGTACGTATCGAGCAACACACCGACATTCGGGTGATCCACGTCGGCCGCCATGCGCGTGGCGTCGGCCGCCGTGGTGACGAGATCCGTCTCGTAGCGATTGATCGCCTCGATCCCGATCGTGATGCCGAGCTCCGCAGCCAGCGCCGCCGCGGCAGTGATGCCGGACACCGCGCGCCGCCACCGCACGTCGCGCCCCTCCATGCGGCGCTGGCCCCAGGGCGCATAAACGACGCCCGACAACTGCCGGGCACCCAACGCGTCGGCGGTGCGGAGGGCATGTTGGAGTGCCTCGACACCAGCCGCCCGAACATCGGCGTCGTCGCTAGTGAGATCCTGGTGCGGGGCGAGACCGGTCGTGCAAGTGAGCTCGATCCCGAGCGATGCGGCCTGGGCACGGAGGCGACTCGTGGTGGCGTCGTCCATTCCGAGGAGGGAGAGCTCGACACCATCGAAGCCGAGGCGCGCGGCTTCTTCGAGATGAGGCGCCACATCCTCAGCCCAGTCGCGCATCCATAAGGCGGCGTGAACGGCGAACTTCACGGTGTCATAGTTGCCGGCCCCGGTACGCCATGATCACCCGTGCTCCTCTTCGCGCGCTCACGAACGGCTCGCTCGGCCCCGAGACCGGCGCTGTGAACGTGCGCACATAATGTCATGACATTTCTGGGGGTGTCAATGATGCACCCGAAGGTGATCAGGGTGACTGAGGGACGCGCCGCACGAGCTGCGTCTGCGGCCCCGACCAGCTCGCCTCCTCGTACAGCACTGGCGTCCCGGTAACGTCGCGCACCGTGCAGATCTTCAGTGCGATCGCGTCGCCGCCCGAGACGCCGAGAAGCTCCGTGACCGGCGGCTGCGCATTCACGGGCACCAGCGTCTCCTCGCCCTGATCCAGGACGACGCCGAAGCGATGCTCCAGCACGTACAGCAGCGATTGCGCCGGACCCTCATCGGCGAAGTCACGAGCATCGATCCCCCGGACGAGATCGTAGGGGATGTAGGAGTGGACGAGTGCCACACGAACGCCGTCGACCCAACGAAGCCGCTCGATGCGCACGACCTCCACGTCGGGCGAGAAGGGGAGCGTTCGTGCCACGAACGCGGCCGTAACGTCGATCCGTAGGCCGAGGACGTCCGTGCGGGGTCTCCGCCCCACGCTCAGCATCTGATCCGTGAACGACGCGAGGCAGGCGCGCGTCTCCGGATTCGTCGATTTGACGTACGAGCCACGACCTCGGTAGCGATCGATATAGCCCTCACGAACGAGCTGATCGAGGGCGGCACGGACGGTGATGCGGCTGACGCCATAGGTTCGCGTCAACTCCGACTCGGCTGCTATCGCATCTCCGGGTTTCAATGTGCCCGCTCGTACCTGATCGCGGATCAACTCGTAGAGCTGAACGTAGAGGGGGCGCCCCGCGTCCTTCGAGAGCGCGAGCATCGGCACCTCCGCACGCGGGAACGCGTTGGGGGGCGACGGGTTCATGGGATGAACTATACCGACGTCCTGGCGAAGGCGTCGAGTCTGACGAAGAGATCGCGGAAGATGGAATCACGCCGGATCTCGTACGCCTCCAGCATCTCGTGTGGCGGGGCACCGTCCGTGTGCCATCGCTGATCGTCGCCGAGCCTCGGTGTCGGCACGAAGCGCGTCGGGACCCATGCGGGATCGATCAGCCAGGCGAAGTTGATCAAGTCCCAGATTACCCACGTGCGCATCTCGTTCCCCACGATTCCCCGCTGCGCGTACAGGGGATTGTGCGTGTAGAGGTGGTGGAGGTAGTCCCCGATCGCACCGCGCCCGCGAACGTACGCCTGCATCTCCGGCAACGAGATCGTGAGCTGCGAACCGAGGTAGTACCCGGGGAGGTAGACCAGCGGGACACCGCTCGAGAAAAGGAGCTGCGACGCCAGCAGGTCCTGTTCGAGATTGAAGGAGTAGTTGTACATGCCGGCCCAGGTCGGGTAGGCCGAGGTCCACGACACGACGATGCGATCGACGATTCGCGGTTCGACGAGGAGTGCGGATGCGATGTTGGTCGTTGCCCCGATGGCGACGACGTGGAGCGGCGTGTCCGCCGGCGCCATCGCTCGTTCGACGAGGTCCTCGACCGCGGGTGAGATGACCGGCGCATCGTACGAGGCGAGGTACTCGGGCGCTCCACGGAACGTCTTCGGCTGGAGGTCCATGCCCATCAGCGTGCCGACCTTGAGGATCTCCGTATAGCTTGCTTCCATTCCCTCCGCAGGTCCGACGAAGGAGACGTCGGCAGGATCGACGCCGATCTCCTCGAGCCCGGCGACCCACCCTGCGAGGGGCCGCAGCTCGTCCGGGAGCGGTTGGCCCCGCCGCCTCAGCTCGGCCGTTCGAATGAGATCGTCGCGGTAGATGCCGAATGAATAGGGGGCCGCATAGACGGCTTCGATGGCGAGCCGCTCCTGCAGCAGTAGGGCCCACGCGAGAGCGAATTGATCGTCGATCTCGTTTGCACAATCGGTGTCGATGACGATCCGTACTCGCCCCCCTCCAGGGTGTCGTAGGAGCGCTCGACGACGATCGGGATCGATGGTGGGGAACGTCGGTCGTGGCATCGAGGGATCCTCCATGAAGGCGTATCTCCTACAGTGGGCGCAGAGCGGATGAGACGATCGGGTTCATCCTGCACGAACGGACTCAACGGCGTCGGCGGCGGTGGCGCCGCCGTGCACCATCGACCGAAGTGCAGCGATGTACGCGGCCGGATCGCGCGCCTGCCACACGTTCCGCCCCATCGCCACGCCGCGGACCCCCGCCCGAAGAGCACGCTCGACGTGGAAGAAGAGCTCGTCGGCGCGCCCGGCGGCGCCGCCCATGATCACGATCGGCACGGGAAGGGCGTCCGTGAGGCGCGCAAGCGCTTCGGCGTCGTCGGGGAGCGGGATCTTGATGACGTCGGCGCCGAGCTCGAACGCGACGCGCGCGGCGTGGCAAATCATCGTGGCATCGTGCTGCTGCGTCGCGCTTATCCTAGCGCCCCAAAGCGTCGCCTCGATCATGACGGGGAGCCCCGCGCGGTGTGCCTTCGTGACCAAGGCCGCGACGCGAGTGACATTGACCTCCAGTTGCCTGGGATCGCGCCGTCCAAAGACGAGGAGGCACTTGAGGCCGCAGGCGCCGAGGGCGTTCGCAGCCTCGTCGTCCCAAGCCAAGGTGTGCACGTCGTCCTCGCCACTGCCGCCTGGGAAGACGGAGGTGGCGTAGTAGTCGGCGGTGAGCAGCCACGGCGCGCGGGTGGTGCCTCGGACCCGGCTCATGCCCACGGTGAGGATGAGGCCGTCGGGAGCGCCGCCGCTGATGCGCTCGATCAGGTCTGCCGGTCGATCGAGGGACGGCAGTTGTCCCCCGGCCAAGGCGTGGTCGAGCGCGACGATCACGCTCTTGCCGTCGGCCGCGAATACGGGGAGATCGAGGGGAACCGACGAGGGTCCTTCGACGCGCGACGCGCTCTCTGACTGCACGGGTCGAGCCATGGACCACCCGAACCTTTCGCTGGACGATGTCCGACGTCGTTCGATCCCTCGGCTGCGGCAGTCTATAACGTCATGACATTTGCGGCAACAGGACGGGCACGCGCGCCATGGCCCCGTCCGAGCGCCGCCCGCGCCGCCCAGTCGCGACGCCCGTAGGCTCACCCCGCTTCGTCGAGCAGCATCGCCGCCAGGCGCGCGTCGACGGCGTCCGCACTGGGTGGGTGACCGAACCCGGCGGGGGCGTCGCGCAGGCGCCGCCCGGTCGGCTGCGCGACGCACCGGAGCAGGGTCGGGCAACCTCCCGCCCGCGGCCGGGACGAGGCCCTCGTGCTGGGCGTGCAGGCGGAGGGCTTACCTTCGGGGTTTCCCTCCCTTACCGCGCGCTCCACCGCACCGCGATCCCCTCGATGTAGCCGATGCGAATGAGTCGATCCTGGCCGGTGTCGGTGCTGGCGACGAGGTAGGGGATCGACCCTTCGTACGTCACCAGCTCCGGCACGACCACTTCGGTGAGGATCTTGCCCTTCGTCCGCGCGCCGTAGCCGGTGCGTCCGCGCTCTCGCGCGTACCGTAGCTCGAGTGCGGCACTCGCACCCACGGCCTCTTCGATCAGCTCTCGCGTTCTGCGCGTGCTCAGGCCGATCTGCATGCCGACGGAGTCCGGCAGACGACCGGGAACGATCTCCAGGTGCCGCCCGAACGCGACCTCCAGCTCCTCCAGCACTGCCGCGAGCGCTCCTTCGTGACCGGGCACGACGAGGAAGGTGGTGTCGCTCAGGGGCGCCGCGAGGTGAGCGGCGATCTCCGGGTGGAGCGCCCAGGCGGAGGCGCGCGGGTGCGCGAAGACGACGGCCGCCGCCAGTGCCGGCTTCGGCTCCGTTGCGCTCCAGGCGCCGAGGAGGACGTCGACCTGCGGCGGGATACCGCCCTTCGCCCGCGCCTGCAGCGCATCGCGCACGGCGACCGTGAAGCCGCCAGCGCGGATCGCCTCGCGGTCGAGCACGAGCGAGCCGCCATCCCGGCGGCGTGTCACGCTCGCGAGTGCCGCCTGCCCCGCCAGGTCGAGCGGACCCTCGACTCGAACCGCGGCGCCGGTGGAGAAGGCGAGGGAGCGCGCCGGAGCCTCTTTGTAGCGGTGCGTGGTGGTGCCCGCGGGAGGGCTCGCCGCGGCGTCGAGCAGTGCGAATCGCTCGCCCACCGCTCGTGCGCCGCGCAGGCGCCCGATGGCGGCGTCTCGCTCGCCCGCGCCCGCGAACTCGAGGAGGCGGGCCGCGATCGTCACGCGCAGACGCTCGCGCCGCTTCGCCCAGGCCCGCATCGCGCCTTCGACGTTGCCCGGTATTCCTCCACCGTGCGCACGAAGTCCATCGAGCAGCTCGTCGAGGCCGAAGCCGAGATCGAGCGCCCGATTGAGCCCCACCTGGTCGAGGGTGAACGTCGCCGTGTGCGCATCGACGCGGTCGGCCGACGCGCACGCGAGCGCCGCGAGCGCGCCTGGCGAAAGGGAGTCGAGGTAGGCGAGTACCTCGAAGTTCGGCCCGATCAGCAGGCACGGAGCCTTCGTCGGTTGCCCGGCGGTGGTGGGATCGGCGGACCGCTTCGTCTCCACGACGCGCGCCGGTGACGCTCCCTCGGGGGTGCGGGCGCGGAGGTACCAGTCCCGGCCCAGCGCCGGCGCGAGCACGAAGTGGGAGGCGCGGTCGGGCTCGGACATCCCCTCGCGTACGTGCCGCGTCCCGGCCGCGCCGCCGCCCGCTACGGCCTCGCCCGATCGACCCTCGCCAGTCGGCCCGCGCCGCTCTGCCGTCGCAACGAGCCCCAGGCGCGGCATCACGTCGAGGAGCAGTTCGGTCAGCACCGTCGGTCGGGGCAGCCGTCCGGTGTGGCGCACTCCGTAGCGATCGCGCCTCATGAACGCCGGTTCGAGGGCTCGCTCCCAGAGTGCGTCCGCTGCCGCGCTCATTGCCACGGGGTGATCGGGAAGGAGGGCGAGGGCGTCGATGGTGGCGCGCCAGAAGGCCCCTGGGCGCGAGCCGACGCCGTCGCCCCACGACCACGCCTCGGCGATTGCCGGATCGCCGACGCGGCACGCGGCCTCTATGAAGGCGGCGTAGGTCACGTGGAGCGGCGCGTCGTAGAGCGCCCGGACGCCGCTCGCCGCGACCGACCACGCCTTCGGTGGAGCGTCGACGGGGGGCACGCGCACGAGCCCCATCTCGATGCAGGTGATGGCGAGCACCGCGACTCGCCCCGCCAAGCGCGGGCGGCGCTTCAGCAGGCGAGCCACGAATGGCTTGCCGACGGTGCCGCTGCGTGTGAGCGGGAGCCCGCCCTCCTCCACGATGAGGTGGAGGACGTCGAGGAGCTCGATCACGAGGGCGGCCGGGTGCTGCTCGGGGGCCGGCGTCACGTCTTCCCGCTCCAGCCTGAGCGCCCGCAGCGGCGGCGGTGGCAGGTCCGGCAGGCGTTCCAGGAGCCGTGGATCGAGCCGCACGACGTCGCTCGCCCCGCCGGTGTGCCCGCCGTACGACTCGAACCACGATGCGTTCGCTCCGCCCGGGAGCAGCACGCCGTCGATGAGCAGCTCGCCGAGGATCGCCGCCCCGACCGATCGCGTCAAGTAGCAGCCGTAGGCGTTCGACGACCAGCGCTCGGGCACGGCCGGGCGATGACCGTGCAGCGACGCGAGCATCACCAACCGCCAACCGTCGACCTTCCCGCCATGGCGCTTCGCCTCGCTCAACAGGAGCGACTCCAGTGGTGTGAGGCGACGTATGAGTGCATCGAGCGAGGATGGCGTCTCCAGTGCGTTCGCGATCGCGGTGACCATGTCGGTCTTGCGCGACGCCCTGCTCGTTGGTTGGTAGCGTTTCAGGGCGCGTTTCAATTGCACCGCGTCCATACGCCTGACGGCGAGCAGCGCGTCGCGCTCGTGCGGGATGCGGCGTGGTGCCGCGTCGGGACCGCCCATCAGGGACCGTCCACGACCGTCGGCGTGTGCCCCGCCTTCTGGAGCGCCTTCAGGAGGGGCTCGGTGTGTTCGGGTAGGACGACCGCCTCGGTGGGCCCAAGGCGGGCGACGATGAGCCCACCGATGCGCCGGTCAGCGAGCAGCGACGTGAGCTCGATCTCGTCCGACGTCTCGATCACCGTCAGGCCGTCGTGGAATACGGGGCCGTCGGGCGCGGGAGCTGCCCCCGCATCAACGCGCGTCTCGCCGGTCGTGCGTCGCCTGCGTGCCATGTTCCCTCCGGTTCAGTTGGGCGGCGGGCCCGGCCGCGGCGCCGGGTCGAGCCACTCGGACTCGTCCATGATGCGGTAGGCGTAACCCTGCTCGGTCAGGAAGCGTTGCCGGTTGTGGGCGAACGCCTCCTCGTCGGTCTCGCGCGTGACGAGGCTGTAGAAGCTGGCCGTGACGCCGCGGCGCTTCGGCCGAAGCAGCCGGCCGAGGCGCTGCGCCTCCTCCTGGCGGGAGCCGAAGGCGCCGGAGACCTGCACGAGCACGGCGGCGTCGGGCAGATCGAGGGCGAAATTGCCCACCTTCGAGAGCACGAGGCGCGTGAGGCGACCCGCGCGGAAGTCGTCGTAGAGGCGATTCCGTGTCGCCTGAGGCATGTCGCCGCTGATGAGTGGCGCGCCGAGATCGTTCGCGAGCCGCTCGAGCTGGTCGAGGTATTGGCCGATCACGAGCGCGGGCTGATCGTGGTGGAGTGCGAGGATGGCGGAGACCAGGTCGCCCTTGCGAGGGTTCTCGGCCGCGCGCCGGAAGCGGGCGCGGTCGTCGGACATGGCGTAGGCGATGCGGTCTTCGTCCGAGAGGGCGACGCGGACCTCGCAACAGGTGGCGGTGGCGATCCAGCCATCGCGCTCGAGCTCGCGCCACGGCACGTCGAAGCGCTTCGGCCCGATGAGGGTGAAGACGTCGCCCTCGCGCCCGTCCTCGCGGACGAGGGTGGCGGTGAGGCCGAGGCGTCGTCGCGCCTGCACCTCGGCCGTGAGGCGGAAGACGGGTGCGGGCAACAGATGCACCTCGTCGTAGATCACGAGGCCCCACTCGTGCTCCAAGAAGAGCGCCATGTGGGGGTAGGAGTCGCCGCCGGCCGCGGTCGCACCGCCGCTCGACCCGCGCGTGCGCACCGTCAGCATCTGGTAGGTGCAGAGCGTCACCGGCCCGATGGCCTTGGCGCCGGGGCCGTACTCCGTTACCTGGTCGGCCGTGAGCGTCGTCTTGGCGAGGAGCTCTCGGCGCCACTGGGTCACGCTGGTGCGGTTCGTGGTGAGGATGAGCGTCCGCTGCCCCACCGACGCCAGCGCCACCAGGCCGACGACGGTCTTGCCCGAGCCCGGCGGCATCACCACCACGCCGGAGCCCCCCTCGCTCGAGCCGGAACGGTAGAACGCCTCGGCGGCGTCGCGTTGGTAGGGTCGGACGTCGAGCGCCTCGTCGAGGGCGATGGGCAGCGCCAGCCCGTCGCGGTAGCCGGCGACGTCCTGCACCGGCCAGCCGAGTGCCATGAGCACCTGCTTGAGGCGCCCGCGATGCTCGAGTGGGACGGCGGCGGAGCGGTCGTCGAGCCGCGAACCGAGGAGCGGCGCGACGCCGTCGTGCCGGGTGAGCTGGAGCAGGAGCGGCTCGTCGCCTGCCTGCACGCGCAGCGCGAGCGCGCCCGCCACGTCGACGAGGCGGAGGCGGCCCCAGCGCCCGCCGAGCTCGCGGACGTCGACGAGGACGTTGTCGGGGACGGGGAACTTGCTGAAGCGACGGAGCGCTTCGACCATTGCGTCGGTGCGCACGCCGGCGCTGGTGGCGTTCCAGATCGACAGCGGTGTGATGCGGTAGGTGTGAAGGTGCTCGGGGCTCTTCTCGAGCTCGGCGAACGGCGCGATGGCGGCGCGCGCCTCCCAGGCGAGGGGATTGAACGTCTCCAGCACCAGCGTGCGGTCGGCCTGAACGATGAGCGGGTTGGTGAGGTTCGATTCGGACACCGTCGGATCAGCGTACCGCTCGGCGGCGGGGGAGGCCGCCTCGTCGAGGACGAGCGTCGGCAGTGGGGTTTTCGGCCGTCCCGCGAGAAGGCGGTGCGACACTAGGGTGGCAGCGGACGCGTACGATCGCGCATGCCAAACGAAGCAGAGCCGTTTCGATCTCGTGCCGTTCGCGCGCTCGTCACCCTCCACGATCGCGAGATGCGCCGCTTCTTCGACGTGTGGATGGACGCCGACCGCGCCGGCGTCACGCTGCCGACGCCGCACGCCGGGGCATACGCGTCGCGGGCCGCGCTACTGCGTCACGTGCTCGCCGCCGCCCGCGGCTACATGGTCTGGATGACGGAGCAGCTCGGACTGCCCGATCCGGGCATCGAGCCCGCACCAGAGGCCGACACCATCGCCGAGGAGGCCGCGGCGTACCTCGACCACGTGCTCGACCGCTGGCGCGCGCCGTTACGGGACGTGGGCGACGAGCGGCTCGAGGACGCGATGTATCCGGTGTGGGGCGCCGCCTCCACCATCGACGCGATGCTCGAGCACGCCGTGATGCACCCGATTCGCCACGCCTACCAGCTCGAGGAGCTCGGTGCCGGATTGGGCAGCGAGGGCGGACATCGTCAAGAGCGACGAGATGCTGGAGCCCGAGTGGAGGTTTGACGTCGAGGCGCACCAGGTCATGCACTACTACGCTGTAGCGCATGAGCCACGTGGCTGCACGCCATCGGGTGTTCCTGTGCATCGAGCCCTACGGGGTCGAACACAACGAGGTCGGGAGCGCCGATGAGC
>JACCWH010000147.1 GCA_013697735.1 Trueperaceae bacterium | reverse complement strand
GCGTCGAGCGTCCCGGCCTCGAGGGTACGCGTCGTGCGTACCACCACCACTGTGTCGCCCTCGACGTGTAGCCCTGCGAGGCGTGGTCCGGTGCCGTCGACGTCGTGAGCGAGTACGTGCTCGCGGATCGCGAGATCGATGCGCTCGGCCAAGATCCGCAGCCCGAACGAGCTCAGGTGGTTGCGCTCGGCGCGTGGAAGATCGTTCGCCACGACCATGAAGTAGGCGTCGCGCGACTCGCTCTCACCCGACGCGCTCTCCATGCGGCGCTGCAGCTCCGCGACGGCGCCGTGCCGAAGGTTCTGCGCCACACGAAAATCGGTCGCCAGTTGCACGAAGACGGTCGGTGCGCCGTGCTCCTCGAAGAACACGTCCATCACGGTGTCGGTGTACTCGACGTACCGCGCCTGCTTCTCGAGTGTATTCTCGGCCTCGCCCTGGTACCAGACGAGGACGCTGAGCGGCCCGCCCTCGGCACCCTCCGTATTGGCGGTGACGGGATTTGGCTGGGCGCCACTCGAGACGTGCGCTCGGAAGTTCGCCGAGCCGAAGAGGTTGTTGCGGTTGACGCGGTTGCCGGAGGGTCTCCAGATCGCCACCTCGCTCCCGCTCTTCGCGCTCGGGATCATGTAGGCGGGGACGCCGAAGGTGCTTCGCAGCAGGTGGCCGAGGTAGGTGCCCATCGAGTAGCGCGCGGTGGGATCGTCGCTGACGAGGTCGACCTGCCCCGCGTTGTCGTCGAGCGCCTCGCTCGCGTCCTTCCAGAGGTAGTCGTTGCCGAGCATGCGCACCTCGGGGTCGGGGAGCTCCGGCCACGTCCCTTCGTGATGACCGATACCGACCGCGTTCGACTGGCCGGCGATGAGCACGACGACGTGACCGAGCATGACCTCGCGGACACCGTCGGCGCCCGCCGCGATGACGAGAGGCGACGGCAACCACCCCTTCGGCAATGGCTGCTGCATCGCGAGCGAAAGTGCGAGCGAGTGGCCTTCGATACCGCCTGCCTCGGTGAACGTGACGCCCATTGGCGCCGTGGGCACCACCGACGCCAGTGGCGCGTTACCGCGATTGCCGACGAGGACGATGCCCGGTCGATCGGTGGCGGGATCGAGTTGCACGTACGACAGGTGCCGAGGCTTGACGTGGAGGCCCGCTGGGAGCGTCGGGTCGACCACCTTCGCGAGCAGCAGCGCCACGTCGTCGAGGTCGGTGACGTCGTCACCGTCGAGGTCGCTGTGGTAGAGGTCGAAGGCGTCTGCCTCTCCCGAGGCGAGCATCTCCATGACTCGCAGAGCGTCGCCGACGCCGATGCTGCCCGAGGCCGTCATGTCGCCGAGCGCGTGATCGGCGAAGTGCGCCGACAGGATGGTCGTCCGTGGGTGCGCGAGCGACATCGGTGCCGGCGGCGGTGCCGGGAGCGTCGGTCCCACGGCCGCACGTAGTGACAGCCCTCCCGCGCCGACATCTGCGCTACCGCTGTCGGCGTAGGCGTGAACGGCGTGCAGCGTCGGTTCGGCGGCGCCCTCGGGGAGCGCGAACGCGATCCGTACGACGCGGCCCTCTACCCCTTCGGCACGGACCCAGGCGACGCGGGTATGCACGCCGCCGGTGGCGGCTTCCACCAGGACGCCGCTCGTCAGCGCCACCACGCGCTCGAGTTCGGCACCAGGAACATGCGCGATCGTCACCTCGCCCGCAGCGATGGCCATGTCGGCCCAGAGGTCGAACGTCGAGATCGTCGCTGGTGGCTCCACGGGGTCGGGGTCGACCGGTACGAGCTGTCCGCAGCCTGCGAGCAAGAGCCACATGACGGCGGCGAGTCGTAGTGCACGCGAAAGGCGCGGGCGCGGTGTCACCTTCGCGAGATCGCGCCGCAACTCCTCGTCCGCTCCCGATGGTGCGCTCACTCGCACTCGCCGCTGCCTTCGCGAGAGACGGTGACACCTCGCTCGACCAGGGCGGCGACGGAACCGCTCGCGTCGTCGGCGAGGCAGGTGCGGTCGAGATTCACGGCCTCGAGGGCCGGCAACGCGACGAGCGGCCGGCCGTCCCGAATGGGATTGCGCGACAGGTCGAGGTTCGTGAGCGCCGCGAGCGACGTGAGCGCCGCGAGCGAGGCGACGTCGTTGCGGCTCAGATCGAGGGTCTCGAGGTGTACGAGCGGAGCGAGCGGCGAGACGTCGCTGATCTTGTTGCGGGCCAATCTCAGCGTACGCAGTGTCGTGACGCCGCGGAGCGAGCGGATACTCGTGAGCTCGTTCTCGCGCAGGTCGAGGGTCTCGAGCGCGAAGAGGGCGAACACGAAGCCGACGTCCCCGATGGCGTTCCGTCGCAGCGTCAGGGTTCTGAGCCTGTCGAGCGCCCCGAGCCCGACGCCGTCCGTCAGGAGGTTGTCGTCGAGGTTGAGGGTCTGCAATGCGTCGAGTGCGGCGAGCGGCCTTGCGCTCGTGATCCGGTTGCGCTGCAGCGAGAGCGTCTCGAGGTTCCGGAGCGTGCGGAGCGGCGCAATTTCTTCGATCTGGTTCTCACGCAGGTCGAGGATGCGCAGCGCCGTGAGGCTCGCGAGCGGCGTCACGTCGGTGATCGCGTTCTCACGCACGCTGAGGCGGGTGAGCGAGCCGAGCCCGCCCAGCGGCGCGAGGTCCACGATCGCGTTGTTGCGCAGGTCGAGGCGCTGCAGGCGCTCGAGCCCGCGGAGCGCCGTCAGATCGGTGATCTCGTTGTCGCGCAGATCGAGCCGCCGGAGTGCGACGAGGGATTCGATGCCAGCAAGCGAGGTGATGCCGGCTTCGTTCGCCTCGAGGGTTCGCACGTTCGCAACATCCCGGCATCGGATCGTCCCTATGCCCGGCGCGATGAGGCTTCGAACGACGCGCTCGAGGGCAGGATCGGCGAAGGCGACGGCGGTCCCTGGAGTCGGACAGGGGCGGCCCACACCCTGCGCGACGGCTGGCCACGACGCCGTGCCGACGATGAGCAGGCAGGCGATGCGGAGGCTGGTGATTCGGAGGATCAGAAAAGAGCGAGCAACGGTCATTCGATCATGCTATCGTCCCTCGCCACTATGCCGATTAAGTTTCACTCATCTACGGTTCGGATGCCCCATCCACCAATCCGGTGAGATAGCGGCCATAGGCATTCGCCTGCATCGGTTCGGCGAGCTCACGGAGGCGGGCGTCGTCTATCCAGCCCTTGCGCCAGGCGATCTCTTCCGGGGCGCCGATCTTGAGGCCCTGGCGAGCTTCGACGGTGTCGACGAAGGTGCTCGCTTGCAGGAGGCTCTCGTGGGTGCCGGTGTCGAGCCAGGCGAAGCCGCGACCCAGACGTTCGACATGGAGGGTCCCTTCGCGGAGGTAGCGGAGGTTGACGTCGGTGATCTCGAGCTCACCACGCGCCGAGGGGCGGATGGCACGGGCGTGGTCGACGACGTGCGAGTCGTAGAAGTAGAGCCCGGTGACGGCGTAGCGCGAACGCGGGACGCTCGGTTTCTCTTCGATGCCGGTGGCGGTGCCGTGCTCGTCGAATTCGACGACGCCGTAGCGTTCCGGGTCGTTCACGTAGTAGCCGAAGATGGTGGCGCCCTCGGTTCGCGCGTTCGCGCGTTCGAGGAGGCCGCTGAAGCCGTACCCGAAGAAGAGATTGTCGCCGAGGACGAGGGCGACGCTGCCGTCGCCGATGAAGTCGGCGCCGATGACCAACGCTTGCGCGAGCCCTTCGGGGCGCGGTTGTGGGGCGTAGCTGATGCGCATGCCCCAGGGTGCGCCGTCGCCGAGGAGACGTTCGAAGAGCGGCAGATCGTGGGGGGTGCTGATCACGAGCACGTCGCGGATGCCGGCGAGCATGAGGACGGTGAGGGGGTAGTAGATCATCGGTTTGTCGTAGATGGGGAGCAGCTGTTTGCTGATGGCGCGCGTTGCGGGGTAGAGGCGTGTGCCGCTGCCGCCGGCGAGGACGATGCCGCGGCGGGTCACGGGCGGGGGGCGGGGATGCCGAGGCGTTCGAGGCTGCGGCCGCCCTTCGCACGCCGTTCGCTCCACTCGAGGTGGGTGAGGTACCAAGCGACCGTGGCGCGGACACCGTCGTCGAAGGGGGTGGATCGGTTCCAGCCGAGTTCCTCGCATGTGGCGCGCGCGTCGATGGCGTAGCGGAAGTCGTGGCCCGGTCGGTCGGCTACGAACGTGATGAGTCGTGCGTGAGGGGCGCCAGCGGGTCGGAGTGTATCGAGGGCGCTGCAGACGCTCTCGACGACGTCGACGGTGGTGCGCTCTTGGTCGGCCCCGAAGAGGTAGGTGCTCCCGGGCGTGCCGCGTTCGAGCGCGAGGACGAGTCCGTGGGCGTGGTCGTCGACGTGGAGCCAGTCGCGGACGTTGCGGCCGTCCCCGTAGACGGGGAGTTCGAGACCGTGGACCCCGCGGAGGATGGTGTGGGGAATGAGCTTCTCGGGGTACTGGTGGGGGCCGTAGTTGTTGGAGCAGTTGGTGACGATCACGGGGAGACCGTACGTGTGGTGGGCGGCGCGAGCGAGGTGGTCGGCGGCGGCCTTGCTCGCGCTGTAGGGAGAACGAGGGTCGTAGCGGGTGTCGCGGTCGAAGCGGCCGGTGGGGCCGAGGGAGCCGAACACCTCGTCGGTGGAGACGTGGACGAAGCGGAACGCCCGGCGCTCGAAGGGGGTGCGATGGGCGAGGTGTCGTCGGGCGGCTTCGAGGAGCTCGAAGGTGCCGAGGACGTTCGTACGCACGAAGGTGGCGCCATCGTCGATGCTGCGATCGACGTGGGTCTCGGCGGCGAGGTGGAGGACGGCATCGGGTTCGTGCTCGCCGAAGACGCGATCGAGTGCGTGCCTGTCGGTGACGTCGGCGCGGGTGAAGGTGTGACGTGGGTCGTCGGCGGCCTCCGCGAGGTTGTCGAGGGAGCCTGCATAGGTGAGCGCGTCGAGGTTGACGACGCGGTGCGGCGTCTCACGCAGCAGGTGCCGGACGACGGCCGAGCCGATGAAGCCGCAGCCGCCCGTGACGAGCACGGTGCGGGACGGACGTGGGGGAGGATCGCG
>JACCWH010000146.1 GCA_013697735.1 Trueperaceae bacterium | reverse complement strand
CGCGCAGGACGCGACGCGCGACCTGGGCGGAACGCGCGACACGCACGCCTTCACGGCCGCCGTGGTGGCGGCGCTCCCGCGCGCGCTCGAACGTGCCCACGCCGTCGTGGCCGGCTGAGGTGTCGGCCGACGGCGCCACCCCGACGCGACCGCGCGACGCCGCGCGCGTCGCCGGCATGGGCGAGACCGTGTTCGCCACCTACTCGGCCCTCGCACGCGCGACGAACGCCATCAATCTCGGCCAAGGCTTCCCCGACGATGCTCCTGATGGGGCGGTCCTCGAGGCGCTCCGAGCGGGCGCCGACGGACATCAGCAGTACGCCCCCATGCCCGGCGATCCGAACCTCACGGGGGCGATCGCACGCGCGCTCGGCGGCGCGCTCGCGCGCGACCTCGATCCGCTCGCGAACGTGCAGGTCACCGTCGGCGCCACGGAGGGGCTCTTCGCGAGCGTGCAGGCGCTGGTCGATCCCGGCGATGAGGTCGTGATCGTCGAACCCTGGTACGACGCCTACCCCGAGATGGTGCGGATGGCGGGGGGCCGTGTGGTGGGCGTGCCGATGCGGCTCGAGGGCGCACGGTGGCGCCTCGACCGGGCGGCGCTCACCGCGGCGGTCGGCCCCCGAACGCGACTGGTGATGGTCAACACGCCCCACAACCCGACCGGCGCCGTGTACGACGACGACGATCTCGACGCCATCGTCGCCGCCGCGGCGCGCGCCGACGCGGTCGTGCTCTCCGACGAGGTCTACGAGCACCTGGCGTTCGTCCCCTTCACGCGCCTCGCGTCGCGCCCCGGCGCCTGGGAGCGCACGCTCACCGTCTCGAGCATCGGCAAGAGTTTCGGCGTGACGGGCTGGAAGGTTGGCTGGGTGAGCGGACCCGACGACCTCGTCGGGGCCGTGCGCGCCGCGCATCAGTGGATCCCGTTCGCCGTCGCCACCCCCTTGCAGCGCGCCTGCGCCACGCTCCTCGAGGGCGTGGCGAGCGACGGCGGGGCGTCCTTCGCTCGACTCCGCGCGAGCCTCGAGCGGCGGCGCGACCTGCTGACCGCCGTGCTCACCGACACGGGCTTCACGGCGCACCACGCCGACGGTGGGTACTTCGTGGTGGCCGACGCCACGGCGCTGGGATTCGGCGACGGCGAAGCCCTCGCGCGGGCGCTCCCGGCGGCGGCCGGCGTGGTCGCCATCCCCATGCGCGCCTTCGTCTCTGGCGAGCACTGCGCCCTCGTCGACGGCATGCTCCGCTTCGCGTTCTGCAAGGGGGACGACGCCATCGCCGAGGCGGGGGTACGGCTGCGCGCGTGGCGCGACCGCGGCTTCGCGGCTGCCTGAACGCGGTTCCGAGCGAGCGCCCGGCGTCGAAACGGTACGATACGCAATCCTGCAGGCGCCCGGAGGCGACCATGGCCGACGTCATCGATCCATCTACACGCTCCGCACCCAACCGTCGAAGTCGCGTCGTCACCGAGGGGGACCAGCGCGCGCCCAACCGCGCGATGCTCCGGGCGGTCGGGTTCACCGACGACGACTTCGGCAAGCCCGTGATCGCACTCGCCGACGGACACTCCACCATCACGCCGTGCAACAGCGGCATAGGACGCCTCACCGACCGCGCCGAGGCAGCGTTGCGGGGCGCCGGCGGCATGCCGCAGCGCTTCGGAACCATCACCATCTCCGACGGCATCTCCATGGGTACGGAGGGGATGAAGTGCTCGCTGGTCTCGCGCGAGGTGATCGCCGACAGCATCGAGACGGTCTGTCGTGGTCAGAGCATGGACGGCCTCCTCGCCATCGGCGGCTGCGACAAGAACATGCCGGGCGCCATGCTCGCGATCGCGCGCCTCGACATCCCCGCCATCTTCGTCTACGGCGGCACCATCCGCCCCGGGCACCTCGACGGGGAGGACCTCACCATCGTGAGCGTGTTCGAGGCCGTCGGCCAGTACGCGGCGGGTCGCATCCCCCTCGAGCGTTTCCGGGCGATCGAGCAGCATGCCTGCCCGGGCTCCGGGTCGTGTGGCGGCATGTTCACCGCGAACACCATGTCGTCGGCGATCGAGGCGCTCGGGCTCTCGCTCCCGGGGTCGTCGACCATGTCGGCGGTCGACGACGACAAAGCGGACTCCGCCGCCGCGTCGGGCGAGGCGCTCCTGCGCATGGTTCGGGACGACGTCCGGCCGCGATCGCTCATGACCCGCGAAGCGTTCGAGAACGCCATCACCGTGGTCATGGCGATCGGCGGGAGCACCAACGCGGTGCTCCATCTGCTCGCGATCGCGAACGACGCCGAGGTCCCCCTCACGATCGACGACTTCGAGACGATCCGCCGCCGCACGCCGCACCTGTGCGACCTCAAGCCCTCCGGACGCTTCGTGGCGACCGACCTCCACCGCGTCGGCGGCATCCCGCAGGTCATGAAGATGCTGCTCGCGGCGGGCCTGCTGCACGGCGACTGCCGCACCGTGACGGGTAAGACCGTGGCGGAGAACCTCGCCGACGTCCCCGACGCGCCACCGGAGGGGCAGGACGTGATCCGGCCATTCGATCGCCCCGTCTACCCCATCGGGCACCTCGCGATCCTCCGCGGCAACCTCGCCCCCGAGGGGGCGGTGGCGAAGACGAGCGGGCTCCGCTCGACGCGCATCGAGGGACCGGCGCGCGTCTTCGAGTCCGAGGAGGAGGCGATGGCGGCGATCCTCGCCGATGCGATCAAACCCGGCGACGTGATCGTGATCCGCTACGAGGGTCCGAAGGGGGGGCCGGGCATGCGGGAGATGCTCTCCCCCACGAGCGCGCTCATCGGTCGCGGCCTCGGCGACTCGGTCGCGCTCATCACCGACGGCCGCTTCTCGGGCGGCACCTACGGCCTGGTCGTCGGGCACGTGGCACCCGAGGCCGCGGTCGGCGGTCCGCTCGCGCTCGTCGTGGACGGTGACCGGATCACCATCGACGCCGAGCTCAACCTCATGGAGGTCGCGCAGGACGAAGAGGAGATGGCCCGTCGGCTCGCGGCGTGGACGCCGCCGGCGCCGAGGTACCGCACCGGGGTCCTCCACAAGTACGCCACGCTCGTCGGCTCCGCGTCGGCCGGCGCGGTGACCAGCTGATGCCCCCACTTCGCGTCACGATCTGGAACGAGTACCTCCACGAGCTCGAGCACGACGTCGTCGCCGCCATCTACCCCGACGGCATCCACGGCGCGCTCCGCGGCGCGCTGCTCGAGCATCATCCCGACGCGACGGTACGCACGGCGACGCTGCGCGAGAGCGACCACGGCCTCTCCACCGACCTCCTCGCCGACACCGACGTCATGCTCTGGTGGGGGCACAAGGCGCACGACGAGGTCGACGACGCCTGGGCGGAGCGGGTGCAGCAGGCGGTCTTGGCAGGGATGGGGTTGATCGTCCTCCACTCCGGGCATCACTCGAAGCCGTTCAAGCGCCTGATGGGGACGAACTGCTCGCTCCGGTGGCGCGAGGCCGACGAGAAGGAGCGACTGTGGAACCTCCAACCGTCGCATCCGATCCTCGAGGGGATCCCCGAGCATTTCGAGTTGGCGCACGAGGAGATGTACGGCGAGCGCTTCGACATCCCTGAACCCGACGAGACGCTGATGGTCTCGTGGTTCCAGGGGGGCGACGTCTTCCGCAGCCTCTGCACCTGGCGGCGCGGCCATGGCCGCGTCGTCTACTTCCGACCCGGGCACGAGACGTACCCGACCTACTTCGATGGGCACGTGCGCCGGATCGTCGCGAACGCCGCCGATTGGTCGCGCCGCCGCCTCAGTCGCTCCACCCGCGAGGCGCCCCAGGTCGAGGCGCTCGAGCACGTCCCGAACCCCACGAAGGAGCACATTTGAGCGCCTCGCCGCCCTCCCTCAAGATCGGCATCATCGGCGTCGGCGGCATCTCGAAGGTGCACCGAGACGGCTACCTCGCGGCCGGCGCCGAGGTGGTGGCGCTCGCCGACCCCTTCGAGTTCAACCTCCGCTCCCGGCAGCGCGAGTGGGAGGTGGAGCGCGCTTACGTCGACTTCGCCGAGATGTTCGCGGACGGCGATGTCGATGCGATCTCGATCTGCGCCCCCACCGCCGTGCACGCCCCCGCCACGCTGGCAGCGGCCGCGCACGGCGTGCACGTGCTCTGTGAGAAGCCGCTCGCACTCGACCTCGGACAGGGGCAGGCGATGATCGACGCCTGCCGCGAGGCCGGCGTGGTGCTCCAGGTCGGTCATCAGCTCCGCTCACACGGCGCCGCCTCGCTCGCGAAGGAGATCGTCGAGCGCGGCGATCTCGGGCGGGTGACGCATCTCAGGCTGCGGCAGGCGCACGATTGGGCCGGCGCGAGCGAGGTGCGCGCCTCCTTCGCCACGAAGGCGAGTTCCGGTGGCGGCACACTCCTCGACAACGGCTGCCACATGATGGACCTCGCGCGCTACTTCGGCCACGACGTCGAGGAGGTATTCGCACGCACGGCGACGTTGAAGTTCGACGTGGCGCTCGAAGACACGGCGCACGTCTCCCTCCGGTTCCGTTCCGGGGCGCTCGGTACCGTCGAGGCCGCCTGGACCGGCACCGGCTGGGAGGAGGGCTTCTGGATCTACGGAACGGAGGGGGCGCTCGAGTACACGAACCGTCTCGGCGCGCCCTACCTCCGGCACGCATACCGCCGCTCACCCGGCACCACCTGGGGCGACACCGACGTGAGCGAGCACCGCTTCGCGGGCGGCACCCCACACGGGCGGCACGTTCGCGCCTTCCTCGAGACGATCGTGGGCGCTCGCGAACCGATCTGCACGGGCGAGGACGGCCTCGAGGCGGTGCGCCTCGTGTTCGCTGCCTACGAGAGCGCTGAGCGCAACGAGAGCGTGCGGGTGGCCGAAGCCCCCGCTACCATGGCCGGCTGAGGTCATCCGGCGGCGCGTCGTGCACGACGCGCGCCCACCAGCCACGATCGCTCCGTGCCCGCTCGGCGAGCGCCTGCGCAGCCGCTTCGTCGGCCACGATCGCGTAGCACGTCGCGCCCGAGCCGCTCATGGCGACGGGCCCGGGTGCGACGGAGCGCAACCACTCGAGCAGCTCCCGCACCGCCGGCACGTGCGCGGCGACGCCCGGCTCGAGATCGTTGCGGAGATCGAATCCGCGCCAGGGTTCACCGTCCGCCGCGCTCCGGTCTCCCGCTGCGCTCCACCAGGCGTAGGCGTCCGCCGCGGAGACGCCGACGCCGGGGTTGACGAGCACCGCCGTCAACGCCTGCTGGTCGAGCGGGTCGAGCCGCTCGCCGCGGCCGGTCGCCCGCGCCCAGCCACCACGGAGGAAGAACGGCACGTCGCTCCCGATGGCGCTCGCGATCGTGTGCAGGTCGAGCCCAGCGGGCCAGGTGCGCGCGAGGAGGCGGAGCGTCGCCGCCGCGTCGCTCGAGCCCCCGCCGAGCCCGCTCGCGAGCGGCACGTGCTTGCGGAGTCTGCCCGCGAGCGGTGGGACCGAGATGGTGCTCGTCTCACTCGCCGCCCGGCGATAGGCATCGATCGCGCGGCGGACGAGGTTCTCGGGACCGAGCGGGAGGGGAGCTCGGTCGATCGCCGGATCCCCGGACCGGAGTGACTCGAGCACGTCATCGGCGCCCGCCACGCGGAGTGTGAGCTCGTCGTGCAGGTCGAGCGTCACCATGGTCGTCTCCACCTCGTGGAAGCCGTCGGAGCGCCGCCCCACGATCCGCAGGCCGAGGTTGAGCTTCGCCGGGGCGCGAGCACGAAGCACGCCGTCGGTCGGGGCACCGGCACGGCGAGCCGCGGCTGCAGTGCTCGACGCTGCGTAGGCGCGCGCGAGTTCGAGGTCGGTGGGGTCGGTGATCTTGAACAGGTGCGCGCCACCCTCGACGAGCGCGACGCGGCGCCCGGAACGCCGCACCAGCCCCGCATCGTCCGTCGCTTCGGCGCCGTCGCGCTCGGCCGCCGCGTGCGCAGCGAGCAGCACCGTGCGAAGGAACGCCTGGGGCGTCTGCACCGCCCGGAGTCGCTCGCGCTCGACGACCGCGCCGCTCTCGGCGTCGATCAGCGTGTCGGCGACTCGCATCGCGACGCTCGCAGCGCCGTGTGCACGCGCCGCCGCGAGGCAAGCGCGCACGGTGGCCGCGTCCAGGAAGGGCCGGGCCGCGTCGTGCACGAGCACGATTCGGCAGCTCGTAGCGCGGACGAGGGAGGCGACGGTCGCCTGGCGTGTCGCCCCCCCGGCGATCACTCGCACCGTCCGGTGCGCTCCACGAACGCGCTCGACGTGCTCGGCCGCGACGGCGACCACCACCTCGTCGACCTCGCCAGCGAGGGCGTCGATCGCCCAGTCGACCAGGGAGCGACCATCGAGTTCGACGAATGCCTTCGCTCCGAGACCGAGGCGTTCGCCGAGGCCGGCCGCAGCGATGAGCGCCGCAACGTCGTTCGACGGCACGTCAGGCCCCCTTCCACCGCGGGGCGTGGTCGTGCGGCACGTCGAGATGGTCGAGTATCCGGGCCGTGAGCCCGGCGACGAGCTCCGCGATCGTGGTGGGGTGGTGGTAGAAGCCCGGTGATGCGGGCACGATCGTGGCGCCGGCATCGAAGGCGGCGAGCATGTTGACGAGCATCGGGCGTGCGTAGGGTGCCTCACGAACCACGAGCAGCAGGGGGCGCCGCTCCTTGAGCATCACGTGGGCGGCGCGGCTCACCAGGTTGTCGGTGAGGCCGGACGCGACTTTGGCGAGGGTTCCCGCGGAGCACGGCACGATCACCATGCCGCGCGCGCGGAACGAGCCGCTCGAGATCGAGGCGCCGAGGTCGTGATCCTTGTGGACCACGTCGGCGAGCCCCTCGAGGTCGTGCAGCGTGCCGCTGAGCTCGCTGGGGATGACCTGTTTGGCGCCGGCGGTCACGACGAGGTGGGTCTCGATCGAGGCCCGTGCGAGCGCCTCGAGGAGGTCGACCGCGTAGGGCATGCCGCTCCCCCCACTCACCCCGACGACGACCGGTCGTGTCTCCATGGCCACAGGCTACCGTGCGCCACGCTCCCTGCGCCCCCGTGCGACTATGCTGCTCGCATGGACGACGCGAATTCCTGCTGGGACCGCACGGTGGAGCTCTTCGAGTCGGGTGCCTTCTGGGAGGCGCACGAGGTGCTCGAGCCCTACTGGCTCGAAGCCGACGGGCTCGAGCGGGAGTTCGCCGCCGGCGTGATCCTCCTCTGCGCCGCGCTCCACAAGGCGCGCGCGATGGGGAACCCGCGCGGGGGTCGCCGCAACTACGCCAAGGCGCTGCGGCACCTCGCGCTCGTTCCCGACACCTTCCATGCAGTCGCCGTCCGAACGCTCGAAGCCGACGTCCACCGAGCGCTCGTCGACCCGACGGAGCGGCCACGGTGGCCGGGGTCGACGCCCAGGGTGGCGAGCGACCGCGAGCGCGCGGCGGCGCCCCTCGCCGGGGGTTCGTCGTGAGCCTCTCGAACGGCGGTGGGGGGCGCGACGCGCTCCGGCACGATCAGCGCCGCGCTCGCAGGCCCGCGTCGTCGCGGGCGTTCGTACGGCCTCGCATCGGGCGACGCCTCGGGGGCGTGGCGCTCGGCATCGCCCGGTTCGTTGGGGCCGACGTCCGCGTGGTGCGCTCGCTGTGGCTGCTGAGCCTACCGCTCTCGCTCGGTCTCACCCTCCCCGGCTACCTGGTGCTCTGGCTCCTACTCCCGTCGGGGTCGGACGCGGCGATCTGAGCACGGTACGTCGTCGCGACGCAGCCGCACGCGAGCACCGAACTACAGCACGATCCTGACCGGACTCTCGAGCAGATCCGCCGTTCGCGCCACCAGGCGCCCGGCGTCACGCGCGCTGGTGTCGCCGGAGAGCGCGAGCGTCGCCCGGCGTCCACCGGTCGAGGAGTCGATCAACACACGTCCCATCGACAGCACCGGAACTCCGAGGTGCAGCACCGCCTCGTCGATCTCGAGGTCGGCGAGGTCGGCCACCACGAGGTCGTACCCTTCGGCGCCATCGTCGGCGTCGTCGTGCGCCGCTTCGATGGCACCGACCACGTCGGTGAAGGAGCCCGCGGCCGCGTCGATCGCGTACGTCCGGACACCGTCGCCGTCCAAGATCGCGATCGCGATGAGCGATCCCGTCGGCATCGCCTTGGCGGCGGCGCGAGCCAGGAAGGCCAACGCCGGCACGGGGTCGCCCCGTCCGATGTCGTGTGCGACGTCGGCCTGCGCTGCGACGAGGCTGGTCAGGTCGACCTGCCGGCGCCAGACTGCGCCGTGACGCATGAGCGGGAGGTTCGTCGCTCGCGTCGCGGTGATGGCCGGGGCCTCGTGGTCCGGGGCCTCGTGGTCGTCCGGCGCGTCCAAGTCGAGATCGCCGTACACGTCCTCGTCGTCGGCGGCACCGTCGTGCGAGTCGTCGTCGTACGCGTCATCGTCCTGCGCGTCGTCGAGGGAGGCGCCTCCGTCGACCTCGGTGTACTCGTCGTCCTCGCCCTCCAACGACGGTCCACCGGGTAGCGACGCCGCACCGCTCCCGAGGACGGTCTCCTCGAAGACCGGTCCGACCTCGAGTTCGCGTTCCGAGGATCGATCGTCGAAGAGGTCGGGAAGGTCACGGCTCTGCGCCGAGGATCCGCCCGCCACCACCACGTCGTCGTCGACGATGGAGAACACGTCGTCGGGATCGTCGTCGTCGACGTTTCCGTACATGCTGACGTCGGGGATCGCCGAGAAATCGGGGCGCGCCGGCGCAGCGGCCGGCTTCTCGTCCTCGTTGCCCGCGACGAGGAGGTCGTCGTCGTCGAACGCGTCGTCGTCGAACGCGCCGTCGTCGAACGTGTCGCCGTCGGGGCGCTCGTGGGCACCGTGCGCGCCGTCGGTGCGGCCGCCACCGTAAGGGTCGTGGGCGAGTACGACGTCGTCCTCGGCATCGAGATCATCGAGGTCGTCGTCGCCATCGAGGAGGAAGATCTCGTCATCGACGGTCGACAGACCATTCGTCGGCGGCGGCACCTCGCTGCGCCGTTCGTGCTCGAAGGCTCGGACGTCCTCGTCGGGCCACGACTGCATGCCCTCGGGGACGGGCTCCGGCGTCGGGTTGACGTCCTCGTCACCCGCCATGACGCGCGCGAGATACTCGAGTACGTCGCGCTCGACGACCCTACCGCGCTCGCCGCTGCCTCGCAGGCGTCGCCATTCGACGTTGTTCTCTTCGGCCAGCCGCTTGGCCAGCGGTGCAATGTCGGTGTGCTCCACGCGCCTCCTCCTCCTCGATGTCCGGGGGCTCCGGACCGCTCGGTCGGATCATGAACGTAGCTCACAGTCTGAACGAGCGCGCCGCGGGGGCACGCGTGAATGTCCACACCTGAATGTCCACACCTGGACTTCGTTCGCCCGCGATCTCCCTTGTCTGGCGCCCCCTCAGGGGCTCCACATCTGGAAGAAGCTGTCGTTCACGTAGGAGGTGAGGACCGGTCCGTCGCCGTGGACCTCGACGCCGATCGCGACGCCCTCCCCCGCGGCGAGGCGTCGATCGAGCACCGTGCGCTCCCCCTGTGCGTCGTTCACCACGAGTCGGAGCGAGTACGCATTGCGCGTGAGGCTCGCGACACCGACGTAGGCGGGATCGAAGCGGAACGGGATGATCCGGCTCCCGTCGGCCTGCACCACGGTCGTACCCGGGGCGGGAACGCCATCGTCGTCGGCCTCGGCCACGCGCTCGTCGCCCCCTTCGACGAAGGGAGCGTCGTCGTCGGGGCGCGGGCTCGTGCCGATGCCGGCCCGGGGGTCGAGCGTCGCGCTCGATCCGGGCGCTCCGAGGCGTGGTGCGAGTGGTGAGGCGTCGCCCGCGTCGGTCGGGAGGCGGTCCTCGATCCCGCCGACCGGTGTTTGGTCGATGCCCGCGATGGTGCCGTTGACCACCAGCGCCACTGGGCTACCGATGATGGTGTACCCGGAGGGCCGCACCTCGAGCACGCCGATCGGTCGGGTCGGATCGTCGACCTGCTGCACCGGTCCGATGCTGAGTTGGGCACCACGGAGGTAGAGCTGCGCGCGCCAGAGCGGCTCGCCGACGATGTCGGGCACGCGCACGACGCGTGTCCCTTCGAGCGCGTAGACGAGCGTCACGGGGGTGCTGGTGAAGATCGAGGCCCCGGGTGGCGGGCGCTGATCGGTGATGGCGAAGGGCCGATCGAAGGAGACGGCGGAGGCGACCTCGTCGATCTGCCGTACTCCGAGAGCGCGCAGTGCGCGCGTGGCGTCCTCGAGCGTGAGGCCGCGAAGGTCGGGGAGTTCGACGGCGGCGTCGGCGGGACCACGGCTCACCGTGAGCTGGAGCCCGCTGCGCGCACCGAGCGACGACGAACCCGGCTCTGGATCCTGTAGCACGACGATGCCCGAAGCCCGGTCCGAAGCGACGTAGGTGACGCGCGACACCGGGACGTTCACACTCGCGGCGCGCGCGATCGCCTCATGCTCACCGAGCCCGACCACGGTGGGGATCTGCCGTGCTTCGGCAATCGCGTTCACGCCGAGGCGTACCGTTCGGCCGCGCCGCACGGTCGCCGACGGTCCCGGCGTCTGCGACACGACCGCCCCCTCGTCGGCGCTCGCGTCGAGTTCGGGGAATGTCGACGCCTCGACGCCGAGTTCGCGCAGCATCGCCGTCGCCCGCTCGAACGGGACGCCGCGCACGTCCGGGAGCACGACGTCGTCGACGCTCAAGTACGACGACGCCACGATGACGCCCGCTATGGCCAAGACGAGCGCCAACACGGAGAGGACGATCACGCGGATCACGCCGGAAACGGTATCACGGGCCCCTGCGCCGTCACGGCGCCCCCCACACACGGGCGCTGGCGCCCGGCGTTGCTAGCATGGTGCATGCTCGCGAACGCACTCCCGACCACGCTCGAGTCGCTGAGCGCTGCCCCCGACGATGGCGAGCTCGGCTGGATGTGGCGGGCCCAGCGCGGGGACGTGCAAGCGACGCCGATGGTGGTGGTCCCCACGGGCGTCGAGGCGGCCTTCTACCAGCTGAACAACCTGCCGGAGCGCCTGCGCCGCGTCTTCGACGGCGTCGACCTGAACGACCCCGACGAGGACGACCTCGAGGAACTCGCCCCCGAGGCCGAGGCGCTGGTGCGCGCCCACGTGCTCGAGAGCGAGGTCATCGAGCGTCTCTACGAGCTGATGGCGCCACTCGCCGAGCGGCTGGTGCTCCGTCGGTCGGGTGGCGCCGGCGTCGAGGTGCAGCGAGGGCGTCCGGCGCTGCTCGCGATGAAGCGCCTGTGGTCGGACGACTGGCGTGCCGAGGCCCTCGATCGACGCCTCCGCGGAGGACTCGGCCTCGCCCCCGCGGCGGCGCCATTGGCACTCCATGACGCCGATCTCGCGCCCGTGTCGGACGCCGCCGCGTCGTTCGGCGGCGAGGTCGAGCGAGCCTGGCGCGACCGCGCCGGCAGGCTCGCCCGCGTGGTGCTCCGCACCCCGTGAGGGCGCCGATCGGGGCCGCCCGCTTCAACCCCTGCGCGGTGTGGTCGCGGCCCGTTCGGCGACCGCAGCCGCGCCGATGACGCCGGCGTCACCGCCGAGCTCGGCGAGCCGGATCACGATCTCCGGATAGCCGGCGCTCGCCTTCGCGAGCGCCTCTCGGACGAGCTCGAGATAGAACGCGCTCCCCGTGGCGACGCCGCCGCCCAACACGAAACCGTGGGGGTCGACGACCTTGACGATGTTGGCGATTCCGATGGCGGTGAAGTGCGCGGCGTTGCGCGCGATGGCGAGCGCGCGCCGATCACCCGAGCGGGCGAGCTCGAGGAGCTCCTCGGCGTCGATTGGGCGCGAGAAGACGTAGCTGGCGTCGCGCGCGAGCGACCGCCCAGCGGCGATCGCCTCCCAGGTGCCGGTGTGTCCGTCCCCGCCCACGGGCCCGCCCGGGAGGACGACCATGTGACCGATCTCGCCCGCGAGCCCGTTGGCGCCGCGGAGCACGCGGTCGCCGACGAAGACGCCGCCGCCGATGCCGGTGCTGAGCGTCACGTAGACGCTCGTCTCGAGGTCTCGGGCGGCACCGTAGCGGTGCTCGGCAAAGCCGGCGGCGTTGGCGTCGTTCTCGAGTACGACCTCGCGCGCGAAGCGATCGACGAGCGACGCCACGAGCGGCGCGTCCTCCATGCCGGCGATGTTGGGGGCGAAGCGGACCCGGCCCCGTTCGAAGTCGAGCGGACCGGGGCAACCGATGCCGATCGCGGCGACGTCGTCGTGGCGCGCGAGCAGCGGCCAGGCGACCGCCGCCAGCGCGTCGACGACGTCGCCGAATCCCGTCTGTGGGGTGTCGATGCGACCACGGTCGAGCACGCGCCCCGCGTCGACCACGGCCGCAGCGATCTTCGTCCCTCCGAGATCGAGTCCGAGCGTCTTCATGATCGTGTCCCTTCGGGCGCGGCGGCGTCGGCCCCGCCACGGTGCAGCAGCTCGCGAGCGGCCTCCGCCATCATGCCCTCTTCGTCGGTGGCGACGACCACGACGGCGACCGCGGCGCCGTCGGCATCGATGCGCGGGCCGTGCGTGGCATTGCGCACGGGGTCGATCTGGATGCCGAAACGGTGGAGGTCCGCGAGCGCGTCACGCCGCGTCGCAGCGTCGTGCTCGCCGATGCCGCCCGTGAAGACGATCGCGTCGAGACCCCCCATGGCGAAGGCCATCGCTCCGAGCGTGGTGCGCACGCGGTAGCAGAAGACCTCGAGGGCGAGTCGGGCGTCGGCGTCGCCGGCCTCCTCCGCCGCGCGCAGGTCGCGCACGTCGTTCGAGCGCCCGGAGAGCCCGAGGAGTCCGGAGCGCCGCTGCAGTGTGTCGTCGAGCTCTGCGAGCGGCATGCCGCCGTTGAGGAGGTGGAGCAACACCCCCGGGTCGAGCGAGCCGGGGCGCGTCCCCATCACGAGGCCGTCGAGCGGTGTGAGCCCCATGCTCGTGTCGACCGATCGCCCCTCCTGGACGGCGGCCGCGGAGGCACCGTTCCCGAGGTGGAGCGACACCATGCGCAGCTCCTCGAGTGGCCGTCCGAGGAGCTCCGCGGCGCGCCGGGTGACGCCATCGTGGGAGGGGCCGTGGAAGCCGTAGCGGCGCACCCCGTGCTCCTCGTACCAGCTCTTGGGGACCCCGTAGCGGTAGGCGCGGGGGGCGATGTGGGCGTGAAAGGCGGTGTCGAACACGCCGATGTGTGGCAGGTCGGGGAGTGCGGTCCGCGCTGCGCGCACGCCAGCGAGGTTGGCGGGGAGATGGAGTGGGGCGAGGCGCGTGAGTGCTTCGATCGACGCGACGGCGTCGTCGTCGAGGAGGATCGGTCCGGCGTAGCGTTCACCGCCGTGCACGATGCGGTGAGCGACCGCTTCGAGCCCGGAGAGCGGGGTCCGGCGCGCGAGCGCGCCGAGGCACGCCGCGAGTGCGCTGCCGACGTCCGGGAGGGGCGGAGGCGGCGGCAGAGGCGCGTCGCTTCGCCACGTCGGCGCGTCGCCCAGCCGCTCGACGACGACGGTGTGACCGAGCGGGCGCCGGCTCACCTTGAGACTCGACGAGCCGGCGTTGATCACGAGGACGTCGGTGTGGGTCATGGGCTCCTTGGACCGGACGGTGGCAGCCTACCAGGTGCCGGTTCTCGTCCCGATCGAGATAGGCTTGAGTGGTATGGACTCAGATTTTGTGTACCACCGCACCCTGCTCCGCCCGCGCGGCGCGTACCATGACGCGTACGAGGAGGTAGACCGTGATCAAACTCTTCACGCTCGAACGCGCGACTCGGCTCCTGCCGGTGGTCGAGGCACACCTCGACGTCCTGCAGACGTCGGTCCGCGACGCCGCTGCCCTCGGTCGTGAAGCGACGTCGCTCCGCCCCGGCGGGATCGCGGCTCGCAACCTCGCGAACGAGCTCGGGTTCGTGATCCACACTGCCCACGACGCCAAGGCGGAGCTCGATCGCCTCGGCGTGGAGGTCATCGACGCCGAAGACGGCTCCGTCGCCTTCCCTGCCCAGGTCGGCGGCGAGATGGTCGCACTCACGTGGCGCCGCGGCCAGGACGCCATCACCCACTACCGTCGCCTCGATGGCGCCACCGGAACCACCGCCGACGAGCGCCCGCTCGCCGCGCGCGTCGACGCCGCCTGAACCCGACCCGCGCACGTCACCCGGGCGCACGTCCCCCGGGCGCACGTCAGCCGGGGCGGAGCACGGCGGGCACGAAACCGAGGTGGTCGGCGGCCACGAAGCTGACGAGCGCGTCGCCGATCTTCGGCACCACCACGGGAACGCTGCCATGGACGTGGCCGAACACCACCGCGTCCGGTGCCGCAGCGCACAGCACGTCGAGGAACTCCGAACCTTCGCCGCGGGGGTTCGTGGGTGGGAAGTGCAGCATCACCGCGAGATAGTCGCCGCCGAGCGTGGCCGCCGCGTGCAAGGAGAGGCGCAGCCGTTGGACCTCGCGCGCGTAGATGCGCGCGTCGTGCTCCTCGAAACCGTGCGACCCAGGGACCACCCACCCCCGCGTGCCGGCCACCACCACGTCGCCGACGCGCACGGCGTCGTTCTGGATTGCCGCCATGCCGCTCGGCAGGAGCGTTCGTAGCTTCCGCAGGGACGGCCACCAGTAGTCGTGGTTGCCGCGCAGGAGCACCTTCCGGCCCGGCAGCGCAGCGATGGCCTCCAGGTCGACGAGGGCATCCTCGATCCGCATGGCCCACGAGATGTCGCCGGGGATGAGGACGAGGTCGTCCTCACGCACCACGCTCCGCCACCCCTCGAAGAAGGCGTCGGGGTGCCCCTCCCACGAGGGTCCGAACACGGTCATCGGTTTCGGCGTCGCACCCGATAGGTGGGGATCGGCGATGGCGAGGACACGCATGCGCGCCAGTCTATCGGCCTCGGCTCACGGCCAGAGCGGAACGTCGGTCGCCTCCACACCGCTCGCGTCGAGCGCGGCGGCTACCTCCTCGGCACGTGCGCCGCCGCCGGGACCACGCCACGCCGGCCAGATCTCGGCCAAGGGGATCATCACGAAGGCGCGTTCGCTCGCGCGGGGATGCGGCAGGTGGAGCTCTCGCCCGCGTCGCTCCTCGCCCTCGAACGTGATCAAGTCGAGATCGAGAGACCGCGGGCCCCACCGCTCGCGGCGCGTCCGTCCGGCCGCCACCTCGATCGCGAGGAGGGCACTCAGAAGGTGCTCCGGGGTCGACCACGGGGGTGCCGGCCGGAGGACGAGCACCGCGTTGCAGTAGTGCGGCTGCTCCGGTGGACCGCCGACGGGTCGGGTGCGATAGAGCGACGACGCCGCCAGCACGTGCCCGAGCCGGGCGAGCGTGGCGGCGGCTCGTCGGAGCGCCTGCTCCGGCCGGCCGAGGTTGGCGCCCAGGGCGACGACCGCCCGCGGTCCGCCCTCAGGAATCGCCATGTGCAGCAGCATCCGCGGCGCGATCGTGGCGGACCTCCACCATCACGTCGGCGACCACCCCCGGCAAGGGCGCGTGCGGCTTGTGGACCCGCACCGTCACACCCTGCACGAGCGGCTCCGTCGCAAGCAGGTCGCGCGCCAGGCGGTGCGCCAGCGCCTCGATGAGGCGGTAGCGCTCCCCGGTCACCACGCGTCGCACCAACTCGTAGACGCGAGCGTAGTCGACCGTCGCCGCGAGGTCGTCGGACTCGGGGAGGATCGCCTCGAGTTCGAGATCGACCACGAACGGCGCCCCCAGGCGAGCCTCCACCTCGAAGACGCCGTGATGGCCGTGGAAGCGCATCCCTTCGAGCACGACCCTAGCCATCGATCCACCGCCTCACGGCGAGCGCCTGGACGTGCGCGGCGACGTCGTGGACGCGAACCATCGCGGCCCCGAGCCGAGCTGCCTCGAGGTGCACGGCGAGACTCGCCGGGTCGCGGCGCTCCGGCACGACCTCGCCCGTCACCACACCGAGCGTCCCCTTGCGTGAGGCACCCACGAGCACGGGGCGGCCGAGCGCCGCCAGCGCGGGGGTCGCCAGGAGGAGCGCGCGGTTGTGCTCCGGGAGCTTGCCGAAGCCGAAACCTGGGTCGAGCAGCACGGACGACACCCCCGCCTCGTCGGCTGCCTCGGCCGCGTCGCGGAGCCACGCGCCCACCTCGGCGACCACGTCGTGGTAGCGCGGATCGTGCTGCATGGTGCGCGGCGAGCCCTGCATGTGCATCACCACGGCCGGGACGCCGGCGGCGGCCACCACCGTGCGCATGTCGGGGTCGCGCAGGCCGGTCACGTCGTTGACCACGTCGGCGCCCGCCTCCAGGGCAGCGACGGCCACCTCGGGCGAGGTCGTGTCGATGGAGATCAGGCCCCCCGGGTCGGCAGCGAGATCGCGGACGACCCCGACCACGCGGTCGGCCTCGACCGCGACGGGCACGTCCTCGGCGCCGGGACGCGTGGAGGCCCCGCCGACGTCGACCACGTGCGCGCCGGCACGCCACGCCGCCCGCGCGGCGCCCACGGCGTCGTCACGCCGCAGGGACGTTCCCCCGTCGGAGAAGCTGTCGGGGGTGACGTTCACGATGCCCATCACGAGGGTCCCGGTCCAGGTCCTGCGCCAGATCGTCCCGCGACGCTCCGCCCCCACCGCCGCACGCCGCCACTCGAGGGCGTGGCGACGCTCGCCTGAGCGACCAGCAGCGCCGGCCACGTCTACGATCCTGCCCGCGCCACGACGCGATCGGGGCCCCAGTCCTCCGGTCGTTCCCCGAGACCGAGCCGCCAGGCGACGGCCGCAGCGACGCGCTCGCCGGCTGCGCCGTCGCCAAAGGGGTTCGGCGCCCGTCGCATGGCGTCGAGCGCCCCGTCGTCGTCGAGGAGCGCGAGCAGTTCGCGCTCGACGACGGCGGGCTCGTTGCCGAGCAGTCGGAGCGTTCCCGCCGCTACACCCTCCGGCCGTTCCGTGACGTTGCGCAGCACCGCCACCGGCGTTCCGAGCGCGGCGCCCTCCTCCTGCAGCCCGCCGGAGTCGGTCACCACCAGGCGGGCGGCGCGAAGCAGCGCCAGCATCTCCAGGTAATCGACGTCGTCGAGCAAGCGCACGTTCGCCACCCCCGATAGCACCGGCACGACGGCGTCACGAACCGCCGGGTTGCGATGCATCGGGTAGACGAAGAGGTGATCGGGGTGGGCCCGCGCCGCACTCGCGAGCGCCTCGGCCAGACCGCCGAGCACCGGCAGGTTCTCGCGACGATGCAGCGTGATCGCCACGATGGGTCGCGTAGCGTCGACACCGTCGGGGAGCCGGGCTCGCGCCACGGCCCAGCGAACCGCGTCGACGGCGGTGTTGCCGGTCACGACCATCGCCTCCTCGCGCTTCCCTTCCTGGAGGAGGTTCGACCGTGCCAACGGCGTCGGCGGCAGGTCGAGATCGGTCACGACGTCGGTGAGTCGCCGATTCCCCTCCTCCGGGAAGGGCTGCGCCAGGTCGAAGGAGCGGAGTCCCGCCTCGACGTGTGCCACGGGGAACCCCTCGAAGAAGGCCGCGAGCGCCACGGCGACGGTGGTGAGCGTGTCCCCGTGCACGAGGACGTAGTCGGGCCGCAGCTCGCGCAGCGCCTCCGCGGCGGCAGGGACGATACGACCGAAGGTGTGCGAGAGGCTCTGTGAGGGGCGCATGACCGCGAGATCGGCGGCGGGCGCGAGCGCGAACACCTCGAGCATGCGGTCGAGCTGTTCACGGTGCTGCCCCGTCACGAGCACGACGCTCTCGAGCGCCTGGTGCCGATCGAGCGCGTGGATCACCGGGGCCATCTTCGACGCTTCCGGTCGGGTACCGAACGCGACGACCACGCGGGCCCGAGCAATCGAGGGGACGGCCGCGCCGAGGGCGCCACCCTCCCCGCGGCTCATGGGCCCCCGGTGCCGGGACCGGTCGCGCCGAGGCGGGTCTCGCGATCGACCTCGGCCAGACGAAGGAAACTGACCAATGCGATCAGGAGCACCGCGGCCACGACCGTCGCGATGAGGAGCACCGGCGGCGTCTGCGAGAGGAACATGCCGAGAGCGCCCAACACGAGCGTGGCACCCCACAGCACCAACACCGTCACGCGTGGGCTCGCCCGGCGCTGGCGCAGGAGATCGTGGAGGTGGTCGTTGGATGCCAGCGACGGATTCTGCCCCCGCCGAAGCCGACGGAGCGTGACCTGGGTGATGTTCAGCACCGGCAGACCGAGGATCAGGATGGGCGCCGCGACCGTCACGGCCGCGGTCACTTTGAGCGCACCGAGTACCGAGACGGCTGCGAGCACGTAGCCGAGGAGGTAGGCGCCCGAGTCACCCATGGTGATCGTGGCGGGATTGAAGTTGTGCCGCAGGAAGCCGAGCGCGGCGCCCGCGATCGCGGCCAGCAGCAGCACCGAAGCGCCGCGGTCGGCGAACTGCAGAGCGACGGCGAGCAGGCTCATGCTGGCGATCGCGGCGATCCCGGACGAGAGGCCGTCGACCCCGTCGACGAAGTTGAAGGCGTTCGTGAAGCCCACCACCCAGAGGAGCGTCACCGCCACGGCCACGAGCTCGGGCATGAAGACGTACGAGGACGACCCGAAGTAGTTCGTGAAGAATTCGATGCGCACGCCGTTCACGACCAGGATCCCGGCCGCGAGGAACTGCGTGGCGAGACGCATGGCGGCGGGGACCTCCCAGATGTCGTCGATGAAGCCGACGAGCACCATCAGACAACCACCGAGCACGATCGCGAGCAACTCGACGCGGTACGCGTCGATGAGCGACGGCCCGATCACACTGCCGACGACGAGGGCCATCAGAAAGCCAGCGAGGATTGCGATCCCACCGATGTTGGGCACCACACCGTCGTGCATGCGACGCCCGAGGCCGTGATGCGCACCACCGACCTGCACCGCCCGAACACGGAGCGCGAAGATGATGACGCGCGGCACGAGTATGCCCACGGTCAGCATGGCGACGAGAAAGGCGGCGAACGCGAAGGGAACGTATTCCACGATGAGCCCGGACACGCCGGATGCTACCACCGGCACGTGCGATTCGACGAGGAACGATGCACGCGGCCGCGCTCAGCGCGTGCCGTAGATCCGATCGCCGGCGTCGCCGAGCCCGGGCACGATGAAGCCGCGATCGTCGAGCCGGTCGTCGCGCGCCGCGAGGATGATCTCGACGTCGGGGTGTGCCCCTTCCACGCGCGCGATCCCTTCCGGCGCGCCGAGGATGCACAGCAGCCGCAGGCTCTTGGCGCCGTGCTGCTTGAGCAGATCGAGCGCCGCGACCGCGCTACCGCCGGTGGCGAGCATCGGGTCGAGCACGAACACGTCCCGATCGGCGACGTCGCCCGGTAACTTCACGAAGTACTGGACGGGTTGGAGGGTCTGCTCGTCACGATAGAGGCCGACGTGGCCGACGCGGGCGTTGGGGACGAGCGTGAGGATGCCGTCGGCCATGATCAGGCCGGCGCGGAGGATCGCGACGAGCGCGAGCTTCTTGCCCGCGAGGCGACGGACCCGCGCCGTGGCGACGGGGGTTCGGACCTCGGCGTCCTCGAGCGGGAGCCCCCGCATCGCCTCGAAGGCCATGAGCATGCTGATCTCCGTGCAGAGCGCACGGAAGCCGGTGACGCTCGTTGCCTCGTCGCGCAAGAACGACAGCTTGTGCTGGATCAGCGGGTGGTCGACGACGGTCACGCTCATGGCACGCTCCTCAGTGGCGACGCCTATGCGCGCCCGTTGCACGACGACGCCCCGGCG
>JACCWH010000143.1 GCA_013697735.1 Trueperaceae bacterium | reverse complement strand
AAGCTCTACGCTTGGCGCGACCGTGTCGACGACGCGCCGTGCCCGACGTGACGACCGCCTCCCCCGTCCACCGCCTCGAGATCCGTGTCGACCCGCCGTACCTCGTGCACGTCGGGACCGGGCTACTCTCGTCGCTCGCCGAGCTGGTCGGCACAGCGGTGGCGGCGCCGTCAGGGATCTGCGTCGTGACCGACGACGCCGTCGCCCCCCACCACGCCGAGGCGGTCCGGGCGACGCTGGAGGCGCTCGGCACACCCGTCCACCTCTGCGTCGTCCCCGCGGGCGAGCGGACGAAGCGTCTCCAGAACTACGGCGACCTACTCGAGGCACTTGCCGACGCCCGGATCGACCGCGGCGGCCTCGTCGTGGCCCTAGGGGGCGGCGTCGTCGGCGACCTCACGGGTTTCGCTGCCGCCACGTACATGCGCGGCGTCGCATACGTCCAGGTCCCGACGACGCTCCTGGCGATGGTCGACTCGAGCGTGGGCGGGAAGACTGGCATCAATCTTCCCGCCGGCAAGAACCTCGTCGGCGCCTTCTGGCAGCCGCGCGCCGTCGTCGCGGACGTCTCGACGTTGGAGACGCTCCCCGCCGCCGTCCGGCGACAGGGCGGCGTCGAGCTGTTCAAGGCGGGCCTGCTGGGCGACCCGAGGCTCGTTCGCGCGTTCGGGACGGACATGGACTTCGGCCTCGTCGTCGACCGCGGCGGCGGCGAACTCGCGGCGCTCATCGCTCGCGGCGTGGCCGTGAAGGCGGCCGTCGTCGCCGCAGATCCCCTCGAGCACGGCGTGCGTGCGACGCTGAACCTCGGCCATACGATCGGGCACGCTCTCGAGTCGCTCTCGGATCATGCGCTCCCTCATGGGGACGCCGTCGCGTACGGCTTGCTCGCCGCGGCGGAGGTGGGCGCGGCGCGAGGGCTCGTTGACTGGCGCCCGCACGCGCGCCGGCTTCTGCGCTGGCTCGACCCGGGACCCCTCCCGACCACGACCGCGACGGCGCTCCTCGAGCGTGTCGCTCGCGACAAGAAGCAGGTCGGCGCGCGACGCCGCTTCGTGCTCCTGCAGGAGATCGGCGAGCCGATCGTCGTCGACGATGTCTCGGACGGTGAGATCACGCGCGCGTGGCAGGCGTTGGAGGCGGTGACCCGATGATCTGGATCCTGAACGGACCGAACCTCAACCGACTCGGTACGCGCGAACCGGAGATGTACGGCCGCGAGAGCCTCGCCGACGTAGAGCGTCGCTGCGGCACGGTGGCGCGGGAGCTCGGCGTGGACGTCCGCTGCGAGCAGTCGAATCACGAGGGGGTGCTCATCGATTGGCTTCACCAGGCGGCCGACACGGGGGCTCGAGGCGTCGTCCTCAATCCCGGCGGCTTCACGCACACCTCCGTGGCGCTCCGGGACGCGGTTGCCTCCATCACAGTTCCCGTGGTGGAGGTGCACATTTCGAACGTCCACGCTCGCGAGTCGTTCCGGCACGTGAGTTTCGTCGCCGGCGTCGCCCGGGGCACGATCGTCGGGCTAGGGACCGTCGGGTACGAGCTGGCGCTGCGCGCGCTCGTCTCCCCTACGCGCTGAGGCCCGCTGCAGCACTGGAATTTGGGTCGTCAGCCTCGGAGGAATCCGGCGTTTGGGTCCTCGGCGAGCTCCGGGAGGTCCTCGAGCGAGCGGAGACCGAACTCCACGAGAAAGCGGTCGGTGGTCGCGAAGAGCGCCGGCCGGCCGACCACGTCGCGCCGCCCGACGACCTTCACGAGCTCGCGCTCCTGGAGCGTGTCGAGCGTGGACGAGCAGCTCGCGCCGCGGGCAGCTTCAAGCTCGCCGCGCGTGATCGGCTGGTGGTAGGCGACGAGGGCGAGCGTCTCTACGGAGGCCGACGACAATGGCGGCAAGGGCCGGGGCGCCAGCAGCGGACCGAGGTGCGGCACGAGCGCAGGCTGGACAACCAGCTGGTACGCATCGGCTGCCGCGTCGACCTCGATTCCCAGCGCAGCGTCCTGCAGCGTCGCGCGAAGCGCCTCGATCGCGGCCTCCAGTCCCTCCGGCGAAATACCGAGACTGCTGCACAGCTCGCGGGCGGTCACGGGACGGCCAGCAGCGAGGAGGCTGGCGCAGAGGAGCGCGTGCGTGGTCACGGCATGCATGGTCGCACGGTGGGTGGAGGGGGGTCAACGCGGGCGGGGCGCGCCGGAGATTCACGGCGCATGGAGGGTGGCGGTGCGCATGAGGTCGGCGCGGCCGGCGTGGGCCTCGAATCGCAGCCGGAGCGTGCTAACCTCCTCGGCTGTCACCTCGGCGGACCAGGAGCACGCCCCGACCGTTCCCTCCAGCCTCTCACCGTCACGCGGCCACTCCTGCGCCAGCATAGCGCGCATAGCACGGAGACGATCCTCGATGATGGCGGCCGCGGTCGCGTGATCGCGCGTGAAGGCGGCAACGCGGAGGTGCATCGACGCGACGAGGAGCACTCCCACGACGAGCATCCAGAGGACGGTGGACGTAAGGAGAACGGCGACGAGAATACCTCCCCTCTCAGCCGTGCGGTCCTTCATGACCCGAGATCCCGGAGGCAGGGTAGGTGTGAGAGGTCGATACGCCACCGCACGGCATCCGCGAGTGCACGGTGGCGTACCTCGACCGTGATGCTCCCGTACCTCGTGAACGACGCACCGCTGGACGCATCGGGTTCGACCGCAAGGACCCGGAAGGCCGTAACGTCCTCGATCCACGGCTGGCGCGCGAACGACTGGTGGCGGCGGTAGAGCGCGGGCCGGCCCGCGCCGTCGACACCAGCGGCGAAGCGCACTCGGTGCAGATCGCCTTCCGCACTCCTCCACCAGGCGTTTACGTACGGATCTCCCGGGCGCGCCGCGAGGCCGCACTCCTCAGTGGCGAGGCCCGCTCCAGCACGCACGATGTCCGTCTCGAAAACCAGCCTGGCGCCATGCTCCAATGCAGCGCGGTCGATCCGTGACTCGGCGGCGCGGCCGGCCGCCCCCGTCGACCCGACGATGGCGATCAGCATGAACATAATTATGGCGGAGATCGCGAGGGCGACCAGTATTTCCACCAGGGTGAGTCCGCGGAGCCGGGGAGTCGCAACGCCCAGAGGACGTACTGCGAGCGTGCGGAAGAACATGATGCCCGCGCCGGTACAGGATTCGACGAGATCGAGCGCCTCGAGGTCTTTTAGGAGAATCCCGGCGGTGCGGAGGAGCGAGAAGGCGAGCGAGAGGGCGGCAAGAATCGCTACGCTGTTGATGCCAAGGACTAATAGGGCCACGAGCACCTCGACAATGGTGAAGCCGCCACTGAGCCCACCTATGCGACCTGTTGAACCCGTTCGTCGCTCTCTCATGGGCGGGTTTCCCAGCGGACACGGCCGAGCGAGGAAAGAATGACAGCCGCGCTTGTCGAAGCATCGCGAATGACGATCGTCGCGCTTCCGACGCCATCGCCCGCGCAGGAACGAGGGAACCCGTCAGGACCAAACGCGACACCACGAGTTGGCCAGCTTAGGTCGGCGCGGCGGTCGCCAATTGCCCAAGCATGGTTAGACGACGCTTCAATCTCGCACCCC
>JACCWH010000053.1 GCA_013697735.1 Trueperaceae bacterium | reverse complement strand
GATCGATGCCGGCGCGCGCGCAGGCACCGAATGCCCACGCACCCGGCAGACCGGCCAAGGCGCCGTCCTCTGCGACCCCGGACGGCGCAACCACCTGGTGCCGAACGACGTAGCCGGGCGTGAGCGCGTCCCCGTCGAGCCGCGCGACCGCCTCCTCGAAGGGCACGCCGTGCGCGAGGAGATCGTCGTGCAGGTCGTCGTAGGTCATTTCGGAGAGCCGGCCGGCGCGCTCGACGAGGGTGCCCATCTCGAGGCGGGAGCGCAAGAAGGTACCGGTGCAGAGCGCGACGCGCTGGGCGTGCCGGTCGACGCCCTCCCACGTCCGCACACCCTCCACACGGCCCGAGTCACCGGTGCCACGCACGAGCGCCGTGACGTTCGACTGGAGCACGTGCAGGTGCGGCAGACGTTCGAGTTCGCGCTTCACCGCGCGGTGGAGCGGCCACGAGCGCCAGGCACCGTCGGCAGCGCGTGCCTCGTCGGCCACGCGATCGAGCACGCCGCCGGGGGGCGGATCGAAGCGCCACGCCTCGCTCGGCAGGTTGGCGATGGTGTCGAGACTCGTGGTGACGAGGAGGGTGGGGACGTCGGCACTCGCGAGACCCCAGGCGAGTTCGCTGCCGCAGAGACCACCGCCCACGACGAGCGCCCACGGAGGCGGCGACGTTCGCAGGCTCATTCCAGGACGTCGACCAGGCCGGCGAAGGGCTGGCGGCGTCCGACGGAGCGGAGCGTGACCCAGCGATCCGCATCGAGGCGCTGCACGATGAGCACGCCATGCGTCGAACCGAGCGCCTCGACCTCGTGTTCCGCCTCGATCATGACCCGCACGTGCATCGGCCGCGCCTGACGGACGAGCCCGAGCTCGTAGCGGCGGCGGCTCCCCGTGCGGTACCCGAAGAAGACGTCGGGCGGGTCGTCGTCGCTGTAGATGCACGTGAGCGACTGCGCCTCACCGGAGCGGTAGAGCGCCACGGCTTCCCACGCGAGCACGTCGACCTCGTCGGCGTCGATCTCGCGGATCTCGGGCCGCACGGTGTCGCCGTAGAAGGCGGCCGGGAAGCGACGCGACTGGACGTAGAAACCCCGCGGGCCCACCCGCATGCGCATGACCTCGTTGTCGTAGCGTCGTCCGCGCACCTGACTCTTGAGCTGCGTGATCGCCAGCCCGAAGCGACGGTCGTGCTCCGAGGCGAAGACGTCCCAGTCGGGATCGACGAGCGCCGCATCGGTGTTGACCATCAGGCCGGCGAGGTCGGGTGTGGCGCGGCCGATCATGCGGCCACCCCCACGTGCAACGCCGAGATACCGAACGTCTGGGTCCGGAAGCGTACGTCGCCGAAACCGACGCTTCGCATGGCGTCGGCGAGGCGTTCACTCTCGACGAATGCGAGGGTCGAGGCAGGGAGGTAGGCGTAGGCGCTCCGGTCTCCGGAGAGCCACCCGCCGATCGTCGGCATCACGCTGCGACCATACCAGCGCAAGGCCCGCCCGATGGGACGTTCGTCCGGCGGCGGGAACTCCAGCACCACGAGGCGACCCCCGGCCGACAGGACCCGCCGCATCTCGCGTAACCCCGCCGGCACGTCTGCGAAGTTCCTGAGCCCGTAGGCGACGGTCACGGCGTCGAAGGCGCCATCGGCGTAGGGGAGGTCGAGCGCGTCGGCGCGCTCGAGCCGGATCGGCAGCCCCGCGCGCTCCGCCTTCAGCCGCGCGATGTCGAGCATCTCGTGCGCGAAGTCGATACCCGTCACCTCCGGCGGCCGCGCTCCCGAGCGACCACGCGCCAGGAGCATGGCGAGCTCACCGGTGCCGGTCGCCACGTCGAGCACGTGAGCGGGAGCGTGCGCGAGCGCCAGGGCGGCCGCCTCTCGCCGCCACGACCGATCGACGCCGAGACTGAGGACGCTGTTGACGAGGTCGTACCGAGGTGCGATGCGCCCGAACATCGCCGCGACCGCGGCGCCCTTACCCGGGCTCTGTCCCGGCGGCGGCGACGTCACGCGAGGAGGCCCGCCGCTCGCAAGAAGGCGTCGAGCTTTGCGGGCGCGAAGCGCGACAGGCTCGCGGTCGTCGTCCCGTACACGAGCGTCGGCACGGAGCGGCGGCCGTCGTTGAGCGCCTCGACGAGCCGCAGCGCTTCGTCGTCGTGCTCGATGTCGACCTCCTCGAACGCGAGTCCGCGCCGCTCGAGCGCCATCTTCACGGCGCGGCAGTCGCCGCACCTGCTGGTGGTGTAGACGGTGATGGGGGTGGGGGTGCTAGGGGTGGCGCTGGGCCGGACGTCGCTCGTGGTCACGTCGAAGGGTACCAGCCACTCGGTCGCCGGCCCCGTCGTCCAGTGGACGCTCGTCCAGTGGACGCTCGCTCAGTGGACGCTCGCGCGCTCCGTCGGCTCGACACGCCTATACATGGGCGGCATCTGCTACGATGAATGGTCTGCCTGCCCGCGACGCGGGTCACGGCATCAGGTCAGGAGCGTATTCGATGCGGTACCGCAATCTCGCCATCATCGCGCACGTCGATCACGGGAAGACCACCCTCGTCGACGGCATGCTTCGTCAGTCCAACATCTTCCGAGAGAACCAACTCGTCGAAGAGCGGGTGATGGACAGCAACGTACTCGAGCGCGAACGTGGCATCACGATCCTGGCGAAGAACACGGCCGTGGAGTGGCACGGACATCGAATCAACATCGTCGACACCCCCGGGCACGCCGACTTCGGCGGCGAAGTCGAACGCGCCCTGAAGATGGTCGACTCCTGCCTGCTGCTCGTCGATGCGGCCGAGGGCCCGATGCCCCAAACGAGGTTCGTGCTGCGCAAGGCGTTGGCGCTCGGGCTCAAACCGATCGTGGTGGTGAACAAGGTCGACCGCAAGGATGCGCGGCCCGATGAGGTCGTGAGCCTCACGTTCGACCTGATGGTCGAGCTCGGCGCGAGCGATGAACAGCTCGACTTCCCCATCCTCCACGCCATCGCTCGCGAAGGGCGTGCCTGGCGTGAGGCGGAGGAGAGCGGCACGGATCTCGCCGCGCTCTTCGAGACGATCATCGCGTACGTGCCAGAAGCAGCCGGCGACGCCGAGGCCCCGTTCCAGTTCCAGGTCTCGAACCTCGACTACTCCGACTACCTCGGACGGATCGCGGTCGGACGCGTGCGCCGCGGCACCGCCAAGCCGGGCGACACGGTCGTACGCATCGGTCCCGACGGCAGGCCCGTCCGTGGCCGCCTGACGAAGGTCTTCACGCACCTCGGTCTCCAACGCGTCGAGGCCGAGCAGGTAACTGCGGGCGACATCGTCGCGCTCACGGGCTTCGACGACCTGCAGATCGGCGACACGGTGGCCGATCCTGCCGCACCCGACGCACTTCCGGTGATGGGCGTCGACGAGCCTACGGTGAGCGTCACGTTCTCTCCCAACACGAGCCCCTTCGCGGGGCGCGAAGGGCGCTACGTCACCAGCCGCCACATCGCCGATCGACTCGAACGCGAGCTGCTCACGAACGTGGCGCTGCGCGTCGAACCGCTCGGCGGCGAGTCGCACCGGGTCTCCGGCCGCGGCGAACTCCACCTCTCGATCCTCATCGAGGAGATGCGGCGCGAGGGGTACGAGTTCTCGGTGTCGCGTCCCCAGGTGATCATGAAGACGATCGAGGGCGTGCGCTGCGAGCCGTTCGAGAAGGTCGTCGCCGACGTGCCGGTCGATTCGATGGGGGCGGTGATGGAGGGTCTGTCGTCGCGTCGCGGCTCGCTCCTCGACCTCCAGCAGGGCGAGACGCGCGCGCGCCTCACGTTCTCGATGCCGAGCCGCGCACTCTTCGGGTTCCGAACGCAATTCCTGTCGATGACGCAGGGCGAGGGCCTGCTCAGCCACACCTTCGACGGCTACGAGCCGTTCGTGGGGGCACTGCGCACGCGTCAGGCGGGCTCCCTCGTGGCGATGGAGCAGGGCGAGGCGTTCGCCTACTCCATCTGGAAACTCCAGGACCGAGGGATCTTCTTCATCGACCCAGGGACTGAGGTCTACGTCGGCATGGTGCTCGGTGCCAACAGCCGCCCTGGCGACATGGACGTCAACATCAACAAGAACAAGAAGATGACGAACGTGCGGGCATCCGGATCCGACGACAACATCGTGCTCACCCCGGCCAAGCGACTGACGCTCGAGGAGTCGCTGGAGTACGTCGGCGACGATGAACTCCTCGAGGTCACACCCAAGAGCCTCCGGCTCCGGAAGCGGACCCTCGATCCCAACATGCGCAAACGCGAGGCGAAGCGCTCCGAAGCCGACATGGCAGACGGCGACGCGCAGCTCGTCGGCTGAGAATGCCCGAGCGTCAGTTCTTCGTGCCGACCTCGACCGTGCTCCCCGCCGTGGGGTCGCCCCCAGGGGCGTGATCGACGTGCTCGAGTTCGATGTCGGCGAACGGCGCCTCCTGACGAGCCAGGAGGCGCCGTTCCTTGACCAGTTCGAGCAGCGCGACGAAGTAGACCGTGCGCGTGCTCCATTCCGACGTGCTCACGAGCGCACGGAGGTTCGAGTGGCGCGCCTCGCGCAGCCGAGCGAGTAGGCGCCGCATCGCCTCGGGCACGCTCAGTCGGTCTCGGGCAATCTCGAAGTAGCTACCGAGACGGTAGCGCGCCGCCACCACCGCGAGCTGCCCGACCACGAGATCGAGCGGGCGAGCGCGCCGCTCGAAGTGTGGTGCGCGCGTGCGGGCGGGCACGAGGAACCGTCGACGCTCGCGGCGCTCGCGCAAGAACGCGATCGCCCCTTCGAGGCGCTCCAACGTCTCGACCGCCGAGATCGCCTCCCGGAGGTCGTCGACTTCATCCTCGGCATCCACGGCGCGAGGAGGGCGCGGAAGCAACAACCGCACCTTGAGTTCGATCACCTGTGCAACGGCCGGCAGCGCCTCGCTCGCGAGGTCGAGGTCGCGCTCGGCGTAGCGATCGAAGTACGTGAGGAAATCGCGCACCAGAGCGAGTAGGTCGATCTCCTCGGGGGCGAGTCGCTCGGAGCGCAGGGCGTGGGCGAGCTCACCGAGCGTGCCGTCGAACCAGGTGAACACGAGGCGGTATCCGCCCCGCCCCTCCGGCTGGGTGGCGCCTTCGGTGCCCGACGCGATGGGCGCGACGCTCACGAGGTGGCGGGTGTCGTCGGTGCGCATCGACACGAGCACGATACCGCGACGCCACGGGAGCCGTCGCGCGCACGCATGGTAGGTTCGCGTCATGCGTGAAGTAGCTGGCACGGCCGTCCTCATCACGGGCGGCAGCAAAGGGATCGGACTCGCCACTGCCGAGGCGTTGGTCGACGCCGGGGCCCACGTCGCGATCACGGCGCGCGACGCCGAGCTCGTCCGCGAGACCGCGGAGCGCCTCGGCGCGCGCGGGGGCGGACGCGCGATCGGCGTCCCGACCGACGTTCGCGACCTCGCCCAGCAGGAGCACGCCGTGGCGGAGACGCTCGCAGCCTTCGGACGCCTCGACGCGCTCATCGCCAATGCCGGCGTCGGCCGGTTCGGCTCCATCGCCGACCTCTCCGTCGAGGACTGGCACACGGTCATCGACACCAACCTCACCGGCGTCTTCTACAGCATCAAGGCGACGCTCGACGCGCTCACCGCCAGCCAGGGGACCATCGTCACGATCGGCTCCCTCGCCGGCGCGAACTTCTTCGCCGGTGGGAGTGCCTACAACGCCTCGAAGTTCGGACTCACCGGCTTCACGCAGGCGGTGATGCTCGACCTTCGCGACCGTGGCATCAAGGTCTCCACGATCATGCCGGGGTCGGTGGCGACCTCGTTCGGGGGGCGGGAGCCGTCGTCCGCCGACGCTTGGAAGATCCAGGGCGACGACATCGCCGAGATGGTCGTCTACCTGCTCCGAACGCACCCGCGGGCGCTCCCCTCGAAGATCGAAGTGCGCCCCTCGCGCCCGCCAACGCGCTGAGCCCCACCTTGGACCCGTACGCTCCCGTTCGCGAGGCGCTCTTCCGGCTCGATCCCGAGCGCGCACACGCGTGGGCGATGCGGGCGATCGCGTGGTCGGCCGAGCACCCTGGCGCACTCCGAGTGCTCGGCTGGGCGTTCGCCCCAGGCTCCGAGCGCCTGGCCGTGTCGGCCTTCGGGCTCCGGTTCGGCAATCCGATCGGGCTCGCGGCCGGTTTCGACAAAGACGGTGTCGCCGCGGCCGCCTGGCCCGCCTTCGGGTTCGGCCACGCGGAGCTCGGCAGCGTCACCGCGGTGGCGCAGCCCGGCAACGACCCTCCGCGCCTCTTCCGACTCGCCGACGAGCGTGCCCTCGTCAATCGCATGGGGTTCAACAACGGTGGTGCCCTGGCGCTGGCCGAGCGGCTCCGTCGGGCCCGCGAGCGTGCCTGGTGGCCCGACGCCCCCGTCGGCGTCAACGTGGGCAAGAGCCGGAGTGCCGCGCTCGAGGAGGCCGTCGCGGATTACGAGGTGAGCTTGCGGGCGGTCTGGAACGTCGCGGACTACCTCGTGCTCAACGTGTCGTCGCCCAACACACCCGGGCTCCGCAGCCTCCAGGAGGCCGAACACCTCTCCGCGCTCCTCGCCCTCTGCGGCGACCTCAGGCGCGAGCTCGGCGCGCGACCGCTCCTGCTCAAGATCGCACCCGATCTCGAGGAGGGAGCGCTCGACGACGTCGTGGCGCTCGCGCACGAGGCGCGCCTCGACGGTCTCGTCGCCACGAACACGACCGTCTCCCGCGCCGGCCTCCGACACGACCCGCACGAGGCCGGAGGGCTCTCGGGCGGGCCGCTCGCCGCGCTGAGCCTGCGCATGCTGCGAGCGCTCCGCGCTCGCACGCACCTGCCGCTCGTGTCGGTGGGGGGCATCGACTCGGTCGCCGCGGCCACGGAGCGCCTCGAAGCTGGTGCGACGCTGTTGCAGTTCTACACCGGCTGGATCTACCGGGGTCCCTGGCTCCCGAGGCGCCTGGGCGCGGGCATCGTCGCGTGGCTCGACGAGCAGGGTGCGGTCGACCTCGGCTCCTGGATCGAGGCGCGGGACGCCGTCCACCGCGTCGCTACCGCTTGACAGTTCGGCACTCGCGCCATAGATTTAGGCATGCCTAACTTTCTCCACTCCCCTCTCCTCACTGCGATCGTCGCGGCGCTCGCGATCGGCACCGCCTCCGCGGCGCCCCCCACTACCCCGTCCGTGGTCGCCACGACCGGCATGATCGGCGATATCGCCGCCGACGTCGCCGGCCCCTGCCTCGAGGTCACCACGCTGATGGGCCCGGGCGTCGACCCCCACCTCTACCGCGCCACCGCACGCGACGTGCGGACGCTGCAAGGTGCCGATCTCGTGCTCTTCCACGGCCTCGACCTCGAGGGACAGCTCGGACAGGTGCTCGAACGCCTCGGGGCGCGCACCCCAACGCACGCCGTCGGCGAAGGCGTCACACCCGACGCCGAACGCCTTACGGTGGAGGGCGGGCTCATCGATCCCCACGTGTGGATGGACCCGACGATCTGGGGGCGCGTCCCGTCGGCGCTCGCGGAGCGCTTCGCGGCGCTCGCTCCCGAGTGCGCCGACGATCTCGCCACGCGGGCCGACGCGGCGACCGCCCTGCTGCACGACCTCGACGCCTGGATCGGACGGGTCGTCGACACTGTTCCCCCCGAGGCGCGGGTGCTCGTGACGGCCCACGACGCGTTCGGGTACTTCGCGCGCAGGTACGGCTTCGAGGTCGTCGCCATCCAGGGCATCAGCACGGAGGCCGAAGCGAGCGTGCGAGACGTCCGCGAGACGGCCGACCTGGTGGTGGCGCGCAGGATCCCCTCCGTCTTCTTCGAGACGTCGATCAGCCCTCGCACGGTCGAAGCGGTCATCGCCGCGGCCCGCGACCGCGGCGCCGACGTGGAGGTGGGCGGTGAGCTCTACGCCGACGCCCTCGGCCCCGCCGGCACGTCGGCCGGCACCTACACCGGGATGATCGTCCACACCGTGGCCACCATCTCGCTTGGGCTCGGCGGCAGCCTCCCCCCCTTCGACGGCGCACTCGCGGCGTGGGCGGAGGGGCGGACCGACCTGCCGTCGGCGGCGGGCGGCGAATGAGCCCCGCCACCGACGTCGTGCACGGCGCCGACGTCGCCGTGCACGTGGAAGACCTCACCGTCCGCTACCGCGAGGCACCCGCCCTCTGGGACGTCGACGTCGACGTCCCCCACGGGGTGCTCGCCGGCATCGTCGGCCCCAACGGCGCGGGCAAGAGCACGCTGCTCAAGAGCATCGTCGGACTGCTCACCCCGAGCGCGGGCCACGTCCGAGTCTTCGGCAGGCCCTTCCGCGAGGTGCGGCGGCGCGTGGCGTACGTCCCACAACGGAGCGCAGTCGATTGGGACTTTCCGACCACCGTCCACGACGTGGTGATGATGGGGCGCTACGCGCACCTCGGCTGGTTCCGGCGGCCCGGTGCGACCGAGCGGCGGATGGCGCACGCCGCCCTCGAGCGACTCGGCCTCGACGACCTCTCGGGTCGGCAGATCGGCGAACTCTCGGGCGGCCAGCAGCAGCGCGTCTTCCTCGCGCGAGCGCTCGTGCAAGACGCGGACCTCTACCTCATGGACGAACCGCTCGCGGGCGTCGACGCCCCCACCGAGCGCTCCATCATCGCGATCTGGCACGAGCTCCGCGCCCAGGGGAAGACCGTGGTGGTCGTCCATCACGACCTCCAGACGGTCTCCTCCACGTTCGACTGGTTGGCGCTCGTCAACGTCCGTCTGGTAGCGGCCGGCCCAGTCGCGGCGGTCTTCACCGCCGAGCATCTCCGCGCCGCCTACGGTGGTCAGGTCGCGCTCGTGAGCGCCGAATCGGCGACCCCGCTCGCCGAGCCACAAGCAGCCACTCCCCCGACGCCTTCCGTGCCGAGGTAGCGAGTGGTCGACGCCCTCCTCGCCCTGGTGACGGACTTCACGGCTCGCAACGTCGTGCTCGGCGCTGGCGTGCTCGGTATCCTCTGTGGCGCGGTGGGATCGTTCGCGGTGCTCCGCCGTCAGAGCCTGCTCGGCGACATGCTCGCGCACGCAGCCCTTCCCGGCATCGTGCTCGGCTTCCTCGCGACCGGTACACGCTCACTCCCGCCCCTGCTCGCCGGCGCGCTCCTCTCCGGCGCCGCCTGGGCGCTGCTGCTCCAGGTGATCGCGCGCCGCACCAGGCTCAAGGACGACGGCGCGACCACGCTCACGCTCAGCCTCTCCTTCGCCCTCGGCCTCGCGCTCCTCGCGTTCGCCACGCAACGCGGCGACGCACGCTACGCCGGCCTCGACAGCTTCCTCTTCGGCCAGGCCGCCTCGCTCCTGCCGGCAGACGTCACCCTCTTGGTAGTGGTGGCGAGCGTGGTGATCGGACTCATGGCGCTCGCCTGGAAGGAGCTCGCGCTCGTCACCTTCGACCGCGCGTACGCACGCACGGCGGGCGTGAGCGTGGTGGCCATCGAGTCGGCGCTCACGGTCGCGCTCGCGCTCGCAGTCGTGGTCGGGTTGCAGCTCGTCGGCGTCGTGCTCATGACCGCCCTGGTGGTCGCACCCGCCGTCGCTGCCCGCCAGTGGACGGATCGGCTCGGGCACATGGTGATGGTCGCCGCCGCGATCGGCGCCTCGAGTGCGATCGTCGGCGCCGCGGTGAGCGCCTCCGTGCGAGGCATGGCGACCGGCCCGGTCATCGTGCTCGTCGCCTCGTTCGCAGCCTTCGCGTCACTCGCCTTCGCCCCACGGCGCGGTCTGGTGTGGGCTTCCCGCCGCCGTCGGAGGCGCGAGTCGTGATCACCGCGTTCTTCGACGATCCGGGCCGCGCGATCGTCGCCATCGGCGCCCTCGTCGGGATCGCCGCCGCGCTCCCCGGCACGTTCCTCGTCGTGCAACGGCGAAGCATGCTCACCGACGCCATCGGCCACGCGGCACTCTTCGGCATCGTGCTCGCCTTCCTCGTCACTCGCGATCTCCACAGCCCGTGGCTCCTCGCGGGCGCCACCGCGGCAGGCGTCCTCACGGTCGTGCTCACACGCGCAGTCGAGGCCACGCGGCTGGTGCGCAACGACGCCGCGATCGCCCTCGTCTTCCCCGCCCTCTTCGCCGGCGGCATCCTGCTCATCAACCTCTTCGCGCGCGATGCGCACCTCGACGCCGACGTCGTGCTGCTCGGTGAGATCGCGTTCGCTTGGCTCACCGTCACGACGGTGGCAGGGGCGACCGTTCCGACCACGTTCCTGGTCCTCGCCGTGGTCGCCACGATCAACGCGCTCTTCGTCGCCGCGTTCTGGAAGGAGCTCGTGCTGTCGAGCTTCGATCCGGAGAGCGCCCGTGCGCTCGGGCGCGCACCGGGGACGCTCACGATGGCCCTACTCGCGTGTACCTCCCTCACGGCGGTCGCCGCTTTCGAGGCGGTCGGGTCCGTCCTCTTCGTCGCCTTCGTGGTCGCACCCGTGGGGACCGGTCTCCTCCTTGCGGATCGCATGTCGCGGGTGCTCGCACTCGCACTCCTGGTCGCGGTGGGGGCGAGTGCCCTGGGGTACGAGGCCGCGGTCGCGCTCGACACCGCGATCGGCCCGGCGATGGCGCTCGTCGCCGGCGCCACCACGCTCGCCGCGCTCCTCCTCAGCCCGCGCCACGGCGCGATTGCGAGCGCCCTGCGCCTCCGCGGCGCCCGACAGCGCGACGACGTGCGTGCCCTCGTCGTCCACCTCGACAGCCACCGCGACGCGCCCGACGGCTTGCGCGAGAACACGCCCGACGACCTCGAACGCCATCTCGGCTGGACCGCCCAGCGCTCGCGACGCATCACGTCGCGAGCGCGCCGCACGGGCCTCGTCGAGCCCGGCGCCGAGCCCCTGGTGCTCACCGACGAAGGCACGAGCGAGGCCGCTCGGCTCGCCCCGCCTCGGGCCTGAGGGGACCGCCGAACGCACGCATACGACGAGCTCCGACACGGACCAGCACCCGCGTCGGGTGCGCGCTCGGTATGCTGGCCACCATGACCCACGAGCCCAGCGACGATCCGCGGCGCGAGCCCCACGCAAGCCCGCGGGTCTCGACCGGCATCGACGGGCTCGACGCCATCCTGTCGGGAGGCCTCCCCGAGGGGTTCATGTACGCAGTCCAGGGCGATCCCGGGGTCGGCAAGACCACCATCGGACTCCAGTTCCTCCGCGCCGGCATGGCCCAGGGGCAACGCGTCCTGTACATGAGCCTCGCCCACCCCGCTCGGGAGCTCGACGTCATCGCACGCTCGCACGGCTGGTCGATCGACGGCATGCCGATCCACGAGTTTTCCGCCGTCGAGGCATCCGACCAGCTCACGCGCGAGCAGACGGTCTTCAGCGCCGAGGAGATCGAATTCGGCGAGATGGCCGACACGCTCATCGCGGCCATCGACGCGGCGAGGCCCGACCGGATCGTGATCGACGCCGTGGAACAGCTCCGCCTCCTCTCCGATCGACCCCAGCGCTACCGTCGGCAGCTGCTGCTCCTCAAGCGCGCGCTCGACGACCTCGACTGCTGCACGACGCTCTTCCTCGCCGACATGCCGACCGCGAACGACCACGAACTCGAGAGCATGGTGCACGGCGTGATCCAGCTCGAGCGCCGCGCCAGCTCCTTCAGCAGCGTGTTCCGGCGGCTGCAGGTGACGAAGGGCCGGGCGATGGTCTACCTCGACGGCTACCACACCTTCCGGATCCTCACCGGCGGCGTGGTCGTCTACCCGCGGGTGCGCGACACGCGGGCCGTGCGCTACGACGAGTGGCGGACGGCTTCGAGCGGCATCGCCGAGCTCGATGCGCTCCTCGGTGGAGGGCTCGAGCACGGGACCACGGCGCTCCTCGTGGGGGCGACGGGCACCGGCAAGTCCGTGGTCGTCACACGCTACGCCATCGCCGCCGCAGAGCGGGGCGACCGCGTCGCCATCTTCATGACCGACGAGCGTCGCGAGACCTTCGTTCGCCGCGCGGCGGGACTCTCCATGGACGTAGCGCACCACGTCGAAGCCGGCACGCTCGCTCTCGAGCAGGTCGACCTCAGCGACCTCCCGCACGGCGCCTTCGCGGAGGCGGTGCGCGCCGCCGTCGAAGACGAGGGGGCGACCGTCGTGATTCTCGACAGTCTGACCGGCTATCTCTGCGCCATGGAGGAAGAGGGAACGCTCACGAATCAGGTGCACGAGCTGCTCGCCTACCTGAGCGACCGAGGGGTCCTCACGATCCTCTCGATGACGGAGTCCGGCTTCGTGGGGGGCAGCGGTACGATCGTCCCCCTCGACATCAGCCACTTCGTCGACACGGTCGTCTTGCTCCGACGCTTCGAGGAGGCCGGCCGGGTGCAGCGAGCGATCACCGTGATCAAGAAGCGCAACGGCGCGCACGATCATTCGGTCCGCGAACTTCGCCTCGACGGCAGCGGAATCACCATCGGCGACCCCCTGTCGCAATTCGCACGCGTGCTTGCGGGCGATCCGCAGCCTCACGATGCCGGGGCGCACATGAGCGACGATGCCCGATGAACCCCGGCAGATGCGCGTGCTGCTCCTCGCGCCGATCGGGCGCGACGCCGACCTGATGGCGGGCGTCCTCGGCGGTGGCGACGTCGAGACGCTCGCCTGCGCCTCACCCGACGACCTCGGTCACCGACTCAGCGAGGGCGCGGGCGCCGTCGTGATCACGCACGAGGCACTCGGTGGAGCCACATTGCGCGTGCTCGACGACTTCCTGAAGGGCCAGCCGGCGTGGTCCGACCTGCCGATCGTCGCATTGGTGAGCGGCGGCCGACGACGTGGCGACATCGCGGTGGGCGAAGCCCGAGCGCGCACCATGACCGTGCTCGAACGCCCCACGCGACGAGCGACGCTCGTCACGGTGGTCCGCTCCGCACTCCGCGCCCGCGCTCGGCAGTACGAGATCCGCGAGCTCCTCGCGCAGCTCGGAGAGGCGAAGGGACGACTCGAGCGACGTGTCGCCCAACGGACGGAGCAGCTCTCGGCGAGCAACGCTCGGCTGAGCGACGAGGTGCGCGAGCGGATCGCCGCCGCCGAGCAGCTCGAGGAGGCGCGTACCGACGCCGAAGCCGAGCGGCGACGCGTCACCACGATCCTGGAGAGCATCTCCGACGCCTTCGTGGCACTCGACGACGACCTCCGATTCACCTACGTCAATGCCCGAGCAGCCGCCCTCTTCACGCCGCCCACCGGAAGCACGCGCACCCTCGTGGGGACGAGCATGCGGGAGGCTCTCAAGCGCGACGGCGACGGCGACGGCGAATTCTTCGAGAACCTCCACCGCGTGCGCACCTCGCGCAGACCGGCGCACTTCGAGGAGTACGTGCCGCCGCTCGCGACGTGGTTCGAGGTGCACGTCTACCCGTCGGAGGACGGGCTCGCGGTCTACCTGCAGGACATCACCACCCGTAAGCGGACCGAGACGGAGCTGCGCGAGGCGATCGAGGCCGTCATGAGCGACACCGCATGGTTCAGCCGGTCGCTGCTCGAGAAGCTCGCGCACGTGCGCGCACGAGACGCCGCCGGCAGCGCGAAACACGGCGTCGAGGTCGCGCAGCTCACGCGGCGCGAGCGGCAGGTGCTCGAACGCCTCGCCGACGGGTGGGACAACTCCCAGATCGCGCACGATCTCGGACTCGCCGAACAGACGGTGCGCAACTACGTCACCAACATCTACGAAAAGGTCGGTGTCCACTCCCGAGCCGAGGCGGTGGTCTGGGCGCGTGATCGGGGTCTCACGCCTCCGTGAGAGCGCCGGCGTCACCGAGGACGTGCTCGCCCCATACCGGTATTCAGACCCCGGGTACGCACCCACGTACGCACCTATGTCTCCGCCGACGCGAGCGCCTATCGTCGAGGTAGTTCGTTCCTCGTGACGTCTCAGGGCGTCACGCACCTTGCACCCTCGGCCGGTCGAGGCGCGGCATGCCCGACGTGGCACGGCGCCCCAGTCCGTCCGCCTACCTCGAAGAGGACGTGTCAATGTCGCTCACCGTCGACGACCACACCACCGCACACCAGACGCTCCTGAGCATGACGAGCGACGAGATCCGGCGCCAAGTGGCGTATTGCGAGCGCCTCATCCGAGCCGACCAGGCATCCGAAGGCGAGTACGCGCTCTACATCAGCGCAACGCGTGAACTCCTCCGCCGCACGGAAGCGACGTCGTGAGCGCGGCGCCATCCTCGGCGGGCGGTTCGGCCGCGCGAGGCACGGTCGACGCCGCATACTTCGCCAACGTGCTGAACGGCCTCACGCAACAGCTCGTCATACTCGACGAGACCGGCGCCATCACGCACGTGAACAGCGCGTGGCTGTTCTTCCGTCGCGAGCACGGTCTCGCCAGCGACCACTGCACCGGACGCTCGTACCTCGAGGTCTGCCGCGAGGACCACAAGGTCAGTGGCGATGCGCTCGAACGCATGCAGCGTGGCCTTTCGGGCGTGCTGCGCGGCGACCTGTCGCACTTCCGTTTCGAGTACCCGCACAAGGTCGCCGGCCGCACGCGCTGGCTCGCCATGACCACCACACCCCTCACGAACGGTCCGCGCGGGGCGGTCGTCACCCATTACGACATCACGCGCCAACGGCAGACGGAGTCCGAGCTCTTCGATCTCGCCAACCACGACCCGCTCACGGGGCTAGCGAACCGACGATCGTTCGTACTCGAAGCGACGCAGATGCTCGCGCTCGCGGCGCGGCACGATTGGCGATCGGTCGTCGTCTTCGTCGACCTCGATGATTTCAAGCCGATCAACGACGAGCATGG
>JACCWH010000109.1 GCA_013697735.1 Trueperaceae bacterium | reverse complement strand
ACGGGGGGCGACGGACCGGTCAGGCCTCGTACGCCACGGCCACGCCGAGTTCGGCGGCCACCGCCGCCAGCCGCCGGTCGAGGCTCCAGATGCGGGTCCCGGCAAGCAACGTCGAGGCGAGCAGCTGGACGTCGACCCAGCCGATGCCGCGGCCCATGAGCGACCGGCGCTCGATCAGCGTCAGCACCTCGTGGTCGGTCGCGATCGGCGTCATCGGGAGCGCGCGCAGGAGCCCCAACACGACGGCGCGATCCGCCAGGCGACGGCACGCCAACTCGCCGATCACCCACGGATGCATCCACACCTCCGCACGCTCCAGGTCGGCCGCGAGGCGGGCGTCGCCCTCACGCAGGTGACGGACCCACACCGAGGTGTCGACCAGGATCACGCCTCGTCGTCGCGCCTGCGCGGCACGGGCGCGAGGTCCAGTTGGGACCCGCCGAGGTGGGCGAGGCGACGCGCGCTCTCCCGCTCTATCAGCGCTCGGAGCCCGGCGTGGATCAGCGCCGTCCGCTCGGCCATGCCCGTCAGGCGCGCGGCCTCGCCGAGCAGGTCGGTGTCTAGGTTCACCGTGGTGCGCAAGGCTAACCTCCGATGCATCATTCTATGCACCATATGATGTCGCTTCAAGTGCCGCGAGCATGAAAGCGCCCCTCGGGAGACCGGGAGGCGCGACGTGTGGCTAAAGTTTGACGACGTGACATCGGGACGGCTTCGCCGTCACGTCGAGATTCGACGGAAATCCTCGGCACGAGATCGAGCGGGTCTCGACGACGCAAGCGGCGAGGATGGACATGAAGGTCGAGGGTTCCTCGACGCACGGCGCCGACGGGCCGCGCGAGCGATGACGCGTGTTGCGACGTGCAGGCCCCCGCGGCGATCAGTCAGTCCATGCCGGCGAGTTGCTCATCGAGGATCGCGTTCGCTTCCTCGTTCGCCGCGGTGAGCGTGGCGCGCACGTCGGCGCCGTCGAGGATGGCGGCCATCTCTCCGGCGATGAGGCTGCGGACGAAGTCGTAGCCCGGGACGGGCGGCTCGGACCTGGCGAAGCGCAGCAGCGAGAAGGCCCGCTCGTAGGCGGGGTCTGCCTCGAAGTAGTCGGCCATGCCGTCGGCGACGCTCTCCCGGACCGGGAAGTAGTTCGCCGCCCGCGCCCAGCGGTTCTGTACCTCCGGGCTGGTGTAGTACTGCAAGAAGATCCACGTTGCGACCTCTTGCTCGGCCGACGCGCCAGCGGGCATGCTCACCGATGCGCCGTAGATGTTCATGACCGGCTCGGCCGTGGTGTGGGGAAGGGCGTCGACGCTCCAGTCGAAGGTGGCGCCCGCCTCGACCGCCTCGCGGTAGAAGGGGAAGCCCGAGCTCGAGCCGATGGTGAAGAGGGTCCGGCCCTGGCCGAAGTTCGTCTGATCGCCGAAGCGCTCGGTCACGATGTCGATGCAGCCACGGTCCTGAAGGTCCTGGAGGAACGTCATGGCGGCGATCGCGCCATCGTCATCCAGGGTGTACCGGCCGGTTTCGGCGTCGAAGATGTCGCCGCCAAAAGCGAAGGTCCAGGAGGCGAAGCGGCTGGCGTCGAGCGATACCTCGTAGCCCAGGCTGCGGCCGCCGCCGGTGGCGCCCGCGAAGGGACGCTCGAGCGCAGCGCAGGCCGCCTCGGCGAATGCCTCGGGGGACTCGGGTGGGCCATCGAAGCCGAGCTCCTCGAGCCAATCGCTGTTGTAGTACATGACTTCCATCGAGCGGTTCGGTGGGAAGCCGAGGAGTGCGCCCCCGAAGGTCGGGTTGACGTCCGACTGGATGAAGCCCTCGAAGAAGTCGCTCCGGTCTGCCTCGTCGAGGCCCCAGCGGGCCGAGCGCACGAGCGGCCAGAGGTCGATGAGGCCGTCGACGATCTGATACGTCGCGGCCTGGTTCTGGTACGCGACCACCAGGTTCGGGACATCGGCGGTGCCGAGCAGGACCAGCATTTTGTTGAAGATGTCTTCGTAATTGCCCTGGTTCTCCTCGATCAGGGTGATGCCGTACGAGTTGCCGGCGTTGAAGTCCTGGACGATCTCGCGCAGCATCTCCTGGCGGATGCCGGTGTGCTGGTGCCAGAACGTGACCGTCTGACCACTGGGGTCGACGTTCTCGTAGTCTCGCTGCGCGGTGACTGTGCCGGCGAGCAGGAGGGTGACGATGGCGAGGCGAAGGGCCAATCTCTGCATGGTGAGCTCCTTCGGGTAAGCGTGCCGCGACGGTCGACGTCGAGCACCCGCGTCGCCACGAGCGTGTCGCACCAACGTCATCGCGGCGTCACGACCTCAGCCCTTCAGGCCGGTCGTCGCGATCCCCTCCGTGAACTGCTTCTGCGTAAAGAAGTAGAGCAGCAACACTGGCACGATCGTGATCACCGAGCCAGCCATGAGCAGGTGGGTCCGCGGTCCGGCCTCGTCGACGAAGTTGGCCAGCCCGACCGCCAGCGGGCGCCAGGTCGGGTTCGTGGTGACGAGCAGCGGCCACAGGAACTCGTTCCAGGCATTCACGAAGGTGAGCAGCGTTGCCGTGACGAGCACGGGCTTGCTCGTCGGCAACACGATCGTCACGAGGAAGCGGAGGTGGCCCGCGCCGTCCATGCGAGCGGCGTCCCAGAGCTCGCCAGGGATCTGGGCGAAGAACTGTCGGAAGAGGAAGATGATGAACGCCGTCGAGATGAAGGGAATCGTCAAGGCCGGCAGCGTGTTGAGCCACGACCCCCAGGGGATCACGTCGCCTCGGACGAGCAAGAAGCTTGGGATGAAGGTGACCGTCCCGGGAATCATGAGCGTCGCGAGCAGTAGCGCGAAGAGTGTGTCGCGGCCGGGGAAGCGGATGCGTGCGAAGGCGTAGCCAGCGAGTGTGCAGGTCACCAGTACGCCGGTGATCGTCGTCGAAGTGATGATCACGCTGTTCCGGAGGTAGCGTCCGAACTCCGCGTCCTGCCACGCCTGCACGTAGTTCGACCACTGCGGCGTGGCGGGCCAGGGCGTGCGCGTGAGGGTCTCGCCGAGCGTCATGAGCGATTGCGTCAGCATCACCGCGAAGGGCGACAGCGACACCACCGCGCCCACCAGCAGCGCGACGTGGACGACGACGTGCGTAGCGCGTGACGGCGAGGTGCTCGTCGTCGAGCGGTTCGCCCGGCGCGACTGGGGGGCGTCAGCCACGGAGCGCCCGCCTCCCGAAGAGCCGGTTCTGCAACAGCGTGAGGGCGAGGATGATGGCGAAGAGCACCACCGACTGCGCCGCGGCCAGCCCGAAGTCGCTGCGGCGGTAGAAGGTGTCGAAGATGACGAGCGCGGCCGTGTCGACCGCTCCCCGCACCGCCGCCTCGCGCATCACGTAGAGCTGGGTGAAGGCCTGGAAGGTGCCGATGAAGCCGAGCACCGTGAGGTAGAAGGTGATCGGCGCCAGGAGCGGCACGGTGATGTGGAAGAAGCGCGCCGGTCCGTTCGCCCCGTCGATGGCAGCGGCCTCGTAGAGCTCCTTCGGGATGCCACCGAGGCCGGCCAGGAAGATGACGGCGTTGTACCCCGTGTAGGTCCAGATCCCGAAGAGGATGATCGTCAGGAGCGCGAGGCTCGGGCCTCCCGCGAGGAACGCAGGGAGCTCCATTCCCGCGCGTGTGAACAGGTCGCCGAAGAGGAGTTGCCCGACCGGACGCGTCTCGAAGAGCCAGCGTTGCGCATCGATGCCGAACCACGAGAGCACCGTGTTCACCAGTCGCTCCTCGCGCGGGCTGAAGATGCTTCGGAAGACCGCCGCGCCCGCGACGACGGGCGTCACGTAGGGAAGAAAGAAGAGCATGCGGTAGATCTGTCGCCCCGCGATCGGCTGGAACAGGAGACTCGCGAGTACCAGGGCCAACGTTATCTGGACCGGCACGCTGATGAAGCCGTAGTAGAAGGTGCGCACGAGCCCCATGAGGAAGCGGGTGTCGCCGGTGAGCGCCATGGTCTGCCAGCCGAGCGCGAGCGCGATGCCAGCGAAGAGCAGCGTTACGGCCGCCGCAAGCCGCATCACCTGTCGCCACGGCGAGCGGCTCGCGAGATCGGTCCACAGCCAGTGTGCGACGCCGATGAGCGCGATGCCGAGCAGGGCGACGCCGAATGCGCCGATGTCGCCAAGCGTGCGTTCGTAATGCTCGAGCCCCACGAATCCGCTGCGGCGGATTCGCCAGCGGTGGAGGCTCATGTAGATCGCGTAGAGGATGGGGAAGAGACCGAAGACACCGATCACGAGCGTCGCCGGCAGGACGAACAGGTAGCCCGTCAGCCACTCGCCCCGCACGCGCCCGACGCTGAACCTCGATGGGCGGCGGGGCGCATCACGAGTTGCCATGAGCCTCCATTCTCGTGCACGGGGGTCATGGGCGTATCAAGGCGATAGCGGCTACATACATGCTCGCGCGTGCCGCAGCCCGACGACGGTGCGGCGGCTCGAC
>JACCWH010000045.1 GCA_013697735.1 Trueperaceae bacterium | reverse complement strand
ACGGGCGTCGCGACGAAGCAGCAACGCGGCTAAGCTCGCCGCGCCCGCTCAGGTGTGGCCGGCGCGTGTTCTCGATACGGAGACCTGGGGTGGCGAGGTGATGGTCTGCAGCACGACGCAGTAGCGCTCGGTGAGGCGCAGCAGCGTGTCGAGCTGTTCGTCGTCGGCATCGGTCGTGAGATCGAAGCCGAGGCGGATCGCGGCGAAGCCGACGGGGGCGTCACGGTCGACGGCGAGCGTCCCGCGGAAGTCCAGATCCCCCTCCGCCGTCACCGTCCCAGCGGTCACGACGATCTGCAGCGACGTCGCCACCGAGCGCAGCGTCACGCCCGCGCACGCGGCCAGCGCCTCGAGCAGCATGTCTCCGGAGCACAGTTGCGTGCCATCTCCGCCGGTTGCGGGGTGAAGCCCGGCCTCAGCGACGGCCCGTCCTGTGTTCAGCGAGCACGACACGCCCTCACCGAGGACGCCGGTCGCCGAGAGCGTGGTCAGCGCCGCCTGGGGATCAGCGCGGTAGTGCTCCTTCAGCGGGCGCTGGCGCTCCTGCAGCTCTGTGCGGTTCACGAACCCGCTCCTCTTCTCGACTTCCTACGGGCCACCGCGAGCCTATCCCCGCCCGCGTGTGAACGCGAGCGTCCCGCGATGGATCCCGCCGCGCTCCTGGGTGCCCTGGAGGGGCCTCCGCCGAGGGCCACGAACCTCTGCCCGTCCAGCTCGAACGTGACGGTCATGACCGAGCCCGCCGGCCGCGGCCCGGCCTCGCCGTAGCGCGCGACGTGCAGGATGCGGGAGTTGTCGAAGATCGACTAAGGCAGCGGCTACCGCACCTCGGCCGGCTTGACGCCGATCAGAAGTGCCATCTCGAGCCACTTCCAGTAGCAGTCGACGTCGTCGAACCCCAGTTCGCGCAGCCACCCGAGCTGGCTCTCGACGTCGAGCAGGCGGTCAGAGGGATCCTCATGTTCAAGCGGTTCGCCGATCGCCGCGAAGAACGCCCGGTGGAGGCGATGGGTCGGCGACGCCACGTGTTCGAAGTTGACGAACACGCCGCCAGGTTCGAGCAGCTCGAAGACCTCGCTATAGAGCGAGCGCTTTCGGTCATGCTCGAGATGGTGGATGGCCATCGACGAGACGACGGCGTCAAAGCGCCCGAGCGCGGGCAGCGCCTCGGCGAGGTCGTGCTCCACGAGCTCGATGCGCTCGTCGTCGGCGAAGCGCTCGCGTGCCGCCTTGAGCATGGGCTCGGAGAAGTCAAGGCCCACACCGAGCATCTCGCGGCGATCGATCCGCAGAAGGGCGAGCAGGCGGCCGTCGCCCGTCCCCAGGTCGAGGATGCGACGAGCGTCGCGAGGTACCTGCTCGAGCAGGACGCTCTCTCCCTCTGCGCGGCGCGGATACTCATCCGCCCGGCCGAGATAGCGATGGACATGCTCGGCGGTGGTCCACTCCCCGGCGGGCATGCTCTGCATTATCAGGCTCGTCCCACGGACCCGGCGCGCTCAGGAGGGCAGGGCGGTCTGAGATGCTGGCGGCGATGCTGCGTCTCGCCCTGCTCGTCGTCCTCATCCCTCTCGCCTTCGTGTCCGGCGCGAGTGCAGCCGCGCCGATCAACCTTGGTCCAGAGCGGACCTATCGGACCGGCGACCTTCCGTACTCGGTCGAGACCGCCGACCTCGACGGCGACGGGGTGCTCGACATCGTGAGCCCGAACACGATCTCGCACGACGTGACCGTCCTGCTCGGCGAGGGGGACGGTACGTTCGCCCCGGCACGTACGTTTCCGGGGGGAGACAGTCCGCGGACGGCGGTGACCGGGGACTTCGACGAGGACGGCCGTCCTGACGTCGCCGTCTCGAACGTCTTCACGCGCGGGGTCTCCATTCTCAAGGGTGATGGCCGCGGCGGTCTTGGCCCCCCGGTTGGTCACGCCGTCGGCGAGCAGCCCCGGACCGTGATCACGACCGACCTCGACGGCGACGGCCACCTCGATCTGGCGGTGGTCAACCGCCGCGATGACACGGTCTCCATCCTGCTGGGCCGAGGCGACGGCTCCTTCGTCACGGCCAAGAGCTTCCCGGCCGGGGACCGGCTGTCGGAGGGTGGTGACGGCGACGCCTACGATCTCGCCAGCCTCGACGTCAACCGCGACGGCACGCCGGACCTCGCCGTCGCCAACCGCGCGTCGAACAACCTCTCGCTGCTGATCGGCAACGGGGACGGCACCTTCCGCCCGGGTGCGATCTACCCGGCGGGAACGACGCCCTACGCCGTCGCCGCCGCTGACTTCAACGGCGATCGGGACCCCGATCTCGCGGTCGCCAACGGCGACAGCAGGGACATCTCGGTCTTCCTGGGCCGCGGCGACGGGACCTTCGACCGTCGTCCCCGCCAGGGCGCGGGGGTTGCCGCATTCGCGCTCGCCGTCGCTGACCTCGACGGTGACGGGGACCAGGACCTGGCCGTGGCGCGCAATCCGAACACCAAGTACGTCGACGGCAAGGACTACGCGGGCAGCGCGTCGATCCTGCTGGGCCGCGGGGACGGCAGCTTCGGCGCCCCTCGCGACCACGGCGTCGGACCGCGGCCCGTGGCGATCGCCGCCGACGACCTCGACGGTGACGGGCGACCCGATCTGGCGACGGCGAATCGGGGGACCGACGACATCTCGGTCCTCCTGCGCGGCGACACCCGCCTCAGCCTGACGCGATCGGAGCGCCGCGTCACCTGGCCCGACGCCGTGACCCTGCGGGGACGACTCGCCGCGGCGGACGGCTCCCCACTCGCGGGGCGCCGGGTGATCCTCGAGCAGCGCCCGTGGGTCCGCGGCGCGTTCACCCGCGTGCCCGGGCAGCCCACCGACGGCGTGCGCGTCGCGACCGACGGGACGTTCCGCCTGGCCGGGGCACGACCGGAGTGGACCACCGACTACCGGGCGCGCTTTGCCGGGGATCCGGCCGGCCACGAGCCCATGACGAGCGAGCTGGCCACGACCGAGCAGAGGGTGCGGGTCAGGCTCGGCGTCGACGAGAATGACCTGCGGCTCGGGCACAGCCGCGTGGTGACGGGGTCGGTGTCCCACCACTCCCACGCCTGCCTACCGATCACCCTCGTGATCCGCCGCGACGGAGAGGTCGTGGACGAGCGGCCTCTCACCCTGGAGCCCAGCCCGGCGACGGAGATCGCCGGGTGCAACCCGGTACGCCGCGCGCTGCGCCGGGTCGACGCGTTGCTCGCGCAGTGGACGTCTGCGACGGCCAGGCCATCGCCCCCAACCGAGCCCGAGTACCGCTTCTCCTACCGGCCGTCGCATCCCGGCAAGCACACCTTCGTCGCGCGCTTCGACGGCCATCCGCCCGGACACCTCCCCAACCGCAGCGCCGCCACGGGCTTCCGGGTGGTCCGCTAGTGAAGGGAGGCCTGATCCCATCGAGGACGATAGTTGGACGAGGCTGGTGCTGCGGCACGTAGCCGCGGTGCGGTGAAGGTGAGGCGGAGCCGTCGGACCTCGTGCCGACGCACGAGCAGCGGGTTGTCGCCACGGTCTGGCGTGAGGCGATCCGCGGCTTCTCGGGCCGCTCGCTTCAGATCGCGACCAGCGCGCGGGCGCAGACCGAACAGCGCGGGTGGCACTGGCCGACCTTCTTCCTTGCGAGGCGCTGGGCCCTGATGGCACCGAGCTCGCGGGCTGCGCGAAGCTCTATCTGCCCTTCATCGACGCGCCCGCCTCGCAGCGCCCCTTCGCTTTCGGCGTGGTCGTCCGCGTTCGCGGGTTGACTGCCGGGTTCATGGCCAGCGCGTACGGATCGCCCGTCGCTGCGCCTCGTCGCTGGAGGCGGTCGAGGAGGCCGAAGGCGTCGGGCGCGGCGAGGAAAGCGAGGCGGGGCGGGTGCAGCCGTTGGCGGGTAGATCGAGCGACCCCAATCAGGCGCCGCACGGCGCTACCAGCGGGTCGCGATGACTGCGAAGGGGAGGCTGCGAATGGCTGTCGAGGAGCTGAGCGAGGCCGACGGCCTGATCGCCGAGCAGGTCTGATCTCGGGCGTGGTCTCTTTCTACGCTTCCGCCCGCAGCCTTCAGATCGGCCTCGCCGTCGAGGTCATCGCCATCACCTCGGTGGCAGCCAACCTTGCCGCGATCCTCGGCGGCATCCTCGTTTTCGGCGAGTCGA
>JACCWH010000042.1 GCA_013697735.1 Trueperaceae bacterium | reverse complement strand
CTCAGGTGACGGCAGCAGACGCGGACCCCACGTCTGACATGGGGCCCGCGTCGCTCGGAATCGGGATGCAAGCGGACTTCGAGTTCTACCGGGATAGCTTCAGTTACCCCCCTCGTAGCTGACGCGGTAGAGGACGCCATTGCTATCGTCCGAGATGAGCAGCGAGCCGTCGTTCATGACCAGCAGTCCGGATATGCGCCCGAACTGGCTCTCGCCGTCCTCGCTGAGCCAGCCGGTGACGAAGTCCTCGAAGCCAGTAGGTTCGCCGCTGTCATCGAACATCACCCGCACGACCTTGTAGCCCGTGGGCGGAAAGCGGTTCCAGGAGCCGCGCATGGTCACGAATGCGTCGTTCTGGTAGGTGTCGGGGAACATCGCGCCCTCGTAGAACCTGAAGAGGATGGGTGCGCTGTGCGCCTGGTACTCGAGCACGGGGCCAACGGTGGCGCCCCGGCAGTACTGCTCGAGCGTGTCGTAGCCCTCGGGTGCTGACAAGGGACTCGCCAAGTTGGCCTGTTGGTCGCCGTAGCAATAGGGCCAGCCGTAATCGTTGCCCTGTTCCAGCCGGTTGACCTCTTCGGGTGGGCTGTCGTCGCCATGCCAGTCCATACCGTGGTCTGTGCCCCACATCTCGCCGGTCACGGGGTGCCAGTCGAAGCCTTGAGCGTTGCGCAGCCCGGTCGCGAAGATCTCGCGTCCGGAGCCGTCCTCGGGGTTCACTCGAAGGATGGTGGCGTGTTCCGGATTCGTTTCCACGCAGACGTTGCACGAGGAGCCGAGGTTGATGTAGAGCATTCCGTCCGCCCCCAGGGCGATGACGCGGTGCTTGTGCTGGCCGCCATCGGGCATGTTCTCGACGAGCGGCTCGAGCCCCTCGATCCCACCGTCCTGGCCCAGAGTTCCCTTCCACACGGTCTTCACGCTGGCGAGGTAGATAGTCGCGCCGTCGATCTCGACACCGTGCAGCTGTTTCACATCGCCGAAGTCGCCCTGAATGGTCGTTTCGTCCGCGACCCCATCGCCGTTCGTGTCGCGCAGGATGGCGACCTCGTTGGTGTTCTCCAGGGTCACGTAAACGGTGCCGTCCTCGGCCTGCGCGAGCATGCGCGGGCGCTCGAAGCCTTCGGCAAAAACGGCGATGCTGAAGCCCTCGGGCAGTTGCAACGTAGCGATGCGCTCCTGGGTCGCGTCAACCTGCTCGGGGTTGAAGGTCTGGACGGTGTCCGTGGTCGGCCCCCGTTGCGCCCACGCGAGCGTCCCAAATGCGCCCAGCAGCAGGCTGAACAAAAGCGGTGTCATCCGGCTTACCATGTGTTGCCCCCTTCGTGACGCAGGCAGGATCGCGCCCCTTTGGGAGGCGCTCCAAATCCCATCTGCGATGCTCTGTAGGCTACGGGGGACGTACTGACGTAGGCCCTCGCTCATCACAAGCTCGGCTGTCTTATGGCGTTTCGCGATCAGCTCCGCTTTCCGCTGGGCGACCGATGCACGGTACTCGAGTCGACCCACCCTCACGCTCGAGGATGCGCTGCGCGGCCTGGGCGACGGCGGCGCCTTCCAGCGGCATGATCTACGGGCCCGACTGAAGGATCGTCACCCGCGAACCGAAGTGCGCGAACATCTGCAACGCACTCGAGACCCACGTAGGAGCCGCCGACCACGACGAGTGCTCGGGAGCCGCCGGTCGTCGAGGAGTCCGGCGTCGTCGAGTCACGGCACCCCGTCGAGGCCGGCGATGTCCGAAACCCTCGGCCGGGCGTCGAAGTTGATGTGCACCAAAACTCGCGCTCGATTCGGATGTCGCCGATGCGGATGACCCGCGGCCCCTCGAAGTGGGCACGGCCGCGGAAGAGGGTGACGTCCGACTTCTCCTCGAGCATGCCGGTGAGGCCGTCGCGGCGGCCGCGGCGAGACTCGTTCATCCGTCCGTTCGCATTCGCGAAATCGATGCCGACCTCGCCGGGTGTCACCCCATACTCACCCGTTCGGCGCGCCATGTGGGCGGCTCTCGCGCTCGCGACCACCGTCTTCGTAGGCGAGCAGCCGACATTGACGCACATCCCGACGACCGCTCCATCCTCGACGACGGCGACGGAGGAGTCGTCCTGAAGGCCGGAGACGAGCGTGCCCGTAGCTTGGCCGGAACCGACGGTGATGTGATCGAATGTGATGGCGGACCGCACCCCCTACGCGATGGATCCTCCTGGAGCGCTACGCATGGTGTGCCCCATCGCGCTCCGCCAAGACCGCATGGTGATCCACGACCTCGCCCCGTGCCGGATAGTCGGTGGCGAGCGCCTTGTCGACAGCGGCCAGCAATTGTGTGAAGTCGGGGCGGGCGAACGGCGACGTCTGGACGCTCCCGTAGTAGAGGGTTCCATCCGGTCGCACCAGATAGACGGCCGGTTCGGTGAACAGGACCGGTTCCTCCACACCGCTGGACGTCGTGCCGATCCCGGTCGAGATGTAGAGCCCCCAGCGACGGGCGTCATCCAGATCGAGTCCATGCCCGATGCGGAGCCGCGTCAGCCGCCAGTCCTCCTTCGCCCGACGTGCGCGTTCCTCGACGTCGCCTGACACGGCAATCACGTCGACGCCACGAGCGGCGAACTCGTCGAGAACGCGCTCGAGCTCACGAAGGTACTTGGCGCAGATGGGACAGTGGTGCCCTCGGTAGAACACCACCATCGTGAAGCTCGTCGCCGAGCTCTCCGAGAGGGTCCAGCGGCCACCGTCGACGGTCGAGACGGAGAGTGGCGGCACCGATTGGCGGGGCATCAAGGGGGTCAGAGAAGCCATGTCGTACTCCTTTCGACGGACGGGCACGTGCTTCGGTGCCAGCCGCCGTAGAGAGAACGTATGCAGCCAGCAGGCCAGGTTCCGTCTCGGTCTTGACGAGGCGACGGCCCTAATGTCGGATGCAACGCTTCCGCGGAGACCTGACACGCCCTGCTCTTGGACGGCGGTCGGATCGCGACCTGAGCCCGAAGCCTGCCTACGCCCGCCAGCCGCCGAAGAAAGCCGGCTCACCCCGCTCCAGCGCGTCGAGCGCATAGAGGTACATCGCCGCCGACCACGCCTGCTGCGGGTGGCCCATGGGCCGTCCGCTCAAGCCGTGGAGCCACTCGTTGAACTCCCAGGCGCCGTGCTTGCCGGCGCGGTTCGCTTCGGCCAGCAAGTCGAGGCTTCGCCGGGCCCGGTCGTGATGGCCGGCCGAGACGAGGGCCGCGACGAAGAAGCCGCCGAGGAAGGGCCAGATGCCGCCATTGTGGTACTGGTTCGGGAGGTTGAGGTTGCGGCTGCGGTAGTACTCGCGCCAATCACGGTCGCCGGGGTGGATCGGCGGGTAGAACGCTTTGACGGGGAATGGGTCGTCGGCGCCGACCGCATGGGCGTGCGTGAGGATGCGCTCGCGCTTCTGCTCGTCCGCGACGCCGAGCAGGATGGCGAGGGAGTTGCCGAACGCGTCGAACGTGGTTCCGAACTCGCGGAAGCCCGTCCACGGGAGGTAGTACGGCATCTCGGTGAGGGTCGCGGTGTTCTGGTAGAGGAGGAACCACTCGAGGCGGAGCGCTTTGAGCTCCTCGAGTTGGGCTCCGAAGGTGGTGCCGTCCCATGGGCGGTCGAGCCACATGAGGAGGTCGATCCTCCGAGCGACCTCGCCAGCTCGTGTCCGGTACGCGCTGCCGTCCTCGGCGAGTGCCTCGGCCATCGCCGCCATGGCGCGCAGCGCGCCGACCCAGAGGACGTTGTCGTAGAGCACGTTGTAGCGGACGCTGTAGAGGTCGGCCCAGTCGCCCGCCTCCGGCACCTCGAGGAGCCCGCAGGCGTTCATGTCTTGGTAGCGCAGCCACAGCGCGGCGGCGAGCAGCCGGGGCCAAGCGCCGCGCGTGAACTCGAGGTCGCCCGTGTGCTGGCGGTAGGCGTCGTGCGCGACGATGAACCAGAGGTTGGCGTCGACGGCGCCGGCGTTCTCGGTGGTGACGTCGCCCGTGCGCGTGTCGACGTTGAGGTGGATCATGCCGAGGTCGGTCTGATGGGCGCCGAGGGTCTCGAGCGACGCGCGCGTGCAGTCGACGAGCTCGGTGTCGCCGGTGACGAGCGCGCCGAGCGCCGTGATCCCGGCGTCGCGGGCCCAGACCTGGGGGTAGCCGCCCTCGAACGCGCTCGCCTTGAAGCCCGCGGGCGCGATGCAGCGCCGCAGGACGTCGAGCGCCTGTGCGCGCCCCGGCGGCGCGTCCGCCATCAGCGGCCACCGATGCCGGTGAGCGTGATGCCCTTGATGAAGTAGCGCTGCGCGAAGAGGAAGACGGTGAGCACCGGTACGAGCGCCAGCACGCTCCCCGCCATGAGCAGCGTCCACGCGGTGTTGTACTGCCCCTGGAGCGTGTTGAGACCGACGGTGAGGGTGCTCATGGCGGTCGAGTTCGTGACCACGAGCGGATAGAGGAACGAATTCCAGTTGAAGAGGAACGTGAAGATCGCCAGGGCAGAGAGGGCGGGCCCCGAGAGCGGGAGGATCACGCGGGTGAAGATCTGCCAGTGGGTCGCGCCGTCGACCACGGCGGCGTCTTCGAGCTCCCCGGGAATCGTGAGGAAGTTCTGCCGCAAGAGGAACGTGCCGAAGGCGCTGAACGCCGCGGGGAGGATGAGCGCCTGGTAGCTGTCGATCCAGCCCAGATTGCGCAGCAGGATGAAGTTCGGGATGATCACCACCTGCGCGGGGATCATGAGGGTCGCGAGGTACCCGATGAACAGCGTGTCGCGCCCCGGGAAGCGCAGCCGCGCGAAGGCGTAGGCTGCCATCGCGCTGGTGGCGACCGCCAGGATCGTGACCGCGCTCGCCACGACCACGCTATTGAAGAAGAAGCGCGCGAACGGGAGCACCTCGAAGAGGCGCGTGTAGTTGTCCCAGCGCAGCGGGTTCGGGAGGAAGTTCGGGGGGTACTGGAAGACCTCGCCGGCGCTCTTGAGCGACGTGGAGAGCATCCACACGAAGGGCATGAGCATGAGGATGGCCGTGGGGACGAGGAACGCCGCCAACAGGACGTTGCCCAAGGAGTAGCCGAACACGGTGCGGCTCAGCCGAGGTCGATCGCGTTCGCGCTGGTTCGGCCTAGTCATAGTGCACCCACTGTCGCTGGTAGCGGAACTGGACCACGGTGACGATGAAGATGAGCGCGAAGAGCACCCACGCCATGGCTGCCGCGTAGCCCATCTGGAAGAACTGGAAGGCGTAGCGATAGATATTGAACACGATCGTGTTGGTGGCGTTCGCGGGACCACCCTCGGTCATGATGAACGCCTGATCGAAGACCTGGAACGAGTTGATGACGCTGATGACGAGCACGAAGAACGTGGTCGACGAGAGCATCGGGATGGTGATGTGGCGGAAGCGGTCGAACGAGGTGGCGCCGTCGATCTTGGCGGCCTCGTAGAGGTGCTGGGGCACCGACTGCAAGCCAGCGAGGAAGAGCACCATGGAGAATCCGACCTGCTGCCAGATGCTCATGATGATGATCGCCGGGAGCGCCCAGCGCGTGCTGGAGAGCCAGCTCGGCGGATCGTTCACGCCGATGAGGTAGAGGGCGCTGTTGAGGAGGCCGAAGTCGGCATGGAAGATCCAGCGCCACACCAACGCGACGGCGACGGTGGAGGCGACGACCGGCATGAAATAGGCGGCGCGGAAGAACGTGCGCCCGGGAATGCGTTGGTTGAGCGCCATCGCCACGAGGAGCGCGAGCCCCATCTGGATCGGGACGGTACCCAGAACGTAGACGACCGTGTTGCGGAGCACGCGGTGAAACGTGGTGTCGGCCACGAGCCGCTCGTAGTTGGCGATCCCGACCCACTGCGCGGGACGCAGGAGGTCCCAGTTCGTGAAGCTGATGAGGAGCGCTGCGAGCACGGGTAGGAAGGTGAAGACGAGGAAGCCGAGGAGGTTGGGGAGGAGGAAGCCGTAGGCCGCCAGCGCCGTCCGGCGCCGGAGCGCTCGGGTGCGCCGTCGCGGCGCCCGGCTCTCGGTGACGTTCGTAGTGACGGCCACGGCGCTCCTCTCAGCTCTCGATGCCGTAGATTCGGGCGGCGTTGTCGTAGAAGATCAGTCGCTGCTGCTCCTCCGTGAGGCCCATCTCCGTGAATGCCCGTCTCCAGGCCTCGACGTCGGCCTTCATGCGCCGGTGGTCGGAGTCGGAGCCGTAGACGAGTTTCTCGGGTCGGATCTCATTCATCACGTAGCCGCCGTCGATGATGTGCTGTCGCACCACCTCGCCGCCGGAGACGTCGAAGAAGAGGCGCGGTCGCCAGCGGGCGATGGCACAGGCGGTTCGGTAGTCGGGCCAGCCGAGGTGGGCGCCGATGATGAAGAGTTCCGGGAAGTGGAAGGCGATGGTATCGAGGTAGATCGGCTGCATGCGCGCCGAACTGAAGCCATAGCCCCTCCCGCGCGCCTCCCGGCCGAGTTTGGTGACCAGTCGCTCCTCGTCGTCGCCCGTGGGCGGCGCTTTCCACGCATCCTCGGCGGCGCCCATGAGGTAGTCGTTCGGGCCACCGAGGATGCCGGTGTGGAAGAGGATGCGCATTCCGCGCGACTGCGCCCGCTCGAAGTGCCGGTAGTAGGCTTCGTCGTCGTAGTTCTTGCGCGGTCCGAGGATCTTGACGCCGTGGAAGCCGCGCTCGGCGAACTCGTCGATGAGGCTCGGCGAGTCCTCGTCGAGCCGGAGCCAGCCGAGGCCGCAGAAGAGACCCGGCGCCTGCTCCATCGCAGCCGACAGGGCCGCGTGCCCCTGGGGGCCCGGAGTGCCGAGGAGGGCGATCTTGACGATCCCCACCTCCTCGGCAGTCTCTTGCAGCTGGGCCACGAAACGGTCACCCGACTCGCGCCCCTCCCACCAGAAGTTGTGGACGTGCGCGTCGAATATCTTCACTGACGCGCGGCCATGAAGGCCCGGACCTCTTCCGCCATGGTGGTCAGGGCAGCTTCGGCGCTCATCTCGCCCGTGTAGATCAGGTCGAGGTGCGGGACGACGATCGTGTTCTCGATCTCGCGCCAGTCGGGGAAGTTCGGGGCGAGGCGACCGTTCCCGGTCTCGGAGATGAACACGTCGCACGAGACGCCTTCGGTACAGGCCTGCACGAACGCATTCGCCACGTCGGGATCGGCGTAGGACGCCGGCACGGCGACCCCCGTGCTCGCGAAGATCGATTGACCCTCCGTGCCCGCGAGGAACTGCAGGAACGTCCAGGCGGCGTCGGGGTGCTCGCTGGTCGACGACATCACGTAGCCGGCGCCGCCCAAGGTGTTGGCGCGCTCACCGTCGGGACCGGCGGGGAGGGGGGCGACGTCCCATGCGAAGTCGGCGTCGGCGAACGTCGGCATGCGCGCGGCGTTCGTCATGACCATGGCCACGCGGCCGGTGCTGAAGAGCTCGGTGGTGGAGCCGAGTTGCGCCATGGCGTCGAACGAGGGGACGGAGCCGTCGTCGAGGATCATGTCGGCGATGAACTGGATCGCTTCGATCGCCTCCGGGGAGTCCATGTGGAACGAGGTCGGCGCGAGCGGGTCATCGAAGAGGATGCCGCCGTTCTGATAGATCCACTGCGGGTAGCGATTCTTCTCGAGGGCGAGGCCGTACTGGAGTGCGCGCCCCTGTGCGTCGCGCTCGGTGAGCACGAGCGCCGCGGAACGGAGGTCGTCCCAGTCCCAGTCGGCGCTCGGGTAGTCGAGGCCGGCGGCGTCGAAGAGGTCGGCGTTGTAGTAGAGCACGTTGGTGTCGTTGTCGCGTGCGAAGCCGTAGACGTCGCCGTCGTAGCTGAACACGGAGATGAGGCCGGGCTGATAGGTGCTGGTGTCGAAGGCGTCGCGTGCGATGAGGTCGTCGAGCGGCATCAGCACTCCGCGCGAGGCGTAGGAGGGGATGTTGTTCAGGAACATCACGTCGGGCGCGGTGCCCCCCGCCATCTGCGTCTGGATGCGGTCGAAGTAGCTCCCCCACGGGGCGTGCTGGACCTCTACGCGAACGTCGTCTTGCGCGGCGTGGAACGCCTCGATGACCTCGTAGTTCGGCGGCAGTTCGCCGGGGTCGCCCCAGAAGGACCAGACGATGGTGGTTTGAGCGCTTGCGGCGAAGAGCGCGCCGAGGAACGTGAGGATGGTCGCGGTGCGGATAAGGATCTTGATCATGCGGTGCCTCCAAGTGGGCTGAGGTGATGGTGGCGCGGGTAGCGGGTGCAGTCGCTCAGGGAGTCGGCGCCATCGGGCCTCCCCTCAGCAGCCGCTCGACGGAACGGGCGGGCTCGAGTGCGGAAGCGACGGCCCCTACGAGGCCCGCGTCGTCGCCGAGATCGGCGACGACCACGTCGACGTGAAAGCCGGCGGAGCGCGCTACTGCAGCGCGGATGGTGTCGAGGTGAGGCGCACAGCGAAGTCCGATGCCGCCGCCTATCACGATCCGTTGTGGATCGAGGAGCGTCGCGACGAGCGTGAGCGTCCAGCTCAGGTCGGCGAGCAGCGTGGCCACCACGCCGGCACCGGGCTCGATTCCGGTTTGCGCCTCGCGGAAGGCGTCCTCCGGGTTGCCGGACCCACCGGCACGCAGGTGGCGCCGACGGACACCGGCGCCGGAGAGCCGCTCCTCGAGCGTCCCCTCGGTTCCGGCTGGGTAGGGGAGGAGGCCGAGCTCACCCGCCCTCCCGCCGATGCCGTTGTGGACGCGACGGCCGATCGCGATGCCGAATCCGAGCCCGGTACCGATGCTGACGTACACGAGGTCGTCGACGTTCGCCCCCGCACCCTCGCGCAGTTCGCCGATCGTGGCGGCGTTGACGTCGTTCAGCACGGTGAGTGGGAGCCCGAGCGCCTGCTCGAGCCGGTCGAGGACGTCGTCGGCCTCGAGGGCCACGAGGTTCGGCGCGATGGCGATGCGCCGACGGGCATGGTCGACGACACCCGGCGTGCCGATCGCTACCTCGAGCACCTGCCGGGCGGCGTGCGGCGCGACCGCGAGTGCGCCGACGATGCGCGCGATCTGCGCGATCAGGGTGTCCGGTGAGCCGTGCTCGGTGGGCTCGCGGATGGTGCGGAGGACGCGCCCCTCGAGATTGGCGAGCACCGCGCGCGTGGTGGTTCCGCCGACGTCCAAACCGATCACGTAGCCGGCGTCGCCATTGAACGCGACGAGGCGCCCGGGACGCCCGTTGCTCGAAGCATCGTGCCCGCGCTCGATCACGAGATCGGCGCGAAGGAGGTGCTCCACGATCAGCGAGACCGTCGGCTTGCTCACGCTGCACCGTCGAGCAATTTCCGCACGCGACATCGGACCTTCCACGCGTAGGAGATCGACCACCGACTGCTCGCGCACACGCACCCCTCTCGCGTCTCCGGGTTCGGCGACTTCGTTACGCTACTTTACGAACGCTGTCACCCTACCCGCCCCGAGCATGGGGTGCAAGGGGTGGTCTCTCATCCGACGCGGTCGTCGGGGGAGAGTCCGGGTGGGTCAGTCGTACCCGACCTCGTACCAGCCGTACACCGACGCCCGTGGACCCTCGGGATCCTGGTCGTCCGAAATGACCGCGCCACGATCACCGGCGAGCACGGGTATGAGCTCGCCTGGTCCGAACGTACCGATCTCTTGCTCGTTCGCGTCGAACAACACCAGGATGGGCAGCACGTCGTACTCCGGGCGCTGCGTGAGCCCCACGACGCCGTCTTGCTCGAAGAAGATCCAGTCGACGTCGTCGAGCGTCTCGAGCGCACCGCGATAGCTGTCGGTCGTCGACACCGAGACGGCGCCACTGGGCGCGTTATTGACGGGCTCCTCTTCGTCGATGAAGGTTTCGGTGTAGGCGTAGAACGGCACGGTCTCGCTGGAGAAGCCGAGATGCGTTACACGGACGTAGACGTGTGAGAGCCCGGCCGGTGCCGCGCGGGAGATGCATGGACCGAAGCAGTTCCCCACCACGCTCACGCTCCGTTCGACCTCACCGCCGGTGTCACGCAGCGGGCGCGGTGCACCCGGTTCGAGCGCGGTACCGACGAAGCCCTCGCCGACGCCCTCGAGCTCGGGCCGGAAGTACGCCGTGCCCGAGGTCGACGCCGTCGGCGTCGTGCCGTCGGACTCGTAGAGCACCATGTCGAGCAAGACGGCACCCTCGTCGTCTGCCGCCTCCACGACGAGTCGACGCCCGACGCCGGTCTGGCTGGTGGGAACGTTCACCCGCACCCACACGGTCTCGCCGGCGCCCATGTCGAGCATCGTGACGCTTTGTGTCGAGTTGGTGTTGCTGTCGACGGTGACGTCGGCGTCCTCTTCGAACGACACCTGGATGACGACGGAATCGCTCGCCTGCGGCGCCGCGACGCTGGTGGCGGTGAGGGTGCACTCCGTTTCGAACGACGGGGCGACATAGGTGATCGTGGTGCCGCTCCCTATGATCTGGCCGCACGTGCGTTGCCAGGCGACACCGCCCGCAGCACCCGACACGGTGGCCGAGAAGTCGCGCGAGGCGTTCGGCGCGAGCTGCGCGGACGCGGGGCTCACGACGACGGAGACGATTTGGGTGCCCGGGGGGGTCTGCGCGCAGGAGGCCAGCACGACGGCGGTCGCGAACAGTGTGAGCGTGCGCAATGGGGTCATGCTCACCTTCTAGCACGCGCAGCGCCCTTTTCGAGGTGCCGCTGCCGCGACGCCTGCCCACTCGCTGGGATCCGCTTGCTCTATCGTGAGTCTCGTGAGGATCCACGATGCATCCGAGGGATCCGAAACGAGGAAGGAGCCAAGGTCGCTGTGCACGAAGATGCCCGACTCGCGGCGCTGCGCGGCTTCGGGGTGCTCGACACCCCGCCCGAGGCAGCCTTCGATCGCATCACCGGGCTGCTCGCCGACGTGCTCGACGTACCGATCTCGCTCCTCACGCTCGTCGATGCTGAGCGCATCTGGTTCAAATCGGTCGTCGGGATCGCCGAGAGGGAGGTCGATCGTGCCCCCGGGTTCTGCGACACGGCCATACGCATGACCGGCGCGTACGTGATCGAGGACGCCCTCACGGCTCCGCGGGCTCGGCGCAACCCCCTCGTGACAGGTGAGCTCGGCGTTCGGTTCTACGCCGGGGCTCCGTTGCGCACCAGCGATGGATACACCATCGGCATGCTGGCGGCCCTCGATCTGCGGCCGCGCCGGCTCGAAGCCCGCGAGCTTCGTGTACTCGAACAGCTCGCGGACGTAGCGATGGAGCATCTCCAGCTCCGGCGTGAGGTCCGCCAGGCCGCCGCATCGAAGGAGGCGGTCGAGCGGGCGTATCTGAAGCTCTCCGAAGGGTTCGAGGAAACGGTGCAGCAGCGCACGGCGGAGCTCGCACACCAGGCACAGCACGATCACCTCACCGGCCTTCCGAATCGGGTGCTGCTCGAGGAGCGCCTCGAGCGGGCCCTGGCGAGCGCAACGCGACATGGCCGTGCATTGGCCGTGCTCTTCGTCGACCTCGACGGGTTCAAGCACGTGAACGATACATTCGGCCACACCGCTGGCGACCACCTTCTCCAGCAGGTGGCGTCGCGGCTGCTGGCGAGCCTCCGTAGCAGTGACACACTGGCGCGTGTCTCAGGTGACGAGTTCGTGGTGTTGATCCCGGAGGTGAAGCGGCCGGATGATGCTCGTGACGTTGCGCTGGCGCTCCTCGCGGGCCTCGGCGAGCCTTTCTCGGCCCGGGGGCACGACGTCACACTCACGGCCTCCGTCGGCGTAAGCGTATTCCCGAAGGATGGACCCGACGCAGCGGCCATGCAGCGCCACGCCGACGCCGCGATGTACGCCGCCAAGGACGCGGGGAGGAACCGCGTCTGCTTCTACCGCGGAGCGCACGAGGCGGCGCTGTTCGAGGAAGAGCCGTAGCCGGAGGAGTGTCGTGCTCGATCGTGCCTGACGTGGTGCCGGGAGCGGGAATCGAACCCGCACGGCCTTGCGGCCTGCAGATTTTAAGTCGACAACGAAATGTTTTGTATAGGTCGTGTGAGGTCCATTCTATGCCGAGTGGGACGGCGCAAACGATACACGGCGTACCGTACTGTGCGGCCGCGCTCCAACCCGTTCGTAGGAGGTTCGTACCCAACTCCGTACCCAATCGGTACGTGCGCAGCGTCAGGCTCTCTTGCGGGCCGCTCGGCTCTTCGCCCGCCGACACGCGCCGGAGCACGTCAGCATCCTGGTGCTCGCTCGAACCGTCGGGCACATCTCGCACTTGCGGATCTCCACCTTCCCCTCCCACATGAGGGCGAGAAGGTAGTACGTCCAGCCTTCGATCGGCATATTGAACGCCACAACGCCGTTTGATAGCCGGGCTGATTTCAAGCAGGAGGCAAAGGCAGCCATGAGCCGGCGACTCATCGAGGGAGCGAATTCGCGCGTTGTGGATGCCCCCGGGCGCGCCAAGACATTCTGGAGCAGTCCATACGGCGTCCACCCCGAGTTAGTGGGGATTTCGAGGGCGGCTGCGACCTCTGGTGCGGTTGCCTTCCAATGCATTACGCGATCGAGCCAAGCCTTCTCTTCAGCAGCGACGGCCTCTGTGAGTCCTGCGACGCCGTCGCCAACTTTGATCGCCATGCGAAAGGACTCCTTCGCGCGCATGTGCGCGTCGACGAAGAGCGCAGTCCGAATCCAGCCGCCGAGCCCGTTGTGCGGACGCGACAGCATCAGGCCGTAGTCCACGGATCCTTGCTTGAGGAGTGCCCGGAACTTGGTCCCCAGCGCGTTGCCGCCATCCGCCAGGACACCCATTTCGTTCAGATGGTTCAGGAGGTGCGTGTCGTCGACGAGGTACTCACGCCACCGCTCCTCTTGAGGCAGCGTCAATGAATCGAAGTCCACCACGTGCCCCTCCGTGCGGGGATCGTGCGCCACCTTCGGCCGCCAGTTGAGCCAGGCGAACGCGCTGGACGTTGTCACACTTCGTGTACCACTAGACCGTGACGCCACAGATCGAATCTTACGACACTGAACCCATCCAGGGC
>JACCWH010000040.1 GCA_013697735.1 Trueperaceae bacterium | reverse complement strand
TGGGAGGGCTGGAGTCACATCCCCGAAGGTCTCCAGGGACTCGCCTCGTTCGAGGGTGAACGCTACGGCGTCGCACTCGGCACCGACTACCGCGTGATCTTCGTGCGGCACGACGTCCTCGCCGAGGCGGGCATCGAAAACGCCGCGGACTGGCAGCCGACGTCGTGGGAGGAGCTGCTCGACACCGCTCGCACCCTCAAGGAAGCCGACCCCGCGAGCTTCCCGCTGCAGATCAACGCCGGCACCGCCATGGGCGAAGCGACCACCATGCAGGGCTACTTCATGCTCCTGCTCGGCACCGGACACTTCCTCACCGACGACGAGGATCGCTGGATCGTTCGCTCGCAAGGCATCCTCGACACGCTCGAGTTCTACCGCACCGTCTACGTCGACGAGCAACTCGGCGACCCGCGCCTCCAGCTCCTGCAGGACGGGCGTAACCAGTCGTTCGGCAACTTCCGCACCGGCACCACGGCGCTCCTCGTCGAGGGCGACTTCTTCTACCGTGGGCCGACCGCCCCCGGTCAGGAGTTCGAGGTCGCCAACCGCGACGAGGTCATGACGTGGGCGATGATGCCCGCGCAAGAGCCCGGAGCGGGTCTCCGCGGACAGGACTTCGTCACCATCTCGGGCGGAACCGGCTTCGTGCTCAATCCCAACACCGACCACGGCGAACTCGCCTGGGAGCTCCTCGCCTTCATGAACAGCCAGGAGGCGCTCGCGGCCGCGCAGGAGATCCAGCCTCGCATCCGTGTCCGCGACGACGTCCCGGTCCCCGGCGCCGTCTTCCTCACGGAGACCGCCGAGGCGCTCGGACCGCTCACCACCTCACGGCCGAACCTCGCCGTCTACCCCGAGATCTCGTTCCAGGCGCAGCTGATGACCGAGCGCGTCATCTCCGGCGAGATGACCCCCATGCAGGCGATGGACGCCTACGCGCAAGCGGTCGCCGAGATCGCCGGCGACGACGCCGTCGTCGATCTGCTCGACTGAGCGAACCGACCGATTCGGTCCGGGGCCCCCGCGGCCCCGGACCCTTCCGTCCATCTCCGGAGGCCCGTGTGCAACGGCGAAGTATCTTGTCCCTGCCAGCCGGTCTGCTCTTCCTGCTGCCGGCGGGCGCCTTCGTGTTCGTCTTCATCATCTTGCCGTTCTTCTGGATCGCCGCGGTCTCGTTCACGAACCGCACGCTCACCGGCCGGACCGCGCTCAACCCAGAGTTCGTGGGTCTCGCCAACTATCGACGGCTCTTCGATCCCGACCGCTTCTTCAACTCGGGCGAGTTCGGTGCCTCGCTCATCCTCACCGGGCAGTTCGTCTTCTTCTCCGCCATCCTCGGCCAGGCGATCCTCGGTCTCCTGCTCGCCTGGTTCTTCTACAACCATCGCGGCTGGGTGCAGAGCACCGTCCAGACGCTCGCCATCGTTGCGTGGATCATGCCCGACGTGGTCGTGGCGTTCGCCTGGTTCGCCTTCCTCGACCGCGACGACGGCACGCTCAACCAGATCCTCTCCGCGATCGGATTGGGGCACCCGGATTGGCTGCTGGCGCTCCCGATGGTGTCGATCATCATGTTCAACATCTGGCGCGGGACCGCGTTCAGCATGCTGCTCTTCTCGTCCGCCCTCGGCTCGATCCCGCCCAGCCACCTCGAGACCGCGTCCGTGGCGGGGGCGACGGGGCTGCAGAAGCTCCGCGACATCATCCTGCCACTCATCCGGACGCACATCATCACGGTCCTGATCCTGATCACGCTCTGGACGTTCAACACCTTCACGCCCTTCCTGCTCACCGGCGGCGGCCCCGCCTTCCAGACGGAGGTGGTCTCCATCTACACGTATCGCACCGCCTTCCAGTTCTTCCGCTTCGGCATGGGTGGCGCCGTGGGAATGGTGATGATGATCATCAATCTCGCCTTCGCGATCGTCTACCTCGGGATCCTGCGCTCGCAGAAGGCACACGCATGAACCACCACGCGCGCTTCATCCTCGGGCGGATCTTCTTCTACGCCGGCGCCTGCCTCTTCGCGTCGTTCTTCGTGCTGCCGCTCCTGTGGCTCACCGTCGCGCCGTTCAACACCCTCGCGACGCTCTCCCTCTCGCTCCCGGAGGAGTTCAGCCTGGCGAACTTCCGACGCGTGTTCGCCAACACGTTCGCGATCCGAGCGCTCGTGCAGAACAGCGTCCTGCAAGCCGGCGGCGCGATGGTGCTCGTCACGATCACCGCGACGCTCGCCGCGTACGCGCTCTCGCGCTCCTCCATCAAGGGGACCGACGTCATCACCTACGGACTCGTGCTCTTCTCGTCGGTGGTCACGGGCACCGCCGCCATGGTGCCGATCTTCCTGATGATCCACGGCATGGGTCTCATCGACACGCACGTCGCCGTGATCCTGGTGTTCACGGGCGGGCTCCTGCCGGCCGCGATCTTCATCATGCGCGATTTCGTCGACTCCATCCCGCGCTCCTACGAGGAGTCGGCGCTGGTGGCTGGGGCGAGCCCGTGGCGCGTCTTCAACGACATCGCCCTCCCCATCGTCCGCCCCGGCATGATGGTGATCGCGGTGTGGGCCTTCGTGAACGTGTGGGGGGGCTTCCTGATCCCCTTCATCCTGCTCCGCTCCTCGGGCAAGATGCCGGCGGCGGTGGCGATCTACTCCTTCTACAGCGAGGCCGGAACGCCGCTCGTCACGCTCACGGCGGCGTACTCCCTCCTCTACACGCTCCCCGTCCTGCTGCTCTACCTGTTCGTCAACTGGAAGTACGGTTTCCGCTTCTTCGGAGGGATCAAATCGTGAGCCTCGACCCCACCCGCCGGCCCCCCCTCGCCTCCCACGACCACGGCGCCGCATGGCCGGCGTAGCCTTCCGGGGGGTCAGCAAGTCCTTCGGCGCCGTCACCGCCGTCGACGACGTCTCGTTCGACATCCACGACGGCGAGATCGTCTGCTTGCTCGGACCCTCGGGCTGCGGCAAGACCACCACGCTGCGCCTCATCGCGGGGCTCGAGGGGCCGACCGCGGGGAGCATCCACATCGGCGACCGCGACGTGACGATGATCTCGCCCAAAGGGCGCGACATCGGCATGGTCTTCCAGGACTACGCCCTCTACCCGCACATGACGATCTCGGACAACATCTCCTATCCGCTCAAGGTCCGTGGCGTCTCGAAGGAGGAGCGTGCCTCGCGCGCCGCGGAGGTCGCGGCGAGCCTGCAGATCGGCAACCTGCTCGAGCGCCGCCCCGGCCAGATCTCCGGGGGGCAACAGCAGCGCACGTCGGTGGCGCGCGCCGTAGTGCACAAGCCGCAGGTCTTCCTCTTCGACGAACCGCTCTCGAACCTCGATGCCAAGCTACGGCTCGAAGCGCGAGGCTTCATCAAGCATCTCCAGAAGCGCCTCGGCGTCACCTCGATCTACGTCACGCACGACCAGGCGGAGGCCATGGCGCTCGCCGATAGGATCGCGGTGATGGACGGCGGTCGGATCGTGCAGATGGCGCCGCCGCTCGAGGTCTATCACCGCCCCGCGAACACGTTCGTGGCGAACTTCCTCGGTAGCCCACCCATGAATCTGCTCCCGGTGCGCCTCGAGCGCCGCACCGGCGTCACGCGCTTCGTCGCCGACGCCTTCACCATCACCGCCGAGGGGTGGCACGAGCGGCTGCAGGGGCGGGTGGACGACGGCGAGTCGGTCATCCTCGGGGTGCGCCCCGAGCACCTCGCCCTCGGCGAGGCCGACGACCCCTGGAGCTTCCCTGGAGAGCTCTACGCCACGGAGCCCCTCGGCCCCGAGACGCTCATCACCATCTCGGTGGGCGACGCGCTCACCACGCTCCGCATCTTCGGCGACGATCCGCCGGTCGTCGACGGACGCGTCCACGCACGCATACAGAACACCAACCTCCGCCTCTTCCGCGAGGGTGGCGAACGGATCGAATTGGGATGACGCTCGCCTTCGAGGGGCACGTCACCGCCGACGACCGCGCCCGCGACCCCTACCTCGAACTCCCCTTCGAGGTAGGGGCGGGAGCAGTGCGCATCTCGGTCGGCTACCGGCACGACGCCGGCAGCGTGCTCGACCTCGGGCTCCTCGACCCCTCCGTCGGTCCCTTTCCCTCCGCGACCGGCCTGCGCGGGTGGAGTGGCGGCGCGCGGGACCACGTCGAGGTCGGCCTCGACCGCGCGACGCCCGGCTACCTTCCCGGCCCCCTCCCGAGTGGCACGTGGCGGGTGCTGCTCGGGTTGGCCGCGGTTGCGCCGGGGGGGTGCTCGTACCGTGTGGAGGTGGAGGTCGACGTCGAGGTCGACGCGGCAGCGGAGGCTCGCGAGGGGCCAACGCACGACGGTCGCGCCCGCCCGGCCGCCGACCATGCATCGCCGGCGCACGGCGCCCACCACACCGGCCCCCGCTGGTACCGCGGTGACCTCCAGAGCCACACCCACCACAGCGACGCGCGCGGATCGCTCGAGGATCTGCGCTCCGCCGCCCTCGCGCGAGGGCTCGAGTACCTCGCCGTGACCGATCACAACACCGTCAGCCACCACGCACCGATCGACCGGTTCGCGACCGACGCTCTGCTGTGGCTCCCGAGCACCGAGGTCACCACGTACCGAGGGCACGCGAACGTGTGGGGCGTCGACGGTGCCGTCGACTTCCGCGTCCGCTCCGACGCCGACGTCGCTGCACTCGTGGCGCACGTGCACGCCCGCGGCGGGCTCTTCTCGGTCAATCACCCGAAGGCCGCACCGGGCTGCATCGGCTGCGATTGGGAGTACCCCATTCCGACCGACCTCGACGCACTCGAAGCCTGGCAGGGCCCCTGGGCCTACCGGAACTGGGAATCGCTCGAGCGCTACGACCGGCTGCTGCGTGCGGGGCGGCGGGTCACGCTCGTGGGAGGCAGCGACCGCCACCAACCTCCCGGGCCCGACACCGACCCCGAACCGCTGCGCGTCGGCTCACCGACGACGTGGCTGCAGCTCGCCGCTCGCACCCGCGCCGACGCGCTCGCAGCGCTGCGAGAGGGTCGGGCCACCGTCTCCGAGGGGCCCGAGGGTCCGTTCCTCGAGATCGAGGTCTCGGGAAGCGGCATGGGGAGCATCGTCGCCGCAGCGCCCACGCTCCGCTGCCGGGCGCGAATCCGCGGCGCGCGCGGTGAACGGCTTCGCTGGATCGGCGCCGACGGACCCATCCGCGAGGTCGCCATCGACGACGACGCCTTCGAGGACGCCTGCTCGCTCGCAGCCGGCGGCGCCTTCGTCCGCGCGGAGGTCGTCGCCGACGCCAGCCTCGACGCACGCCGCGCCGCCCTTCGGAGCTCGGGCGCGGAGCGTCGACGAGCGGCCGGTATCGAGGAGACCGCCGTGTTCGCGCGTCCCTATCGTCTGGCGCTCTCGAATCCCGTGTACGTGCGCTGAGCGTGTGTCGTGGAGGCGAGTTCACGACGCCGTGACACGACGCCATGTAGCGTTACGCCACACCCCTAGGGGACGCGCGCGGTGGCCGTCGATACCGCAGCGCCGCGGAGGACCATGAGGAGCTGGAGAACGTCCCTGTCGATCGTAGTGCTGTTGGCCACGGGCCTGGCCGCCGCCCAGGTGCTCCCGCGCGAGGTCCGGACCCGCATTCTCGAGGCCGTCGTCGAGATCGCCCCCTACGACGACGCCGCCGGCCGCTTCGCCGGCACCGGCGGCTCCGGCACCATCATCAGCCCCGACGGCTTCGTGCTCACGAACTTCCATGTGATCGGTGACGACGTCGCCGGCACGCACTTCACGTGGCATGCGATCTTCGTCACCGATCCGAGCAATCCCGATCGCCAGACCGAACACCGCTACTGGGCACGCTTCGTGGCCGGAGACGCGCGCCACGACCTCGCCCTCGTGAAGATCGAGCTCCTCGCGGACGAGAGTGCACTCCCGCCCGGGATCGTCTTCACTTCCATGCCGATCGGAGACTCGAACGCACTCATTCCCGGCGACCCGATCACGGTGGTCGGCTACCCCGGTATCGGTGGTTTCACCGTCACCGTCACCACCGGCATCGTGAGCGGCTGGCTCGGCGAGGACCTCGAATCGGGCGGCAAGGGGTGGATCAAGACCGACGCACGCATCGCCGGCGGCAACTCCGGGGGCGGCGCCTTCGACGAAGAGGGGCGACTCGTGGCGGTCCCGACGAGCCGTGTGCAGACGAACGAGGGGGCGTTCGAGGAGCAGAACCTGCTCCGTCCGGTCGCGCTCGCGTTGCCGCTCATCGCTGCCCACGTCTCGAACGTCGAACGCGCCGGTGGGATCGCCAGTCTCCGGCCACAGGGGGCCGCTGCTCCCGGTGCCACGTCACCCACGCCTTCGACCCCCGGCGGTGCCGGCGGGTCCGACGGCCTGGTCCGTGGCTCCCTCGCACCCGGAGACGAGACGCTACCCTCGGGCGAGTTCCTGAAGCTGCACGACTGGAACTTCACCGCTGGCGTCGCCGTGGAGCTCACGCTCCGCTCGAGCGTCTTCGACCCGTACCTCGTCGTGATCGATCCCGCCGGCGACATCGTGCTCGAGGTCGACGACAGCCCGGGCGAGGGCCTCGACGTCCGAGAGACGCTCGTACCGGACCGCAGCGGGTCGTACACCCTCGTGGTCACCAGCGCCTACCCGGGCGAGACGGGAGCCTACGAGCTCTCGGTACGTACCGGATCTGCGAGCGCAGCACCAGCACCGTCGGCGCCGCTCGCGCCCCCACCGCAAGCCGATCCGTTCGGCAGCGCGGCTCGGGTCGACGCGTCGACCCAGGCGCGTGCGAACGATCCATCCTTCGGAACGGTGGGTGTGGTGCCGATCGGTGCGCGCATCGCGGGTCGTCTCGCCAGCAGCGCCGACGTCGCGTACCACACGTACGTGGTCGAGGTGCCGACCGGCACGAGCGAGATCTCGTTCGTCATGGACGCCGACGCCGACCTCGACCTCGTCGTCAAGCACGGCAGCGACATCCTGGGGTACGGCGACGACGGCGACTGGGACGCGCGCGACGTGGAGTTCGCGCACCACGCCACGCTGCGCATCCCTGCGCCGCGGCCCGGCACGTGGTACGTGGACGTCGTCTTCTACCCCATCGGTCCCCAGCAGACCGCCTCCTATACGTTCGAGGTGCGCTGAGCCGAGCCGAGCAGCAGCGCGCCGAAGCACATCACACGGTACGCGCGTGCCAGGCGTCGAGCAATTCGCGTTCGCGCTCACGCGACATTCCGGCGCCCAGCGTCGCATCCGAACGCTGCGCGTCCCACTCGAGCGTGTCCCGGACCGTCGTCTCGAGTGGTGTGACGCGCAGTCCGTCGGCGAGGGCACGGGTCGGATCGACCCGCAGGAGACCGCTCGCGCGAGGATCGTGCAGCCAGAGCGGCAGATCGACGAACGGCCGGACGCCCTGCGCGAGCAGGAACTCGCCATCGACCCAGGTGACGGCGCCGTCGCTACCGCTCGAGCGCGCCGCCGCCCCGAGCATGGCCCCGAACGTGACGCTCCCCGGCGGTACCACCAGGTTGTAGGGACCCGAGCGCGAGTGCTCGGCGGCGCGGACCGTCCACGAGGCCAGGTCGCGCCCGTCGATCCACTGCGTGGCCGTGTCGGGACCCTCCGGCCCAAGAACCTCGCCGCCGTCGGCCATTCGCCGCATCCAGTAGGTGAAGCGATCGGTCGGGTCGAACGGTCCGACCACCACGCCCGGACGAATGACGAGTGCGCGCTCGCCGTAGATGCGTTCGACCTCGCGCTCACACGCCACCTTGAGGCCGCCGTAGCTATTTCCGTCGACCACCTCGGCGCTGGGATCGTCGAGCTCGAGCAGGGTCGCGTCCTCAGCGATGGTCGTGCATGCGTTCTCGGCGTAGACGGAGATCGTGGAGACGAAGACGTAGTGTGCCACACGCTCCGACAGGAGCCGTGCGCTAGCGCCCACGAGCCGCGGCACGTAGCCGGTGACGTCGATGGCGACGTCCCAGGCGCCGGTCGCAAGCGCATCGAGGCCGCCGTCGCGGTCACCGACGCGGCGTTCCGCCTCGGGAAAGAGGCGTCGATCGGTGCCGCGATTGAAGAGCGTGACGCGGTGCCCGGCGGCGAGCGCCGCCGCGACGATGTGGCGACCGACGAAGCCGGTGCCGCCGAGGACGAGGATCTCCATGCAATTCCTCCACGGTCGCGGTCGCCGACGGCCCCGCACGGTATGGGTCGCCGTCGTGTGCCTGCGACGGCCCAGTATCGCAAACGCGACCCGCGCTCGGCGCGCGACAACAGCGCGCGACAACGGTGCGCACGTACGATGTCGACACGGTGGCGAGCAAACCCTTCCAGCTTGCGCTCCTCGCGCTCGCGACGCTCCTGGTCCTGTCGCTCTGGTTCTCGGCGACGGCCGTGCTGCCGCAGCTCGACGAGGCCTGGGGCCTGAGCGACGGACAGCGCTCCTGGCTCACGATGAGCGTGCAGCTCGGCTTCGTGCTCGGGGCACTCGCGAGTGCCACACTCAACCTGGCCGATCGCTTGCCTGCGCCGGCGCTCTTCGCGGCGAGCGCACTCCTGGCGGCCGCCGCGAACGCCCTCCTCGCGGTGGGCGTCGATGCGCCCTCTCCCGCGTTCGCGCTCCGCTTCGTGACCGGCATGGCGCTCGCGGGCGTCTACCCCACCGGGATGAAGCTCGTGGCGACGTGGTGCCTCCACGACCGCGGCTTCGGCATCGGGCTGGTGGTCGGGGCGCTCACGGTCGGGTCGGCGCTCCCGCACCTGCTCAACGCGGTCCCGGTGTTCGGCGCGGACCCGGGCCTGCCCCCTTGGCGACCGACGCTGCTCGCCGCCTCCGCGCTCGCGCTCCTCGCCGGGGCGCTGGTGTTGGCATGCGCGCGCCCCGGACCGCACGTCGCGAAGGGAGCGCGTTTCCGCGCGCGTGAAGCGACGGCGGGATTGCGCGAGCGCGCGCCGCGACTCGCCAATTTCGGCTACCTGGGGCACATGTGGGAGCTCTACGCCATGTGGACGTGGGTCCCCGTACTCCTGCTGGCGAGCTACACGGAGGCTGGCATCGACGCGTCGCATGCGCGCCTGGCTGCCTTCGGGGTCATCGCCGTCGGCGGCCTCGCCTGCGTCGGTGCCGGGCTCGTGGCGGACCGCATCGGGCGCACGAGGGTGGCGACGGCGAGCCTCGTCGTCTCCGGCGCCTGCGCGCTCGTCGTGGGTCTTCTCTTCAGGTCGCCACTCCTGCTCACGATCGTCTGCCTCGTCTGGGGTTTCGCCGTGATCGCCGACAGCGCCCAGTTCAGCGCGGCCGTGAGCGAACTCGCCGACCCGCGCTTCGTCGGTACGGCGCTGACGATGCAGACGGCGCTCGGCTTCGCCGTCACCCTCGTGAGCATCAGGCTCGTGCCGAGTCTCGTCGACCTGGTCGGGTGGACGTGGGCCTTCTCGGTCCTCGCGCTCGGGCCGGCGCTCGGTGCCTGGAGCATGATGCGGCTGCGGGGCCTGCCAGAGGCGTCGAAGATGGCGTCGGGGAATCGCTGAACGGCGCCCCGCTGCCGCCCGCCGGGCCCGCTCACGATACGAACGGCGCGCTATCATGCGCCATCGACGGATCCTCTGCACTCCCCGTCTTCGACGCGCCTTCGTGGCGCGCCGTGACGTGACGTCACCGGGCGGCAACGAGGCCGACGTCGTCGTCGTCGGTGCCGGGATCGTCGGCCTCGCGACCGTCTACGCGCTCACGGCGCGCCACCCCGATCTCCGCATCGTGATGCTCGAGAAGGAAGCGGGCGTGGCGCGACATCAGACGGGGCACAACAGCGGGGTGGTGCATGCCGGCGTGTACTACACGCCCGGATCACTGAAGGCCCGGCTGTGCGTGGACGGCGTGGTTCGCCTGCGTGACTTCTGCCGCGAGCACGGCCTCGCCTACGACGAGGTCGGCAAGGTCATCGTCGCCACACGCGACGAGGAACTCCCGCGCCTCGACGCGCTGCTCGAGCGCGGTACACGCAACGGCGTGCCCGGCCTGCGCATGATCGAACCCGATGAACTTGGCGAGATCGAACCGCACGCCGCCGGGCTCCGCGCGATCCACTCACCGCACACCGCCATCGTCGACTACGCTCAGATCTCCGCGGCCCTGGCCGACGTGGTGCGTTCGCGCGGTGTGCGGATCGAGTTCGGAGCTACCGTCACGGCGATCGCCGATGACGGCGTCGGTGTCCGCGTCACCACGTCGGGCCCGACGCTCACTGCTCGGCGGCTCGTGACCTGTGGCGGCCTCCACGCGGATCGATTGGCGCGCATGAGCGGAGCGACGCCCGAGGTCCAGATCGTCCCCTTTCGCGGTGAGTACTACTTCCTTTCGAAGGAGCGGAGCGACCTGGTGCGCGGGCTGATCTACCCGGTCCCGGATCCGGAGCTGCCGTTCCTGGGGGTGCACCTCACCCGCACCGTCCACGGCGAGGTGGAGGCGGGGCCGAACGCGGTCTTAGCGCTCGCGCGCGAAGGGTATTCACACGGCGTCATCCGACCTCGCGACCTGCTCGAATCGATGGCGTACGCCGGCTTCTGGAAGCTCGCCGGTCGCTTCTGGCGCGTCGGCGCCTACGAGTACTACCGTTCGTTCAGCAAGGCCGCCTTCGTCGCCTCCTTGCGGACGCTCGTGCCGGAACTCACGATCAGCGACGTGCGACGTGGGGGAGCAGGGGTACGCGCGCAGGCCGTCGGACGGGACGGTCGTCTGGTCGACGACTTCGCCGTGGTCGAAACGGATCGTGCCATGCACGTGCTCAACGCGCCCTCACCGGCGGCGACCGCGTCGCTCGCCATCGGCGACCACCTCGCCGAGCGCGTGGCACCGTGGTTCGCCTGAGGGCGGCGGTCGATACCGTGGTCGTGCGTCACCGCGCCACCGACGAAGAGCGCGCTACCGTGCCAGAGAGTCGACGTCCTCACGAAGGAACCCCACACGTGGAGGAATCCCCAGACGAGGACGAACCTTGACGGAGGAGACATCATGTCCACACGCGATTACGAAAAGAAGGCCGGACAGGCCATGAACGACGCCGACCGGGCCAAGGAAGAGATGCGCCGCGCCGCCGAAAAGGGTGGAGAGGCAGCCAAGGGCGCCGCAGCCCACGCTTCCGAGGCTGCCTCGCACGCGACGTCGAAGGCGAAGGATGCAATCGAAGAGGGTGCGAGCCGTGCCGCGTCGACGTTGCACGACGCTTCGGACGCGGTCGAGGCCAAGACTCGTGAGGTGGCGGGAACGGTCAGGGAGCAGATCGAATCGAAGCCGATGACCTCGACCCTCACCGCGCTCGGCATCGGTGTCCTCGTAGGGTGGGTGCTCGCGAGCCGACGCTGAGGCGGGCGATCGCGCTCACATCGGCGGACGGAACGACGTCACCACCCGAGCCACTGAAACGAGGAGTACCATGACGACGAAAGAAGTACGCCGAGACATCGCCGGCCTGAAGAAGGATCTCGATCGACTACAAGGCGACCTACGTCAAATCACTCGCCGAGGCGGGAGCGCAGCACGCCACGTGACCAGCGACGCGGTGGAGAGCATGAAGGGCGCCGCCGCTGGTGTTCTCGAAGAGGGCACCGATCGCATGCGCTCCGTGATGCACGACGCATCGGACGTGGTCATGGAACGGGGTCACGACGTATTCGAGAGCGTGAAGGATCAGGTCGAGGAGAAGCCGGTCGCATCGGCGCTCATCACGATGGGCGTCGGCTTCGCGCTCGGACTCTTCCTGGCCCGCAAGCTCTGAGCCCGTCGCTCAGGCGCCGAGGCTCAGGAGCCGAGGAGCGCCGCTAGGATCGTTTCGAGATCCGGAGGCTGCGGGTCGTCCTTGAAGCGCTCCAGTCGCCCATAGGCGACCGCAGCGGCAGCGTGGAAACCCGCCGGTGCCCCAGCGCCGGCGATCGTGGCATCTATCTCACGCATCTCTCCCTCGAAGCGCCACGCTTTCGCCGTGGCGCGCCTCACTCTTTCGGCGCCGGCCGCGAAGAAGTCAGGATCTACGCGGTCCCATTGCGTGCGCAACTGCTCGAGAACGCCGTGGTGATGGGCGGCGGCGAACGTGGTCGCGATCAGCGCCGTCGAGCCCTTCGTGTAGGCGGCGAAGCACATCTTGATTGCCGAAGCGTCGCCGACTCGTCCGCTCACCACCTCCACTTCGAGTGGGCCCGCAATGAAAGCAGCAGCCACCTCCGGCGCTCGCGCACCGGAGAGATGGAGCCATGTGGCGCCGGGCCGCTCGGGCGGTACCCCGATGATGCCACCATCGACGAACGACGCACCCGCTCCTTCGACGAGTTCACCCATGGCGCAGCTTCGTTCGGGAGATATGGCGTTGGCGTCGACGAAGGTGCCGTGAAACCCGGCAGCGAGCACGTCGCGTGCGACGTCGGACGCTGCATGTGGGGGGCAGACACTCATCACGATCGTGGCGACGCGGCAGAGTTCGTGCACACTCCCGACGTCACGAAGGCCGGCACGATCCGCACGGTCCCGCGTGGCGTTACCGCGCCCGGCCGACGCCCAGACGACGTCGTGACCGCCATTACGCAGCGTCCGAGCGACCGCCGCACCCATCGCGCCCGGGTGCAGCACGCCGATCGTCGTGGATCCCATCCGTGTGGTCCCCATCCGTACCTCCTCCACCACCCTAGCCGGCGACGTACGCGCCGGACTCCCGGTTTCGCGCGAGTCGTTCAACGCGCCTCGTACGCATCCGGCACGTCGAAGAGCATCGGGCTCTGGGGCGCGAACTCATAGCGCACGAAGTCGATCACGTACCCGTCTGGGTACGACAGGCGGCGTACGACGTCGCGGTCTCCGTCGTGCCACAGCGTGAATCTCTCCTCGAATCCGAAGCCGTCGTGTAGCACGACCGACCATCGTTCCGTGACCGTCGCGTCGATCTCGTCGAAACCTTCGAACGTGCAATCGGCTTGGTCCGGGTTCGCCTGACACGGGTGCGCCGAGTGCTCGGGCGCCAGCGTGATGGCGCCCATGAGCAGCACGTCGAGTTCGACGACGTCGCCGAGATCGAAGTCGAACCGCAACACCGTCGTGCTCACGGCGTCGAGCATGCGCATGATGACGCGCGTGGCCGAGAACTCGTAGAGGACGACGAAAGGGATCTCGTCCTCGACGGTCTCGAGGCGCATGGCGAAGTCGCCCACGTGGAGCGCGCCGGACGACGTGCGACCGTCCGGGAGCGTGCTCTCGAGCACGACGGAAAAGGGCCGCTCGAACCAGGTAGCATCCTGCGCGGGCGCGAAGGCGCCGAAGGTCGCGACGATGCCGACGAGTATGCCGCACACGGAGGTCGAGGGTCGTCGAACGCCGACACAACCAGCCATGAACGACCCTACCCGATCAGCATCAGCCGTGTCCGCTGACCACGAAAGGGTGTCCGTCGCTCCCTATAGTGCTCTCATGGCCTCCACATCGTGTGGAGTGCCGATCGTGACACGTGCCCGGCGGTCGCGCGCCGTCTGGCGGCAGACGGAGGTTTCCCGTGAACGAATCGAGACGAGAACGAGACGACCAGGTGGCGCTGAACGACCCGACGACCCACCCAGACACGCCGGTCGACCCCCACGCGGGCGCATCAGGTCAGGTGCCGCACGAACCGCCAGCCGCCGACGACGATGACGTGCGACGGGCGGCGCCGGAGAAGGCGACGAAACGGCGCAGCGGCGACGATCCGGAACCTCCGGAGCTTCGCCCGGCAGTGCTCGGTCGCCTCGAAGGGCTCGGCATCATCACTCGCGTCCGCGACGCGAGTGGGGCCCTCGCCGATGCCGACGGTAGCTGGCGCCCCGCCGACGAGACCGCGACGCTCGACGAACTCCGCGAAACGTTTCCCGAAGGCTCCGTGACGACGTTCGCCGGCTCGATGGTCGAGGCGAACCAGAACGAAGTGGTCGAGGACGTGAGCATGCAGGTGGTCATCAAGCGCCACGGCGAGTACGAGGACAACGACGGTCGCGCCGTGCGCCTCGTGAACTTCGCACCGCGGGACGTCGCCGAGTAGGGCTGGGGCATTCCGACTGGCGCCATCGACGGTCGGTCACCCTCCCTCGCTCGTCCGCTCGAGCGCTGCCACGAGCTCCTCCTTCGTCATGCTGCTTCTCCCTGGTACCTCGAGCTCTTGCGCGCGTCGGTACAGCGCCGCCTTCGTCATCACCTGGAGGTCGTGACGATCCGTACCGGGCGCGGATGCGTCGGAGGGCCCCGTCGCCTCGTCGTCACGCGCGAGTCGCTCCTTCAGCACCTGCATGAGGTCGACCTCGGCCGCTGCACCGGGCGCCTCCGCAGCCTCGGGTGATAGCTTCACGACGTCATCGCGTGCCCCGAGCTTCTCCTGCACGAGTGCCAGGAGGCGCGCGGATGCTCGATCGCGCAGGAGCGACTCGTCGAGTTCCTCTGCAGCGGCAGCCACGATGGCACGCTCGATGGCAGCGACCTCCTCGTCTCCGGCGTCGAGCGTCTCGAGGTCGGGGAGACCGACGTCGTCGGGCGTGCGGAGTTCGTCATGGAAGCGCAGCGTCTGTGCCCGAAGGATGCCGTCGTCGGCGATGATCGCCACGAGGTACTCCTTGTCGCGCATCACGAAGGTCGCGATGCCCGCCCTACCGGTCTCCTCCATGGTCCTCGCCAGCAGGCGATACGCCTTGAGCGCGCCGCGATCGGGCGCGAGGAAGTACCCGCGATCGAAGTAGGCCGGGTCGATCTCGTCGAGGTCGACGAACCTCGAGAGATCGATTTCGCGCGATCGCTCCGGCGCCAACGCCTCGAGTTCCTCGTCCTCCACGAGCACGAACCCTTCGCCGTCGGCGAGCGCGAAGCCGCGCACGATGTCGTCGTCCTCGAGGGCCTTACCGTCGGCGTCGAAGTAGCGCCGCGAGAGTGGTGCCCCCGCCTCGTCGACCATCCGCAACGAGACGCGCGCGGTGCGGTTCGCCGGGAAGAGCTCCACGGGTAGCGTCACGAGCCCGAACGCGACGTTCCCCGACCAGAGCGGTCGCGCGCGACGGGCGTCGGCTTCCTCGCGACCCGCCGCTTCAGGCACGGTGGTCCCCCGCCGAGCGCAGGCTAGCCCGGAGCGCGCCGTCGAGATCCCGCGCTTTGGGCCTCGGACGCGGCTTCGGTGCCGTCGGCGTCTGCCCGCGAACCTTGGCCTCGATCAGTTCGGCGACGCGCCCACGATACTCGTCGCGGTACGACGTCGGCTCGAATGGCGCCTCGAGCATCCCCACGAGTTGCCGCGCCATCGCGAGTTGCGCGTCGTCGAGCGGCTTCCCCTTCGGGCGCTCGACCCGTTCGAGGCTCACCACCTCTTCGGCATGCCGAAGCGTGACGAGCATCGGGTAGCCGCGATGCAGTCGGAGCGCACCGACGTACTCCTTCTTTCGCATCGCCCAGCGAGCCACCCCCTCCCGCTCGCTCCTGGCGAGCGCTCGAGCGAGCGCCGCGTACGGCCCGGCGCCTCCGTCCGGACCGAGGTAGTACGGACGATCGTAGAGCCGGTGGTCGATGGCCTCGGGCGGTACGAAGCGCACCACCTCGATCGTGCGGGAGCCGTCCGGCTCGAGGCTCGCGAGCTCGTCGGGGTCGAGTACGACCACCTCCTGCTCGTCGGTCACGAAGCCGCGACGGGTGGCCTCGTATGGGACGACCGAGTCGGTGTCGCTCTGCACGAGCGACTGCACGACCGGTGTCTTCGTGGCGCGATCGAGGAGTCGGAAGCGCAACGTCCGGTCCTCGATCGCGGCGTAGAGCTTCACCGGTACGCGCACGTCTCCGAACGTGACGATCCCTTTCCACATCGCCCTCGCCGCCATCAGGAGTCCGCCTCGTCGGCTGCGCACGAGGCGCACAGCAGCAGCAGACGTTCCCGACGCACCTCGGCGATGCACGAGCGACAGTAGGGACCGTCGCAGGCCTCGCAGCGCACCTCCATCTCGACGTGGTGGAAGGCGAGACACGTGTCACACTGCTCGTCCCCGCCCTCGAGCCACCAGCGTGTCGCGCGTCCCTCCGGTCCCGTCATCGCCGTTTCGCCGGCTTCGCGACCGCGTCGAGCGCCGAGGGGGAGATCGCGCGCGCCGCGTCGGCGAAGCCGACCCAAGGATCGGCACGCAGCGCGGCGAGCCGTCGAGCGACGTTGCCGACGTCGTATCGGTCGGGGCGCAGCGACTCGCCGAGCTCGTCCCATCGCACGGGCACCGCGACGGGCGCGCCGGGTCGAGCTCGGGTCGAGTACGACGCGATCGCAGTCGCTCCGCGACCGTTGCGGAGATAGTCGAGGTAGATTCGGCCCTCGCGCTTCGCCTTCGACGCCGTGGTCACGAGGTGTTCGGGGTGCTCGGCCGCAGCCCGCTCGCAGAAACCCCGTGCGAACGTCTTCACGACGTTCCAATCGTGCTCGGGAAGGAGCGGCACGACCAGGTGGAGCCCCTTTCCGCCCGTGGTGCGGAGGAAGGCGTCGAGGTCGAGGTCGGCGAGGCGCTCGCGGAGCTCGAGCGCCGTCGATCGCACCAGCGACCAGGCGACGTCGGGGCCGGGATCGAGATCGATCACCATCAGATCGGGGTGCTCGACGTCCTCGATGCGGCTCCCCCACACGTGCACCTCCAGGACGCCGACTTGCACGAGGGCGATGATGTCCGCGAGCGACGCGACGTAGGCGTACTCGCGCCGATCCCCTCCCTCCTCGATCGCGACACGCGGTAGGCCCTTCGCGAACGCGTCACCGGGATGCTTCTGGTAGAAGCACCCCTCCTCGTGTCCCTGGGGACACCGAACGAGGGCCAGCGGACGCCCGACCATCCCCGGCAGCACGTACTCCTGCACTCGTTCGTAGTACTCCGCCACGGCGAGCTTCGTCACACCCTGCTCCGGATAGAGCACACGGTTCGCGTTCGTGAGCCGAACGCCCGCGACCTCGGCCGTCTCGCCCGCGCGACGGCTACCCCGGGCGGGCTTCCGCGTCGCGCCATGGCCCTCCCCTCGCGCGGCGGCGACGGTGCGGTCGACCGGAGACGGACGGAGCGACTCCAGGAGCCCGTGGAACACGGGATGACGCAGACGGCCGTCGCGCGTGGTCTCCGTGTAGCTCACCTCGACGACGAGTACGGGTTCCACCCACGTGGCACCGCGGGCGTCGGGCACGGGCTCGACGAAGGGAGACGTAGGCCGCTCGAGTTCGAGGAGTCGCTCGTGCAGGTGCGCGAGCTGCCGATCGCCGAAGCCACTCCCGACCCGGCCGGCGTACGTGATCTCGCCGTCGTCGCTGGCGGTGCCGAGCAGCAGCGAGCCGAACGCGGATCGGGAGCCCGACGGCGGCGTGAAGCCGCCGACCACGAAGGCGTCGCGACACGTGCACTTCACCTTGCGCCAGCGGTCGCTCCGGCCGCTACGGTAGGGGGCCTCACGCGCCTTGGAGATGATGCCCTCGAGGCCGAGCTCGCAGGCGTGCGCGAAGAACGCCGGACCCTGTCCTTGCACGTGCTCCGTGTAGCGAACGATCTCCCCCGACGAGGTCGTGAGCAGCCGCGCGAGCGCCTCCTTGCGCCGTGCCAGCGGGACGCTACGGAGGTCGAAGCCGTCGAGATGGAGGAGGTCGAAGACCTGGTAGCGCAGGCGGGCCGTGTCGTCGGTCCGCAGCGCCTCCTGCAGCGCACCGAAGGAACTGACGCCACGCTCGCCGAAGACGACCACCTCGCCGTCGAGGAGCGCGTGCGAGGCGCCGATGCCACGCAACGCCGCCACGATCTCGGGCGCACGCGCCGTCCAATCGTGCGCGTTGCGCGTGCGCAGCGTCGCGACTCCGTCCTCGATACGGGCGATGATCCGATAGCCATCGAATTTGATCTCGTGGAGCCAGGCGTCGCCATCCGGAGCGGCGTCGCGCAGCCGGGCGAGCTGGAGGTCGACGTCGACCGGCATGGCGCCACCTCGCGCACCGTGCGCGACGAGATCGGCGACGTCGCGCCGCTCGTCCTCCGGTCCACGGAGTGACTGCCGGTCGGCACCCGCGGCGATCTCGTCCATCGTTCTGCCGGTGAGGACGCTGCGGTCGTCCGGCGCGAGCGGCGGGTGGGCATCGCGCCGCTTGATCATCAGCCAATCCGATTCGTCTCGCTGCCGGGCGCGCGTCCGGGCGAGCGTCCAGGCGCCCCGGAGCTTCACCCCGTCGAGTTCGAGGTCGATCCGGTCCGACCGCCCGCTCGGCGACGTGCGCCGCCAGCGTCCCCGATCCCATAGCATGACCGTGCCGCCGCCGTACGCTCCAGCGGGGATGGTCCCTTCGAAGTCGGCGTACTCGAGGGGATGGTCCTCGACCTCCACGGCGAGCCGCCGCTCGCCCACCACGAGGCTCGGCCCCTTCGGGAGGGCCCAACTCCGGAGCACGCCGTCGTCCTCGAGACGCAGGTCGTAGTGGAGTCGTCGAGCCACGTGCTTGTGCACCACGAAGCGCGAAGCGCCGGCGTCCGGCACGGCCCCGCCGGTCGGTTCGGCCGTGCTCGTGAAGTCGCGCTTTCGTCGGTACTCCTTCAACCGTTCCATGTGGCTCCCGGCGCGTCTTCGAGCACACGCGTCAGCAGACGCTAGCCGCTCGCGCCCCGCGGAGCATGGTCAACGGTCATAGCGGGCGAGTGGACGCGCACCGCGCGGCGCCGCCACGGTCTTGCCGCGCGACGCCTCGGCTGGTCAGGAACGCGGCAGCGGAGCGGTGCGCGAGGGGACTCGCTGAGCCAGGACATGCTCATAGAGCGCCTCGAGCGCCCCGAGGCGCACGTCGACGTCGGCCTCTCGTGCCGTGCGGCGCGCCTCTCGCGCGAAATCAGCGCGAAGGGCTGCATCGTGGGCGAGTCGGCACATCGCGTTCGCGAGGGCGAGGGTGGGACCATTCGGCTCGTCGCGTGGGACCACGATCGCGTTGCGGTCGTGATCGAGGGAATCGCGCACGCCGGGGCCGTCCAGGGCGACGACCGGCACACCGCATGCGAGCGCTTCGGCGAGCACCAGTCCCTGCGTCTCCGTTTGAGACGCGAATGCGAACAGGTCCGCCCCCTTGAGGTGCGCGAGCGCATCGAGGCGCGGCAAGCCACCGGTGAACGCCACCCGCCCCGTTAGGTCGGGGGCCGCTGCACGGCGGCGCAGCGTCGACTCGAGCGGTCCACCCCCCACGAGGACCAGATGCAACGCCGGAGTGCGCCTTGCGGCGAGCGCGAACGCTTCCAGCAGGAACTCGACGTTCTTCTCCTTGCCCAAGCGGCCGAGCGACACCACGACGACGGCGTCGGCGGGCCAGTCATGCAGGCTGCGGAGGTCGGCGGCGCGCACCCGGTCGATCGTGTCGAGATCGATACCCGTGGGGATGGCGCGCACGATCGTGCGCGATCCCTCGCCGAGTGCGCCCGATACCTCGATGGCGAAGTCGCGCGACGGCGCGATCACGGCGTCGCACGACGCCCAGAAGCGGCGCGTGTGCCCGTCGACCAGCGCGGCACCGATCTCGGAGACGGGCCAAAGGTAATGTCGGTACTCCGTGAGCCGCGTGTGATGGGTCTGGACGAGCGGAACGCCAGCACGCCGAGCGATGCTGCGGGCGATGCTGCCAGCGACGAACGGGCTCTGCGCGTGCACGATTTCGGGACGGAAGGCGAGGGCGCGCCGGAACGTCGGCGCGTTCGGGATCATCGACGGCATGCGGTACCCGAAAGGAACCGGGCGCGGCAGCTGATACGACGGAAGCCACGCGTACTCCGGCTCCGGTCCGGCAGCGCCTGCGGTGCCCACAGGGACCCCGCGCCGCGCTCTCGGCGCGAGCAGCATCACGGTGTGACCACGTCGGCCGAGACCGCGCGCCGCCACCTCCGTCGAGACGGTGACGCCCGAGAGGTAAGGGAGGTAGGTCTCCGTGACGATGATCACCCGCATCGTCGGCCTACGTGGCGGCGGACGTGCTGGCGGGGCGCTGCGGCGGACGCATCTTCACGAGGCGGGACGCGGCTGCGCGTGCGGCTGCGCGGGACGCAGGGTGGGTCGTGCGGGGAGCCTGCATCACTTGCACCTCGTCTCCATGATGACACGCGCTCGCGCCATTCGCCGCGCGCGGCCGCGGCCCGGGGTGACGCATGGCGCCGCTGGTCACCGACGGCGAGCCTACATTCGGTGGCGGAGGTCGTGATGCCACAGGATACGGGGATGCCACCACAGCACCAGGAGCGCCAGCCGGGGATCGAAGGGGAGATGACGCCGAGGCCGTCGTACATGGGGTTGGCGTATGCGGGATCAGGGAAGCTCGGGGGGAAGGTGGCGCTCATCACCGGCGGTGACAGCGGAATCGGTCGCTCCGTGGCCGTGCACTTCGCGCGCGAAGGAGCGGAGGCGATCGCGATCGTCTACCTCGACGAACACGACGACGCGCGCGAGACGAAGGAGAAGGTCGAAGCAGAGGGCGCGCGCTGCCTCCTCGTGCCCGGCGACCTCCAGGAGGCCCAGTTCTGCGCACACGCGGTCCAAGCGTGCGTCGAGGCGTTCGGGCGAATCGACGTGCTCGTCAACAACGCAGCCGTCCAGTACGACCAGAAGCGCCTCGCCGACATCGACGACGACCAGCTCGAGCGAACCTTCCGGACGAACGTCTTCTCGATGTTCTACGTGACGCGCGCGGCGCTCGAGCACATGAGCGAGGGCTCGACCATCATCAACAGCACGTCCGTCACGGCCTTCAGGGGAAGCCCTCACCTCATGGACTACGCCTCGACGAAGGGGGCGATCCTCGCGTTCACGCGCTCGCTCGCCTTGAACCTCGCCGAATCCGGAATCCGCGTCAACGCCGTCGCGCCGGGTCCGATCTGGACGCCACTCATCCCCGCCTCCTTCGACCCGGAGAAGGTGTCGAGCTTCGGCACCGACGAGCCGCTCGGGCGGCCGGGACAGCCCGAAGAGGTGGCGCCCAGCTACGTCTTCCTGGCGTGTCGCGACTCCTCGTACATGACGGGGCAGACGCTCCATCCGAACGGCGGCGAGATCGTCGGCGGCTGAACGAGTCGCAAGCGGGCGGCCGCGCCACGCCTCAGTCGCCGGCAGGGACGATGCGATAGACGCGGCCGCTGCCACGTGGGCCGTGGCTGTCGTTCGTGAGCACGTAGAGTTCGCCGTCGGCGTCCTCGCCGAACCCTTGAATGGCGCCACTCTCGAGTTCCCGCAGCTCCCGCCACGCCCACGGCTCATCTGCGTCGGCGGGGGCGGCGACCATCAGCACACCGCGCGCCTCGTCGAAGAACCGGCTCCAGTCGCCGAACACGAAGTGGCCGACGAGTTCGGGGATGGCGGCGCCACGATAGAGGTACCCGCCTATCACCACGAGGCCGACGCCGTGTTCACGGCCGCGATTGTTCCTGTACTCGATCACCGGGTCGATCAGTCGTTCGCCGAGATGGCCGCTGTCGGGGCCCTCGACGACCACCTGATCGGCGTTGTCGGGGTCGAACCAGTGGCGCCCCTCCTTGATGTTCCAGCCGAAATTGCCCGGTTCCCGTAGCTCGCTCACCTCTTCCCAGAGGTTCTCGCCAGCGTCGCTCACGAACGGCCCGCGCTCACCGTCGCGATCGAACGTGAGTCGCCACGGATGGCGAAAGCCGTACGCCCAGATCTCGGGGCGCACCTCCGTGCCCGAGAAGGGGTGATCGGCGCTCAACTCGAAGTCGACGAAGGGGTTGTCGGCGGGCACCCCGTAGGGATCGCCGTCGTCGACGTCGAGGCGGAGCACGTTCCCGAGCAGCGTCGTGATGTCTTGGCCGTTGCCGAGCGGCGGGTGGCCGATGCCGGTGTCATCGGCGTCGCCACCGTCGCCGACCGTGACCCAGAGGTACCCATCGGGACCGAACGCGAGTGCGCCACCGTTGTGGTTCACCTGCGGCTGGTCGATGCGCAGGATCACGCGTTCGCTCGACGGGTCCGCTCGGTGCGCGTCGTCGTGTGAGACCGAGAACTCGGCGAGGTGATCGGTGTGGTCCCACCGGTCGGGGCCCTCGTCGCGCAACGGAGCGCTGTAGTAGACGAAGAAGCGGCCGTTGTCGGCGTAGTCGGGGTGGAAGGCGAGACCGAGGAGTCCGCGCTCGTCGTACGTCTCGCGCAGCACGACGAGGCGGTCGGACACGTCGAGGAACGGCTCGTCACGGAGCGTCCCATTCGCTTCGAGCACGTGGATGGTCCCGACCTGATCGACCACGAACCGGCGATCGTCTCCCGGGGGGGAGGTGAGGAAGTGCGGCGAGATCAACCCTTCGGCGACGAGTTCGAGATCGAGTTCGAGGCCCAGGAGGACGTCGTCGTCGGCCCCTACCCCCACCTGCGCCGCCGCCAGGGTGACGAGGAGCGCCACGGCGAGGCACATCGCGCGCCGCCGGGTGGTACGAAGACGCGCCGGAGCCCCGATTCCCTCGCTCGCGGTGGATGTCGTCATCACGGGTCTCCTCCTCCATCGGCTTCGACTTCGCCGGCTTCGATCACGTACGACACGAGCCGCGCCTCGGTGGCCGGCAACTCGGTCTCTCCTGCCTCGAAGGCGTTCTGCGCCAGGATGTATGCGACGAGATCGGCCGAAGCGCCCGGTCCGAGCACGCCCTGATCGTCGAGGGGCATGAGCTCGTTCACGATCCAGAAGAGGTCGGACACGCGCGCTCCGTCCCAGCGCGCCATGAAATTGGCGCCCGCGAGCGACGGAGCCACGCCGATTCCCTCGAGAAGCGAGCCGTGGCAGCGTGAACAATGTACGAAGTAGTGGTCGCGAGCCCGCTCGACCTGCGCTTCGGTGAACCAGGCACGCTCGTCGGGGTCGATCTCGTCTGGGTCGATCTCGTCGGCGAGGTCTCCCTCTGCAGCCGGCTCCGCCGGCTCGGGGGGAGCCTCCTCCTGCTCGAGTGCCGCGCGCCGCTCGGGACCGACGAGCTGAGCTCGTGCTTGTGGCCGAGCGTAGTTCGGTGAGATCGGCATCGCCACGAGTCGCTCGATGTCGCCGGTCGCCGGCGGCAGCTCCCGCGGGCCGCTCGGGAAGCCGTTGAGCGCCAGGACGTGCGCGGTGATGTCGGCGTAGGTATCCCCATCGAGTGTGCCGGGCGCATGCAACGGCATCGTCTCCTGCACCACCAGCAGCAGGGCATGGACGCTCTCGTTCCCCCAACGATCCCAGAAGTAGGCGCCCGTCAGGGCCGGAAAGCGGTAGAGAGAGATGAACGTGGCGCGCGCCTTGCCACCAGGGGAGTGGCACTCGGCGCAATGGCGGGCGTATGCCTCGCGGCCGCGTTGGGCCTGGTCGTCGGTGTACCAGCCCTCGACGTCGTACGCGAGCGGGTCGACGTCGGCGTGGCGGCTCGCCTCGTCGGCCCCTCCGTCGCGAGCACCTGCGGCACCTGCGGCGAGAAGCGTGGCGCCGAGGAACGCCACCGCGAGGCACGCAACACAGCCTCGAAACGTCACGGCGGGCGAAACGGAGCGGCGGCGGCCGTGCCCGTGCGAACCTCGTCGATCGTCCATGGCACTACCGTCGCTTCCCTCTGGGTCGGCCACCGAGGGCGCACGACCCCAGAGTCACCGACCGGCCCGCCACCGTCGATTGGCGCACGACGAGCGTCCGGGCGTCATCACGAACGGTAGCGGAAGCCTCCGGTCCACGCAGTGACGAGCGTTTGGGGAGCACTCACCGACCGCGCATGAGCGTCGCGACGCGGTCGTACGTCTCCGAGGCGTCACGCCCGAAGATCGATCCCAGGCCGACGAGGGCGGCGCCGGCCTCTCTGTACGAGGCGAGGTCCTCGGGAGCGACGCCGCCCGTCACCATCGCGCGCAGCGTCGGGACGGGACCGCGGAGCGCCCGCACGAAGGCCGGTCCACCGAGTTGCGCGATCGGGAAGAGCTTCACGAGCTGGTGACCGGTCTCCATCGCGCGGACCACCTCGCTCGCGGTCGCAACCCCGGGCACGTACGGCAGTGCGAGGGCTGCGCACGCCGCAGAGACACGCTCGGAGAGGTGTGGGCTCACCACGAACTCGGCCCCCGCACCCCGGGCGCTGGCGACGTCGTCGTCGTCGAAGACGCTCCCGGCCCCGATGAGGAGGCCGGGATGCCGCTCCCGTAGCGTTCGCACGACGCCAGCCGCGCCCGGCGTGGTCCAGGTGATCTCGATGCAGGCGAGGCCGGCCGAGATCGCAGCTTCGGAGAGGTCGATGGCCCGGGCCGGGTCGTCACTGCGGAGCACACCCACCACACCTCCCACCATCGGCCCGAGCATGCGCTCGAGCACGCGCTCAGCGTCGGTCGTGTCGATCTCGGCGAAACCATCGCGCATCGTGACCCCCCTTGCGTCCGCGCGAGCATACGACTCACCTGCCGGGGCAGCAAAGCCGTATGCTCCCTACGACCGCAACCGAACCGTAGGAGGAACCTGCATGGTGAATAAACTCGCTCGCGTCGGAGCGCTGCTGGTGGTGCTCGGAGTCCTATCGGGTTGCGAGCTCGCTGCGGGGCAGTTGCTCGCGATGTTCGAATTCGTCATCGAACCCCAGGTGGTAACGGTCGAAGCCGGCAGCGACGTGAACGTCCGCGTGATCATCAAGCCGCTCACCGGGATCACGCTCTCGGCGGTGTCGGTGCGACTCGTGAGCGCGCCCGTCGGCGTGAGCGCGAACCCGAATCCGATCACGGTCTTCACGCGCAGCGACTGGGGTATCGCCGTCGCGTCGAACGTCGCCCCAGGCACCTACGAAGGCATCGGGGTGGAGGCCGTGAGCCAAGGCATCAACCTCATCCCCGTCACGAGGCAGACGACCTTCACGCTGGTGGTCGAGTCGGCGGTCCCTTGACGCACGTTCCCCGCCGGCTGCACCATCGTCATGGCACCTGCGGACGGGGCGCGGCGTCGGGGTCGTAGTCCGGAGATTGATGACGGAAGTAGGTTTGGAAGAGCTCGGCGTAGTGTCCACCGCGATCGAGCAGTTCGTCGTGTGAGCCGTCTTCGATGACCGCGCCACGGCGCAGCACCAGGATCCGATCCGCGCTGCGGATGGTGGAGAGCCGATGGGCGATCACGATCGCGGTCCGACCGTCCAGCACCACCTCGAGCCCCTCCTGGATCTGCGCCTCGGTGAGCGGGTCGACGCTGGCCGTCGCCTCGTCGAGGATGAGGATGCTCGGGTTCTGGAGGAGCACGCGCGCCATCGCCACGAGCTGGCGCTGCCCCATCGATACCCCGCGCCCCCCCTCGCCCACTTCGGTGTCGAGGCCGTGCGGCAACGCTTCGAGCCAGTCGCCACCGCCGATGCGCGCTGCGACGCGCACGACCTCGTCGTCGGCGGCGTCCATGCGGCTGTAGCGGATGTTGTCGCGTACCGTGCCGCCGAAGAGGAAGGGCGTCTGCTGGACGATGCCGAGGTGCCGCCGGTACGAGTCGAGGTCGAGCGTGCGGATGTCGCGCCCGTCGATCAGCAATCGGCCTCCCTGGAACTCGTAGAAGCGCGCGACGAGCTTGCCGAGGCTCGACTTGCCCGCCCCAGTGTGGCCCACGAGCGCGACCGTCTGCCCCGCCGGGATGGTGAGCTCGAAGCCAGCGAGTACTTGCTCCTGATCCGTATACCGGAAGTCGACGCGCTCGAACTCGATGCGACCGGAGAGCCCTTCGACCTCGTCTCCGTCGATCTGCACCACCCGTGGTTCGGCGTCGATGAGCGCGAACACGCGCTCGCTCGCGGAGAGCCCCTGCTGGAACTGACTCCAGAACGACGCGATACTCGTGAGCGGGAACCAGAAGAGCCCCACCACCTGCACGAAGAGGAACCAGCCGCCGGGCGTCACGCTGCCGTCGAGCACACCGAGACCCCCGAAGTAGACGACGAGCACCGTGCCGATGCCCGCCACGGAGGTGAGGATCGGGAAGATCGACGAGAAGACGAAGCCCTGCCGGAGGTTGAGCGAGTACGATTGCGCGTTCACGCGCTGGAACTCGTCGAAAATCGCTCGCTCCTGGCGAAACGCCTTCGCGACCGAGATCCCCGTCACGGACTCCTGCACGTTGGCGTTCACGTCGGCGAGCACGCGCCGGGCCTGTTGCGTGGTGCGCCGTGCGACGCGTCGGAAGCCGAGGGCGATCGCGACGATCGGGGGTGCGATCGTGAGCGCGATGAGCGCCAACCGCACGTCGATCACGAACAGGACGCCCACGAGGATCCCCACCTGCAGGAGCTGACTCACGAGGTTGAGGGTGAGCGTCACCACGTTCGAGAAGTCCTGCGTGTCGGAGGTGACGCGGCTCACGATGCGCCCCGTGGCGAACTCGTCGTAGAACGACATGTCGCGTGCCAGCACGGCGTCGAAGGCGTCGGTGCGCAACGCCAGCACCACGTCGCCCACGGCGCGCGCCGTGAGCCACTGCCGGAAGAAGTTGAACGTCCACGACAGCGCCCCCGCCACGAGGATCGCGGTGACGATCCACGTCGTACCCTCCCAGACGTCTCCGCCCACCCGGGCCACGTCGGCGAGCCGGTCGATACCCGCCGAGATCAGGACAGGCAGGACCGCGTCGAGCACGGCCGCGAGGAACACCGTGAGCGCGACCACGAGCATGATCGATGTGTTGGGCCGGAAGTACCGCGCGATGCGCGTGATCAGCTGGCGATCGCTATATTCGCGGTCGTAGGCTTCGGCCGCGAGTCCCTCCATCACGAAGCCCATCAGTCGTACCTCGCGAAGATTCGCGCGTAGAGCTCGCAGCGCTCGAGGAGTTCGTGATGCGTTCCCTGGTCGACGAGCTCCCCTCCGTGCAGCACCAACACCAGATCGGCGCGACGGATCTGCGACAACCGATGCGTGATCATGAGCGTGGTACGCCCCTCGAGCACGACGTTGATGGCGCGCTGGATGGCGTCTTCGGTGGCGCTGTCGACCGCGCTCGTGGAGTCGTCGAGGATCAGGACGCGGGGGTCGGTCAGCAGCGCCCGCGCGATCGCCAGGCGCTGCCGCTGACCACCGGACAGCGTGGCGCCCCGCTCGCCCACGACCGTCGCATACCCCTCAGCGAAGCTCTCGATGAAATCGTGCGCCTGCGCTGCCTGTGCTGCCTCGACGATCCGCTCACGTGTCGCCTGCGCGCCCAAGCCGAACCCGATGTTCTCGAAGATGCTCCGGGAGAACAGGAAGACGTCCTGCTCGATCACGGAGACCTGGGATCGGAGCGACTCGAGATTCCACTTCCGAATGTCGACGCCGTCGATCAGGATGCGCCCCGACGTGACGTCGTACGCTCGATTCACCAACTTCGTGAGCGTGCTCTTCCCCGACCCCGTCTGGCCGACCACCGCCACGGTCTGCCCCGGCCGAGCGCGGAACGACAGGTCACGGAGGACCGACTTGCCATCGGGGGCGCCCTCATACGCGAACGACACCCCCTCGAACACGATCTCACCCGCGATCGGCGCCGCATGTCCATCGGGATTCTCGTCCATCTCGGTCTCCGCGCGCAGGAGCTCGAGGATGCGCGCCGCGCCGGCGAGCCCGAGCTGGACGAGCGAGAACGTGAAGATCGAGATGAACGCCGGGAAACGGAGCACACCCATCAGCCCCATGTACGCCACGAGCTCCCCGGTGCTCAGTTCACCCTGCGAGACGAGCGATACGCCGTGCGCGAACGCCGCGGTGAGCGCGAAGCCGAGGAGGAGGAGCGGCAGGTAGCGTGCCTGCACCAGGCCCTGACGGACGAAGAGGTCGCGGAACGCGCTCGCCTCGCGGCGGAACTTTCCTCGCTCCTGCGCTTCCTGTACGACCGACTTCACGACCTCGATGCCGGTGATGGTCTCGTTCAGGCTCGCATTGAGTTGTCCGAACTGCCGCCGCAAGGCTCCCGAGACGGGGTTGAGCTGGTGCATGTACTGCCGGAGGGCGAGCGCGAACACCACCACGAAGGCGAGCGGCGACAGCAGGAGACGGGGGTCGAGGAAGGCGATGAACACGAGCGGCGTGACGAGGCCCAGCAGCGACTCCGTGATGAGCGAGACGCCGGGATTCATCATCGGATTGAGCTGCCGGACGTCGTTGTTGGCGCGCGCCATGATGTCGCCCACACGCTGTCGATTGTGGAAGGTCTGGCTCTTCCCGAGCAGCGAGAGGTAGAGCTCCTCACGAGCGTCCCGTTCGAGCCGCTGCCCGATCGTCTCGATCGTCAGTGACGATCCCAGGTCGATGACGCCACGGAGAACGCCGATGCCGAGCAGGGCAAGCGCCAGCGTGAGCAATCGACCGCTGTCGACGTCGGGCGCGAGCACTAGGTCGAAGCCGACCCCCACGAGGCGAGGAATCGCGGAGAACAGGACGCTTCCGAGCACCGTTCCGACGAAGAAGAACGCGAGTAACGGCCAGTAGCGCACGAGGTGCGACACGACCCACCGGCGAGGGTTGCGGCGGTCGTAGGTTGCGGCCCCGGTGAGCGTGAACTCGCCGTTTCCGGTTGCGGCGCGGATGGTTTCGACTGCCACGTTCGATCGCTCCTCGGGTCCCTTACGGACGAAGGCAAGGCGCAGTGTATCCGAGTCGAAAGCCTACCGGCGCGGGCGGACACGACGTCCACGATCCGCCGATGGGTGGGTTCACCTCCGTCACCGCATCCAGAAATCGTCGACGCCGTCGACCCAAGCTCGGTAGTCGTCGAACGCGGCTTCGAGACCGTACGACGGCTGCATCAGTTCGGTGAGCCGCTCGATGCGGAGGGGAGCGCGGTCACGGGGACCGAACTCGACCGTGGCGGCACCGGGAGCCGGATCGATCGAGTACCTGAAGTCGGGATACGCGGCAGCCAGCCGATCGCACCACTGCGCGACGGTCCAGCGCCGGCCGGCGCTGACGTTGTAGAGAGCGTGCGCGAGCGTCGGAGCGTCGAGCAGGGCGATCAGAGCCGCCGCGACGTCACGCGAGTAGATCCAGTCGCGCGGGCCGGGACGCGGCAACACCACCTCCTCGCCCCGGAGGGCGGCGCGGAGGGTGCGCATCGGTGCGCTGAGCGTGTCCCGCACACCCGTATCGCGCTCCCAGGGCCCGAAGGCCGCACCGACGCGAGCGACCACGGCCGGCAAGCCCCAGATCTCGGCCGCGCGCGCCACCGCGCGCTCGGCAGCGTACTTGCCGATGGCGTAGAACGCGTTCGGAACGGGCGGCGTGCGCACCTCGTCGAGCTCGTCGTGATCGAAGGCGTTGGCACCATAGACCGATGCGGAGCTCGGGTAGACGAAGCGGGAGACGTCGTGGGCGACAGCCACCTCGATCATGGCGAGCGTCCCCATGAGGTTGACCTCGACGATGCGTCGAGCGTCTCGTACCTCGCGCTCTGGGCCGGGCGTGATGGCGGCGGCGTGGATCACGCGGTCGACACGGTGGTCGCGCACCACGGCCTCGAGCGCGGCGCGATCCGTCACGTCCCCCCGACGTGCCTCGAGTGAGCCCGGGAGCGCCTCGAAGCGTCGGCGTGCCGCTTCGGGAAGTACGTCGGTCGCGTCGAACACCACCACCTCGTCGCCCCTCGTGAGCAACGCCTCGCTCAGATTGAGGCCGAGGAACCCGGCTCCACCCGTGATCAGCGTCGGCATCCTTCCTCCCGCGTGAACCGTACCAGGCACGTCCGGGCTCTGATCCACGCGCTGAGCGAGCCCCCGGGCGTCGTGCCTCACCGCGATCGTCGCCGGGATCGCGTGCCGACGCCCTGCCGACGGACCACGCACGGATCGGGGACGTGTGAGGGACTCGGCTGCGCAGCGCAGCGACGCGATGGTGTCGTGGTGTTCGGCCGCATCACGAAACGGACCGGCCCGAGGGGGATCATGTTCGACCGAACGCGAACGAAGCCCCGATTCCGCACGTGCACCATCGTGGTGGCCCTGCTCGCCCTCGGCGCCGTCGCCGTCGCGCAGACTGAGCGTGTGGACGACGTCGAGCGCCGCAGCGCCCGCTTCATGGCCGAAGCGATCGCGACCACCGGTTGGTACGCCCTGGAGCCGTGTCCGGTCACCGAGGTCGAGGAGCGCAGCGACCCCGGGTGTGCTCGCATCCCGACCGAACTCGGCACCGCCATCGAGTGGCTCGACCGCCTCGACGAGCAGGTGTTCGACGGGACGGAACGCGAAGGGGCGTGGCAAACGGCGCGCAACCTCGCGTACGCGACGTGGCGCCTCGTGGTGACGGGCCAGCGCTACCTCATCGTGCTCGCGCCACACCCGACGCGAGCGGTGACCCTCCTCTACGTGTCGGAGCTTGCAGAAGCTCCCTGACCCAGGTCCCGCGAGAAATCGCCGACGTGGGCGATGATACTGGCGGCCACCTCCGAGGGCGCGCGCGCGAGCCGCTCGACGCCTGGGTCGAGGTCGACCGCGTGGACCTCGCCCTCCGGCCCGAGGAGTTCGGCGAGTGCGAGGGTGAAGCGTCCGCCCCCGGCGCCGAGATCGGCCCAGCGTCCACCGCGAGGCGCGATCGCGGCGCGGATGAGGTCGAGCGCGTCGGCATGCTCCATCGCTGCAGGCTACGGGTCGTGCGCACCGTCAGGGCCGCGCCGCCGCGCGCTCGAGGTAGCCGAGGGCCGCAGCCTCGTGCAGGCGCAGCTCCCTCGGTCGCCTCCTGCGCGCCACCTCGAGGGCGCGATCGTAGTCATCGTGGAACGAGCCCTCGAGGTAGTGCTCGATCACCAACGGGTGGACGTACGCCCGCCGACAGACGGCGGGCGTGTTCCCGAGCGTGCCGGCCACCTCACGGATCGACGCCACCACGCTCCGCTTGCGCGCGGTGAGCGACGCAGCATCGCGCTGCGCGTGGAGCGCCCGCGCCGTGAGCACGGTGCCGCCCCACGTGCGGAAATCCTTCGCCGTCACGTCGCGCTCCGTCACACTCCGGAGGTAGTCGTTCACGTCGCTCGAGTCGACCGTGCGCGGGACCCCCTCCGCATCCAGGTAGTGGAAGAGCTCGTGCCCCGGGATCTCCTGGCACGACCTGACGATCGCCGCCAACTCCTCGTCGCGCACGCTGAGCTCGTGGCGCGTCCCGCCCTTGCCGACGAAGTCGAACACGATCTCGTCCCCGTTCGCGCGGACGTGCTCCTCGCGCAGCGTCGTGAGTCCGAAAGAGCCGTTCGCGCGCGCGTACGTCGCGTTCCCGACGCGGATCAACGTCGCGTCCATCAGCTTGACGATCGCCGCGATCAGTCGCCGACGGCTGAGGAGGTCGTCGCGCAGGTCGCGCCGCAGCCGGCGCCGAATCGCCGGGAGCGACGTACCGAACGCGACGAGGTGCTCGAATTTGGCGCGGTCCCGGATCTCGTGCCAACGCGGGTGGTAGATGTACTGCTTGCGCCCCGCCTCGTCCCGACCCGTCGCCTGGATGTGCCCGCGTACATCGCGGCAGATCCAGACGTCGTTCCAAGCCGGTGGGATCACCAGCGCCGTCAGCCGCTCCCGCTCCTCGGGATCGGTCACCCGCTCCCCGCGCGTGTCGCCGTACCCGAAGCCGCGGCCGTGGCGCCGGCGCGTGAAGCCCCGCTCGTGCTCGCCCACGTAGCGGAGGCGGGCGTCGCGTGCCGCCGAGCGATGCGCCTCCTGCCGATCCCCGATGTCCTGTCGTTCGCTCATCTCGCGTTGCGGCGTCATCCGGATCGTTCTAGCACCCGTTCCGGTCGCCTGTCGTGGTCAACTGCGGCTGATGCGGCAGGGCACGGCACGGTGTCGCGCCGCCGAGCCTGACATAATGGCAGCGTCGCGGCGTACGCCGTCGCGCGGAGCGGAGGCCCACCATGGACGACAACGACACGCGATCGAAGAAGGACGGTGCAAGCGGCGACGGCGAAGCGGAGCGCACCCTGACGACGCGCCAGGGACACCCCGTCCACGACAACCAGAGCCAGCGCACGGTCGGCGCTCGCGGTCCGGCGACGCTGGAGAACTACCACTTCCTCGAGAAGATCACGCACTTCGACCGAGAGCGCATCCCGGAGCGAGTCGTGCACGCGCGCGGCTTCGTCTGCTACGGCGAGTTCGAGGCGACCGGGACGATCGGTGACGAACCGGCGAGCACGTACACCCGAGCGAAGCTCTTCCAAGAGCAGGGCAAGAAGACGCCGCTCGCCATCCGCTTCTCCACCGTGATCGGCGGGCGCGACTCCTCCGAAGTGGCGCGCGACCCACGTGGATTCGCGGTCAAGTTCTACACCGAAGACGGCAACTGGGATCTGGTAGGCAACAATCTCGCAGTCTTCTTCATCCGTGATGCCATCAAGTTCCCCGACGTGATCCACTCCCTCAAACCCGATCCCGTCACGTTCCGCCAGGAGCCGAACCGCATCTTCGACTTCATGAGCCAGACGCCGGAGAGCATGCACATGCTCTCGTTCCTGTTCGGGCCGCGGGGCATCCCGAAGGACTACCGGCACATGGACGGGTTCGGCGTCAACACCTACAAGATGGTCAACGCGGCGGGTGAGGGCGTCCTGGTCAAGTACCACTGGAAGACCCAGCAGGGCCTGGAGTCCCTCACCCAGGCGCAGGCCGACGCGATCCAGGCCTCCGACCTCGGGCACGCCTCCAAGGACATCTACGAGGCGATCGAGCGCGGCGACTTTCCCAGGTGGGAGCTGTTCGTCCAGGTCATGAGCGACGAGGAGCACCCCGAGCTCGACTTCGACCCGCTCGATGACACCAAGATGTGGCCGGAGGACGCGTTCCCGCTGCTGCCCGCAGGCATGATGACGCTCAACCGCAACGTGGCGTCGCATCACGACGAGAACGCGCAGGTCGCGTTCGGCACCGGCGTACTGGTCGCCGGGCTGGACTTCTCCGACGACAAGATGCTGGTCGGCCGGACGTTCTCCTACTCCGACACCCAGCGCTACCGGGTCGGGCCGAACTACCTCCAGCTGCCGGTCAACGCGCCGCGCGAGGACGTCCGGGTCAACACGAACCAGACCGGCGGCCAGATGTCATCCGGCCGGGACAACGTCGGGTCAAATCCACACGTCAACTACGAGCCGTCCGTCGTAGCGGGGCTGCGCGAGGCCACCGCCGGTGGCCCGCACTACGAGCCGATGATCTCCGGGCCGCTGCAACGGAAGGCCATCGACCGCAAGAACCCCTACGGGCAGGTCGGCAAGCGTTTCCGCCAGGACATGGACGACTGGGAGCGCGACGACCTGATCCTCAACCTCACCACCTTGCTCGGGTCGTGCGAGAAGTCGATCCAGGAGCGGATGGTGTGGCACTTCAGGCAGTGCGACGAGGAGTACGGCCGGCGAGTCGCCGACGGCCTCGGCATGTCGCTCGACGCCCTCCCCGACTTCACCGAGGAGTACGCCGACCGCGTCTGAGCCGCCGATCGAGGTCAGCTCAGGGTCTTGCAGAGGTTCTCTTCGCTGCCGCGGTCGACCGTCAGGGGCCTGGTGCCGGCGGCAGCGAAGTGGACCACATGCT
>JACCWH010000035.1 GCA_013697735.1 Trueperaceae bacterium | reverse complement strand
CAACTCGATGAGCCGCAGCGGCAGGTGAACATCCAGGTCCGCATCCAGGAGATCACGAAGCGCACCGCGTTCGACCTCGGCATCGACTGGTCGGGCGGCTTCGGCTCGTTCACAGCGCAGATCCTCTCCGGCGGCCTCGGCTTCATCTTCGACACCACGCAGGTGATCTCGAGCCTCAACGTGCTCGCCGTGCTCGACACCCTCGAGACGCAGGGACTCACGCGCCGAGTCGACGACAGCAACATCACCGTCCTCGACAACGGTACGGGTACCATCCAGTCGGGCGGCACCATCTTCATTACGCTTCCCGGCGCCGCCGAGAACATCGAGCGCACCATCCCGTACGGAGTTCAGGTGGAAGTGACACCGCGCATCGCCGCAGACGGGCGCATCACCCTCATGGTCGAGGCGAGTGTCGAGGACATCATCTCCACCACGAACGACCCGACCTTCCTCAATCTCTCGACGCGGAGCGTGAATACCGCCGTGACCGTCCAGCCTGGGCAGACGATCCTGCTCGGAGGACTGCTCCAGAATTCGATCAACGTCACCGAGCGACGCATCCCGATCCTCGGTAGTCTGCCTCTCATCGGCAGCCTCTTCGGTCAGACCGTGACGGAGGAAGACAACGTCGACCTGCTGGTGATCATCACAGCGCAGATCATCGACTGACAGTTCCGGGGCGGACCCCGCCCCGTCACCGCATGAACCGACGGCCTGCTCATCGTGAGCGGGCCGTTCGCGCGTGCGCCGAACGACCGACCCACGCGCATCTCGTCCGTCCAGGACGGCGCTTTCCACCCTTCATGCTACGCTGGAGCATGCTCCGCTACCTCTCCGCAGGCGAATCCCACGGTCCCGCCCTGACGGTGATCCTCGACGGCGTTCCCGCCGGCCTCGAGCTCGTCGCCGCCGATCACATCGACCCCTGGCTCAGGCGTCGACAGGGTGGCTACGGCCGCGGTCGCCGCCAGGTGATCGAAACCGACGCCGCGTCGCTCCTCGGCGGCGTGCGCGCCGGCCGTACGACCGGTGCCCCGCTCGCGATGCAGATCGAGAACCGCGACTGGCGCAACTGGACACAGATCATGGATCCGGCACCCGGCGGTGAACCGCGCAAACGCGCCCTGAGCGCGGCACGCCCCGGGCACGCCGACCTTGCTGGCGGGATCAAGTACGGCCACAAGGACCTCCGCGACGTGCTCGAGCGCGCGTCGGCGCGCGAGACGGCGTCTCGCGTCGCTGCCGGCGCCGTGGCGCTGCGGCTCCTCTCGAGCGCCGGCGTCGACGGCTGCGCCCGCGTGGTTTCCATGGCGGGCCTCCCCTGCGACGGAGGCATGGACTGGGACCGGCTCGACGCCCTCGACGACAGCCCGCTCCGTTGCTTCGACTCTGAAGCGGAGGCGGCCATCATCGAGCGAATCGACGAGGCGAAGCGCACGGGCGACACGCTCGGTGGCGTGGTCGAGGCGCGCTTCCGAGGCCTGCCGATCGGCCTCGGGAGCCACGTCCAGTGGGACCGCAAGCTCGACGGCCGCCTCGCACAGGCGGCGATGTCGATCCAGGCGATCAAGGCGGTCGAGATCGGCGACGGCTGGTACGGCGCCACGGCGCTCGGGAGCCAGGTCCACGACGCCATCTACCGGAGCGAGGAGGAGGGCTACCACCGCACCACCAATCGCTCGGGCGGCCTCGAGGCGGGTATCACCACCGGGGAGGAGCTCGTGGTTCGGGCGGCCATGAAGCCGATCGCCACGCTCATGAAGCCGCTGCCGACCGTCGACGTGGTCAGTCACGAACCCGCCGACGCGGCACGCGAGCGGTCCGATACGACCGCGGTGCCCGCGGCCTCGATCGTGGTCTTGGCGATGTGTGCGCTCGTCGTGGCCGACGCGCTGCTCGAGAAGTTCGGTGCCGACAGCGTCCGCGAGATCACCGAACGCCTCGAGGCGCACGGGGCCTGGACCGCGAGCTTCTGATCGCGATGCGTGGTCGGCTCCACTCCCTCGATCGCCCCGTGACCTGGGTCGCGCTCGCTGGCTTCATGGGCACCGGCAAGAGCCGCATCGGCTGGGAATTGTCGCGTCGGCTCCAGTTGACGTTCATCGACACCGATCGCGTGATCGAACGGGTCTCGTGCATGCGCGTGAGCGAGATCTTCGAGCTCTACGGTGAGCAGGTCTTCCGCGATTATGAGGCCGAGATCGTCCGCCGCTGCACCCGACTCGACGA
>JACCWH010000215.1 GCA_013697735.1 Trueperaceae bacterium | reverse complement strand
TTGCGGGCTGGCGTCGTCCGTCGTCGGCCTTCAGCGCCCGCCCCGCCCGGTGGGGGGGATCCCGCCCGCCGGACGGCCGATCGTGCCCGGGCCCGCCGAGCGCGGGCCGACCTCGCTGCCGCGCGCCGGGCGCGGCTGCCCTTCACCGGCGGCGCCGGCCATACCGCCGCTCGACACGAGCCGCTCGTACTCCTTGGCGTCGACCGAGCGCGACAGGCCCGTCTCGAAGGTGATGAGGCGCTTGAGGTGCAGTTCGGCGAGGCACGCGTCCATCGTGATCATGCCGGCCTGACCGCCCATCTGGATCTGGCCCGGGATCTGGTGCGTCTTCCCTTCGCGGATGAGGTTGCGCATCGCGGGGTTGGCGATGAGGAGCTCGTACCCGAGCACCCGGCCCTCGCCGCCGGGGCGGGGCATGAGTTGCTGCGTGAAGATCGCCTGCAGGTTGTTCGCGAGCTGCACGCGAACCTGCTCCTGCTGCGCTTCGGGGAAGACGTCGATGATGCGGTCGACCGCTTCGGCGGCGGTGTTGGTGTGGAGCGTTCCCATCACCAGGTGGCCGGTCTCGGCGGCCGTCACGGCTGCGCCGATCGTCTCGTGGTCACGCATCTCACCGACGAGGATCACGTCGGGTGCCTGGCGGAGGACGGCGCGGAGGGCGGCGTGGAAGCCGCTGGTGTCGTCGCCGATCTCGCGCTGGTTCACGATCGAGCGCTTGTGGGTGTGGAAGAACTCGATCGGGTCCTCCACGGTCACGATGTGCTTGGCCGACTCGGTGTTGATGAGGTCGACCATGGTCGCGAGCGTGGTCGACTTGCCCGATCCCGTCGGACCCGTCACGAGTACGAGACCACGCGGCAGGCGTGCGATGTCGGCGAGCTCCTTCGGGACGCCGAGCGTCTCGAACGGGACGACGTCCTCGGAGATCGTCCGCAGCACGCCCCCCACGGAGCCGCGCTGTTGGAAGACGTTGACGCGGAAGCGTCCGTGGCCCGTGAGGGCGAAGGAGTAGTCGAGGTCCTTGCGCTCCTCGAAGTTCCGCTGCTTCTTCTCGTCCATCATCGAGTACATCAGGCGCCGCGTCATGTTCGGGTTGAGGACGTCGTGCTCGGTCGGCCGCCACTCGCCGTGGATCTTGATCATGGGGGGGAGCCCCACCGTGATCACGAGGTCCGATGCCCGGCGTTCGACGGCCATCTTGAGGAGGTCGACGATGTCGACCTGTTGCTGTGTCGCGCGGATCTGGTCGGACATGGTCTTCCTCCTGGGGTCAGTCGCTCGGGTTGGGCGCTGGTGTCAGTCGCTGGTGCGGGCGAGGACTTCTTCGAGTGTGGTGATGCCTTCGAACGCCTTGAAGACGCCGTCTTGCCGGAGCGTCACCATGCCGTTCGCCTGCGCGATCGTGCGGATCTCGAGCGCGGAGGCCTCCCGGACGATGGCCCCTTCGAGGGTGTCGTCGACGACGAGCAGTTCGTGGATGCCGTAGCGTCCGTTGTACCCGCTGCCACCGCACTTCTCGCAGCCGACGCCGCGGAAGAGCGTCTTGCCCTTGAGCTCGCTCAGGTCCATTTCGAGGCGTCGCATGACGCTCTCGTCCGGCGTGTACTCCACGCGGCAGTCCTTGCAGACCTTGCGGACGAGGCGCTGCGCCAATACGCCGATGAGCGACGCCGACACGTTGAAGGGCTCGATCCCCATCTCGGTCAGTCGCACGACCGCGCCCGAGGCGTCGTTCGTGTGCAGCGTGGCGATGAGCAGGTGACCGGTGAGCGCCGCCTCGACCGAGATCTTGGCGGTCTCCTGGTCACGGATCTCACCGACCATGATGATGTCGGGGTCCTGCCGGAGGAAGGCGCGGAGTGCGCGCGCGAAGTCGAGCCCGGCCTTCACGTTCACCTGCGTCTGGTTGATCCCCGGGATCTCGTACTCCACCGGATCCTCGACGGTGGTGACGTTCACTTCGGGCGTGGCGACGCGTTTGAGGATGGAGAAGGTGGTGAACGACTTCCCCGAACCGGTGGGCCCGGTGATGAGGAACATGCCGTAGGGTTTCTGGATCACGTCGGAGAAGCGCTGGAAGTTGTACTTCCCGAAGCCGAGTTGCTCGATCTCGGGGATGCTCGCCGCCTTCTTCAGCAGGCGCATCACGATCTTCTCGCCGTAGACCGTCGGCAGTGTCGAGAGCCGCAGGTCGAGCTCGGCCGACTTGTCCTTGAAGCGGACGCGGCCGTCTTGCGGCACGCGCCGCTCGGCGATGTTGAGGCCGCCCATGATCTTGATGCGGGCGGCCATGGCGCTCGCGGTCGCCTTCGGCATCGTCATGTACTCGCGGAGCGAGCCGTCCTTGCGGACGCGAATGACGACTTTGTCGGGCCTCGGCTCGATGTGGATGTCGGACATGTCGTTCAGGAGCGCTTCGCGGATGATGTTGTTGACGACCTTCACGAGCGCGTTGTCGTCGATCGCGCTGGTGTCTTCCTGGACCTCGGCCTTGCCGCCGACCTCTTCCATCACGGCGCGGGCGAGTTCGTCCATGTCGGTGCCGTCGCGGTAGAAGCGGTTGATGAGGTGGCCGAGCGTCTCCTCGGTGGCGACCGCCGGTTGGATCTCCTTGCCGGTGATGAGGCGGATGTCGTCGAGGGCGAAGACGTGCCGGGGGTCCTTCATCGCCACCACGAGCACGTTGCCCTCTACGCGGATGGGCATGGCGTGGTAGCGCCGCACGGTCGGCTCCGGCACCAGCGAGACCGCGTACGGGTCGACCTTCACGGTCCCCTCGTCGAGGAACTCGTAGCCGAGCTGCATCGCCAGGCTCTTCGCGAGCATCTCGGGCGAGATCTTGCCGGACTGCACGAGCGTGTCCTCGAGGCGACCACCGCCCGAGCGCTGCTTGTTGAGCGCTTCGTCGACTTCGACCTGCGTGACGTAGCCGAGGTCGATGAGGATTTCGCCGAGCGGCTTGACCTTGCCGAGCTTCGCCTGCTCCTCGAGCGCCTTGCGCAGCTGCTCGCGCTTGAGCTTCTTGTTCATGAGGAGCGTCTCGCCGAGGCGCCCCTTGTCGTCGGCGTACATCACGTCGATGCGGGCCTGGACGGCCACGTCGGGGCTCGCCACGAACTGCACCGGAACGTTCACGATCGACTCGATGTCGGCCATGCGCCGCGGGTCGGAGATCGCGATCACGAGCCTGTCGCCGGTCATCATGTACGGGACGGCGTTGAACTGGACGGCGTCGAGCCGCAGGAGGTGCGCTGCGAGCTTCTCGTCGAACGGCGCACCCTCGAGCGACTCGACGTACTCGAGCCCCATCTGCTCGGAGAGGAGCCGACCGAGCTGATCGTCGGAGAGGTAGCCGCGCTTCACGAAGATCCGACCGAGCAAGCCGCCCGTGCGCTGCTGCTCGGCGACCGCCTCGGAGAGTTGGTCGGGTGTCATGAGGCCCCGCTCGACGGAGAGGCTGCCGAGGCGCTGGCTGGTGTCGACGTGGAAGTCCGGCGGCGGTTCGAGGCCGAGTTCGGGGTAGTACGTGGCGATCGCCCACTGCAGCTCCTTGTGGAGCGCCTGGTAGGGTTCGACGATGCACCCCGAGCCGTCCTCGACCTCCTCGATGGCGAGGGCGTCGAGCGGGTCCTCGAAGGCGACGCGCAACCGGGTGCCGTCGAGGGCGAAGGGGAGGGCGCCGACCTCGTAGGCGGTGTCGGCGGTGATCTTGGCGAGCGCCTCGGGCATCACGTCGACGCGCGGGAGCATCACCAGCGGGATGCCGATCGACTCCTCGATCGCGCGCGCGATGCGTTGTTCGGAGATCACACCGATGTTGACGAGCACGTCGCCGAGGCGACCGCCCACCTCCGAGTGTCGACCGATCGCCTGCTGCAGCGATTCGTCGCTCACGTAACCGCGCTCGAGCAACACGGCGCCGAGCCGTTTGTCACCGATCGATAGGACGGGCACGATCACCTCCATTCAGGATCAGGCGCTCGATCCGGCGCGCGGCTCGGGTGTGGAAGAGTTTGCCCGGCGTGAGCGGTCGCACGAGGATCGAGGTGAGGCCGGCGCAGTTCGCGCCGAGCACGTCGGTGAAGAGTTGGTCGCCCACCATGGCGGTGGCCGACCGAGGCGTGCCGAGCGCGGCGAGACCGCGTCGGAAGGCGAACGGGAAGGGTTTGCCGGCGAGCGCGAACGCCCGGAGACCGAGGCGCTCGGCGAACAGGCGGACCCGCTTGCGCTCGCCGTTGGAGAGGATCACGACGCGAGTGCCGGCGTCGAGCAGCTCGCGCAGCCACGACTCCGCATCGGCGCTCGGATCCGCCGCGTTGCTGGCGACGAGCGTGTCGTCGAGATCGATCAGGACACCGTGTACGCCGAGTTGCCGAAGGAGGTCCGGCGTCACGTCGCACACGCTCTCGACGAAGACGTCGGGGAGCACCATCCGGGTACGCTAGCACGCGTCCCCCACCCCCTCCGGTCAAGCTTTTCACGTCGCCCACGCCCCCCCTGCAGGCCGAGTCAGGCAGGCGGCAGTGCGTCCTCGAGGAGCTGCAGGAAGCTCGCAGGATCGTCGATCCAGGGGTAGTGGCCGGCGTCGAGCAGGCCCGACATCGCCTCCGGGAGGCGTGCGAGCCCGGCCTCGACCTGGTCGGGGAAGGCGGTGCCGTCGCGCGTACCGCTCACCACCACGGTCGGGGTCGTGAGCGTGGTGAGGTCGCGCAGGACGTCGACGCGCCACGGAGCGTCGATCCCGGCCGTCGCCGTGGGGCCGAGGAGGGCGGTGGCGTCGGAGTGCTCGAGTCGGAGTCGGGTCGACGGATCGGGGAACTCGAGCGCATCGAAGAGGGTCTTCGCCGAGACCTGGCCGAAGGCGGTGTCGACGAGTTCGAGCGGGTCGAGCGCCTCGGCGTCGGCGAGCGCACCCTCGGGCGGGAGCGCCGTATCGGGCCGGCCGCTGCGCTGCGCCGCTTCGCGCTGCAGCGTGCGCGCGAGCATCGGCATCGAGAACCAGGGGTTGACGAGGACGATCGAATCGATGCGCTCGGGGTGACGCAGGGCGGCGCGCACCGCGACGGTGGCGCCGAAGGCGTGGGCGAGGAGGCTCGCAGGCGCCGCCCCCAAGACCTCGAGGACCGCGGCGACGTCGTCGGCGAGCACGTCGAGGTCGAAGGGCGCATCGGCGTACGAGCGCCCGCCGCCGCGTTGATCGGCGTAGATCATCCGGTAGCGCTCGAGGTCGTCGCCGAGCAGATCGCGAAAGGCGTGGGCGTGGTAGCCCGGTCCACCGTGGAGGTAGTAGACGGTGCGACCCGTCTTCGGGCCGACCTGCTCGACGTAGAGGTCGGCGCCGGGACGCTCCACGTGCACGGCTTCGTCGTACGTCTCTGCCTCACTCATGCGCGCTCCTTCGGCGCCGCGAAGCGCCAGATGCGTGCCCCCTCGGGCACCACCTCCTCGGCAGGCTCCACGCCGCGGAGCACGAGCAGCCAGAGGTCGTCGCGCTCGAGGCTCTGGAGGAGTTCACCGGGCGTTCCGGGCGTGGCGAGCGTGTCGTGGAGGTGCGCGAGTCGCTCGCTCGCGTCTGGTCCGGCGAGCTCGACGAAGGTGATGGTGGGCGGTCTGTGCGGCATGGTCCGAGTGTAGTGGCTTTCGGCTCGCGACGGGTGCTAGCATCGCGGCATGCGCGCGCCCGGGAGCGCCCCTCCTCGCCGCGCGCCGCTGCGCAGGCGAACCCTCGACGATCTCCGACCGCTCGTGCGAGCCGGGCAGTACCGCCTCGGCCCGCATGCATCGAGACACGCCGTCTGCGAGGGGTTCGCCGAGCGGGATGTGGTCGACGCAGTGCTCTTCGGCCGCGAGCTCGTGCGCTACCCGGAGGACGAGCGCCTCCTCGTGCTCGGCTACCTCTCCGTCAGCCGCGATGTTCGCATCCCTCTGCACGTGGTGCTCGAGTACCGGCGCGCGCGCTGGGTCGACGTGGTCACCGCCTTCATCCCCGACGAAGCACACCGGCCGATCTCGCGCCGGAGGCTCGCGGAGATCCTCCGCTACGACCGGCATGTGGTGGCGCTGCAGCGAACGCCGGGGCGCCCGAAGGGGCGCTCGGGTCAGGGCGGCGACGGCAGCGCGTAGACGCGGCGCGCGTTGTGGTCGAGTACCCCCTCGAGCGCGTGGAGGTCCACGCCACGGAGCTCGGCGAGGTAGGCGGCCGTGTGGGTCACGTTGCCGGGCACGTTGGGGCGTCCGCGCCGCGGTACGGGCGCGAGGAACGGGCTGTCGGTCTCGACGAGCAGGCGGTCGTCGGGGACGTCGCGCGCTGCGGCGTGGACGAGGTGCGCCTTCGGGTACGTGAGGTTGCCCGCGAAGGAGACGAACCACCCCGTCTCCAGCCCCGCCTCGAGCAGGTCGGGGTGTCCGTTGGTGCAGTGGAGGATGCCGCGACGGTACCCGCTCTCGCGCACGGCGCGCGCGGCGCTGCGCGACGCCTCGTCGCTCCCGTGCGCGTCGCGGACGTGCAGAACGACGGCCTTGTCGCAGCGCTCGGCGAGCTCGATCTGCCAGCGCAGTGCCTGGAGCTGCACGTCGATCGGATCCGTCTCCCAGTAGAGGTCGATGCCGGTCTCGCCGACGGCGACGACGCGCGGGTGGATCGCCAGCGCCTCGATCCTCGCTCGAACCGACGGATCGCGCGCGTGCGACGCCTCCGTCGGATGGAGTCCGGTCGTCGCCCACACCCGGTCGTGCGTCAGGGCGAGTTCGAGCGCGCGCTCGCTCCGCACAGCGTCGGTGCCCACCGTGACCATGGCGCTCAGGTCGTTCGCCAGCGCGGCCTCGAGATCGGCCACGCGGTCGAGATGGCAATGGCTGTCGATCACGCTGTCGCCTCCGGCCGACCATGCTACCGCCCCCGTCGCGCCACGGCCCGTATGAGTTCCGTAAGTGGGGGCGGGGTACCTTCCTGGCATCCGCACGAGCGCCCGCGAGGCGGCTCGGGGTCGAGAGGAAGGATCGAGCATGATGAGCACCAGCACCTCCGGAGACAAGGTCCAGACTCTCAGTAACGAGCAACTCAGCGAGGTCATCGCGCGCTGTGAGGACGCCATCTCCGACGGCACCGCCGCGGTCGGCGACTTCGAATCGTTCGTGCTCGCACAGCAGGAGCTCGCCCGCCGAACCTGGGCCTGAACGCCGCCGCCGCGGCCCCGCGCGTACCACACCGAGCTCCGCCACGTGGCACCTCCTACACGAGGTGCCACCCACGTTCTCATCGATTTTCTCATGTGCACGGGACATGATGCCGGGATGAGTCCTCGCTCCGCACGTCAGGGGCCCCACGCCCGGCTGCGCGCCGCGGTGGCGATCGCCGCGCTCGCGGCGTTCGGCCTCCTCGCCGCGTGCGCCCCCACCACCCGCGTCTCCGCGCTCCCGAGCGTCACCGAGGAACCCACCGTCGCCATCGCCGTTCGCCCCACGCCCGTGGGTGTGACCCCCGGTACGCGCGAGGAGGGCATGGCGTCGTGGTACGGCCCCGGCTTCGCGGGGCGTCGAACCGCGAACGGCGAGGTCTTCGACCCCGGCCTCCTCACCGCGGCGCACCCGTCGCTCCCGTTCGACACGCGCGTTCGGGTGACCCACATCGGGAACGGGCGAACGGTCGAGGTTCGCATCAACGACCGCGGCCCCTTCAAGGCGAACCGCATCATCGACCTGTCGCGCGCCTCGGCGGAGCAGATCGGTCTCGTGCGTTCGGGCGTCGCACGTGTGCGCGTCGAGGTCGTGAGTGGGATGCCCGGGATGGCACGGCTCGCCGGCGCGGCGCACCTCCAGGGATTCCAGGCGCTCTCGAGCGCCCACGCGCCGGGCCAGCTCCTCGTACTGCGCTCGGACCGCGTGGCCGAGAGCGTGCTGGTGCGGGTGGTGGCCGGCGACGTACCGGTCGACGCGAACGCCGACATCGTGGTCGCCGACGATCTCTTCTTGGCGCTCGGGCCCGACGTCGCCGTCGCCGGCGAGTAGGAGCTCCCTACCCTCCCTGCGCCGGGCCCGCGCCCGCGCGCGAGCACGCCGCCGCGAGGGCCGCCGCGATGGCGTCGAGGTCACCACCGTCGGCGACCGTCTGCACCAGCTTCGACCCCACCACCACGGCGTCCGCGAAGGCTGCCACGGAGGCGGCGTCGGCGGGCGTGGCGACCCCGAACCCGACGGCCACCGGTAGATCCGAGACCGCCTTCGTCCGGCGCACCAGGTCGGCGATCTCGCCCCCCACGCCCTCACGCGCGCCCGTGACCCCCGTGACGGAGACGGCGTAGACGAAGCCGCGGCACGCCTCGCTCACGAGCCGGAGTCGCGCCTCGGTACTCGTCGGCGCGACGAGGAACACGGTCGCGAGCCCAGCGCTCCGCGCCTCCGCGATCAACGTCGCCCCCTCGTCGGGGGGGAGATCGGGGAGGATGAGGCCGTCCGCTCCCGCCGCCCGGACGTCGCGGACGAACGCCCCCTCCCCCTCGCCCGCCGGCCCGCGATAGCAGTAGATGGGGTTGTAGTAGGTCATCACCACGAGCGGTACGTCGGTCTCCGCGCGGAGCGTGCGCAGGGTGTCGAACACGTCGCGCGTGCGGGTGCCCGCCGCCAACGCCACTTCCGAGGCGCGCTGGATGGTCGGTCCATCGCCGAGCGGGTCGGAGAAGGGGAGACCGAGTTCGAGCAGGTCCGCGTGCCGGAGCAGCGTCCGCGCCGCCGCGAGCGACGTACGTGCGTCCGGGAAGCCGGCGGTGAGGTAGGGCACGAAGGCGGCACGCCCCGCTCCCTCGGCGTTCGCGAAGGCGCGCGCGATGCGCGCCTCGCCCGAAGGGCTGGCGCTCACGACGATGCCTCGGCGACGCCGAGCACGCGCATGACCTCGGAGACGTCCTTGTCGCCTCGACCGGAGAGGTTGAGGACCACGATCTCGTCGCGCGCCATCGTCGGTGCCAGCTCCAGCACGTAGGCGATCGCGTGCGCCGTCTCCAACGCCGGGATGATCCCCTCCACTTCCGCAAGGAGGCGGAAGGCGGCCAGCGCCGCGTCGTCGTCGACGCCGACGTACTCCGCCAGCCCCTCGTCGGCGTAGAAGGAGTGCTCGGGGCCGACACCGGGGTAGTCGAGCCCCGCCGAGACGCTGTGGGCGGGCGAGATCTGACCGTCGTCGTCGGAGAGGAGGTACATGAGCGCGCCGTGGAGCACGCCCCGCTTGGCGGCGGTGATGCTCGCCGCGTGCGCGCCGGAGGTCATGCCGTGGCCGGCGGCCTCGACCCCGATCAGGCGCGGGCGTCTCCCCTCGGGAAGATAGGCGAAGGGCGCGAAGACGCCGATCGCGTTCGAGCCGCCGCCGACGCAGGCGACCACGGCGTCGGGGGCTTCGCGCCCCTCGCGCTCGGCGAGTTGCTGCATCACCTCGCGACCGACCACGCTCTGGAAGTCGCGCACCATCATCGGGTAGGGGTGGGGGCCCACCACGCTGCCGATGATGTAGAAGGTGTCGCGCACGTTCGTGACCCAGTCGCGGATCGCTTCGTTCGTGGCGTCCTTGAGCGTGCGCGTCCCGCTCGTGACGGTGCGGACCTCGGCGCCGAGGAGGCGCATCCGGAAGACGTTGAGGGCCTGCCGCCGAATGTCTTCCTCGCCCATGTAGACCACGCACGAGAGGCCGTAGCGCGCTGCGGCGGTGGCGGTGGCGACGCCGTGCTGTCCGGCGCCGGTCTCGGCGATCACGCGCCCCTTGCCCATTCGTCGCGCGAGCAGCGCTTGGCCGATGGTGTTGTTGATCTTGTGTGCACCCGTGTGGTTGAGGTCCTCGCGTTTGAGGTAGATGCGGGCGCCGCCGAGCCGCTCGGTGAGGTTGGCCGCGAACGTGAGCCGGCTCGGTCGGCCGACGAACTCACGCAGGTCGTCCTCGAACTCCCGCACGAAGGAGGCGTCGGCGCGCGCTTCGTCGTAGGCGTCGGTGAGGGCGTCGAGGGCGGGCACCAGCGTCTCGGGGACGTAGCGACCACCGTAGGGGCCGAAGCGGCCGCGAGTGTCGGGGTACGGGAACATGTCGTCCTCCTGCGGATGGACGGTCGGCATCACGGATGCCGGATCGAGCGGATGCTAGGTGTGGTGTATGCCTTCGAGTCGTGGGGCGGCCGGCGCACGTGCGCCGGCGGCGTCACCAGCGGCCGTGGCGACGCTTGTAGCGCCTGGAGGTCCGGACCCTCGCTCTGGGCTTCATGGTCGGAGTCTAGCCCCGGGCGCCCACGCCTGTCCAGGCAGCGAGGCCGTCGGTCCAGCGCGTACCCTCCCGGAGGAGGCACGCGGGATCGTAGGCCGCGACGAGGTCGGCGGGCGTGAGGGGGCGGGGAACCTGGAGCAGGCCGGCGCTCGCCGCCAGCGCCCCACGGAGTCGCGCCGGGTCGGTCCCACCCGCTGCCAGCGCCCGCAGGGTGTGTCCACCCGTGCGCTTCGCCATGCGTACACCCTCGGCGTCGAGGAGGAGCGCGACGTGCCGGTAGGCGGGCGGCTCGTGCCCCAGCGCTCGCGCGAGGAGCACCTGCACCGGCGTCGCCGCGAGGATGTCGTCGCCGCGCACCACCTCGGTGATGCCCATGGCGACGTCGTCGACGGTCACGGCCAGGGCGTACGCGTAGGTACCGTCGGCGCGCTGCACCACCACGTCGCCCACGTCGCGTTCGACGTGTACCTCGCGCTCGCCGTGGAGGGCGTCGACGAGCGTGAGGCGGTCGTGGGGGGCACGGAAGCGGAGGCTGGGGAGACGGCCGCTCGCGCGCCGCTCCCCCGCGACGCGCGCGCTGCGCGCTCGCTCCCGAACGCCGTAGACGGACGCGGACGGCCCGTGCGGCGCCGACGCCGCAGTGGCGAGGTCCTTGCGGCTGAGGAAGCACTCGCCGAGCGTGCCGGTCGCTCGCAAGGTGGCGAGCGCCGCAGCGTAGTGCGCACCGCGCTCGGACTGCCGGTAGGGGGCGAACGGACCGCCGACGTCGGGCCCTTCGTCCCAATCGAGGCCGAGCCAGCGGAGCTCCTCGAGATTCCCATCGACCGCGCTCGCCACGGTTCGCGGGGCGTCGAGATCCTCGACCCGGAGCACGAACGCGCCGTCGCGCGCGCGGGCGCTCGCCCACGCCAGGAGCGCCGTGCGGGCGTTCCCGAGGTGGAGATCGCCGGTGGGGCTCGGTGCGTAGCGCCCGCGGACGGGCGCCTCGTTACAGGCGCCCTGCAGCTCGCATCGCCTCGAGCACCGCGTCGCCCATGTCGGACGGCGTCTCGGCGACGATCGCGCCCGCCTCGCGCAGGGCGGCGATCTTCTCCGACGCCGTGCCCATCCCCCCCGAGATGATGGCGCCGGCGTGCCCCATGCGCTTGCCCGGCGGCGCCGTGGTGCCGGCGATGAAGGCGGCGACCGGCTTCGTCATCGACGACGCGATCCAGGCCGCGGCCTCCTCCTCGGCCGAGCCCCCGATCTCGCCGATCATGATGACGCCCTCCGTCGCGGGGTCGGCTTCGAACATCGCCAGCGCCTCCACGAACGACGTCCCGTTCACGGGATCGCCGCCGATGCCGATCGCGGTGGTCTGCCCGAGGCCGACGTCGGTGAGTTGCTTCACGGCTTCGTAGGTGAGCGTCCCAGAGCGGCTCACGACGCCGATACGGCCGGCCTCGTGGATGTAGCCGGGCATGATGCCGATGCGGCACTCGTGGGGCGTGATCACTCCCGGGCAGTTCGGCCCGACCAGGCGCGACGGACGGCCTTCGAGGTAGCGCTTGACGCGCACCATGTCTTGGATGGGGATGCCTTCGGTGATCACCACGATGAGGGGCACGCCCGCATCGGCAGCCTCCATGATGGCGTCGGCCGCGAAGGGCGGCGGCACGAACACGACCGACGCGTTCGCGCGCGTGGCCGCGACGGCCTCGCGCACGGTGGCGAAGATCGGTACGTCGACCCGGTAGCGGCCCTCGCGGCCCGGGACGCCGCTGGTATCGACGTCGCCCTCGAAGGTCTCGACCTCGCCGGCGCGCGTCGGATGGGTGGCGGCGACCACCTGCGTGCCGTAGGCGATCGAGCGATCGACGTGGAACTTGCCCGCGCCGCCGAGCCCCTGGACGAGGAGGCGGGTGTCGCGATCGACGAGGACGCTCACGCGGTCAGCTCCACGATCTTGCGGGCGCCGTCGCGCATACTGCTCGCGCTCTCCAGACCGGCGAGCCCCGAGCCCTCGATGATGCTGCGACCGACCTCGACGTTCGTCCCCTCGAGCCGCACCACGAGCGGGACCTGCAGGCCGACGTCCTTGACCGCCTGCACGACGCCGTTGGCGATGGTGTCGCACTTCATGATGCCCCCGAAGATGTTGACGAAGATACCGCGGACGCTCGGATCCTTCATGATGATCTTGAAGGCCGCCGTCACGTTCTCGGTGGTGGCGCCGCCGCCGACGTCGAGGAAGTTGGCGGGCTCGCCCCCCTCCTGCTTGATCGTGTCCATCGTCGCCATCGCCAGTCCCGCGCCGTTCACGAGGCAACCGATGGTGCCGTCGAGCTTGATGAAGGAGAGGTCGTACGTGGCCGCCTCGACCTCCGCGGGGTCCTCCTCGGAGAGGTCGCGCAGGGGTGCGAGCGCACCCTGCCGGAAGAGGGCGTTCTTGTCGAAGGAGACCTTGGCGTCGAGTGCCATCACGTCGCCCCCCTTCGTCACCACGAGCGGGTTGATCTCGAGCATGTCGGTGTCGAGCGCGATCGCGGCGTCGGCGACGGCGGCGAGGAAGCGCCGTCCGGCCTTGGCGGCGTCGCCACGCAGCCCGAGCTGCCAGGCGAGCGCGTGCGCCTGGAAGGGGAGCAGGCCGACGGCGGGATCGATGATCGCTCGGAAGATCTTCTCCGGTGTGTGCTCCGCGACCTCCTCGATCTCGGTGCCTCCCTCCGTCGAGGCCATGACCACGTTGCGGCCGAGGGCACGGTCGAGCACGATCGACAGGTAGAGCTCGCGCTCTATCGCGATCCCCGCCTCGACGTAGAGCCGGCCCACCTGCTTCCCCTCGGGTCCCGTCTGCAGCGTGACGAGCGTCGAGCCCAACATCCGCTCGGCGAGGGAACGAACCGCCGCCTCGGCGGCTTCCACGCCCCCCTCGACGCCGTCGGTGACCACCGTGACGCCGCCGAGGTCGGGGTGCTCGAGGAAGCGCCCCTTGCCACGCCCGCCGGCGTGGATCTGCGCCTTCACCACCACGACGGGGATGCCACTCGCTTCGATGAGCGGGCGCACCGCCCGCACGGCTTCGTCGGGATCGGTGGCGACCCGCCCGACGGGAACGCTGATGCCGCGCTCGCGCAGCAAGTCCTTGGCCTGGTACTCGTGGATCTTCAAGAGACGACCTCCAAGACGTACGACCGTCCTACGGTAACGGAAACCTCTCGGTGACGCCACGTCTGCACGCGCTACAGTGGGCGCCATGATCAGGACCGCGCTCCTCACCGTGTCGGATCGGACCTCTTCGGGGGAGCGCGAGGACCGCTCCGTGCAGGGTGTTCGCGAGCTGCTGGCGAAGGGCCCGTTCGTCGAGGTCGACTATCTCGTCGTGCCCGACGAGCAGGCGATGATCCGCTCGAAGTTGCGCCTGCTCTCCGACGTCGACGGTGTCGATCTCGTCCTCACGACGGGCGGGACGGGGCTCGGCCCGCGCGACCGGACCCCCGAGGCGACGCTCGACGTGATCGAGCGGTTGGTGCCCGGACTCGCCGAACGCATGCGCTCCGTCGGCGCGCAGCACGACCCGAAGGCGTCGCTCTCGCGGGCGGTGGTCGGGATCCGGAGGGCGACCCTCGTCGTCAACCTCCCCGGCGACGGCGACGGCGCGGTGCACGCGCTCGGCGCGGTGATCGACGTGCTCCCGCATGCGCTCGCTGCGATGCGGAGCCAGGGGACGGCCGCCGCTCCGGCAGAACGCTGAGGCGCCGCTCGTGGTGGTCCTCGCCTCCCTCGTCCTCATGCTCGGACTCGGCGTCGCCGTCGTGGGGGTGATCGTCCCGGCGTTGCCGGCGGTGCCGTTCGCTCTCCTGGGCGCCGTGCTCGCGGCGTGGATGACCGGATTCGAGCGGATCGACGTCTCGCTCCTCGTCTGGGTCGCCGTCCTCACGGCGCTCGCCCAAGGGGTCGACCTCCTCGGGACGTGGTTCGGGTCGAGGTACTTCGGGGCACGACGAGCCGGCCTCTGGGGCGGCATCGTGGGGGCGCTCGTCGGGATCGTGATCGCGCCGCCGTGGGGATTCCTCGCCGGCGCACTCGGTGGCGCCTTCCTGGCGGAGCTCGCGACGGGGCGGCCGACGCGTGAGGCGTTCGAGGCCGGCGTCGGCGCATTGGTCGGCACGCTCACCGGCGTGGCCGGAAAGTTCGTGATCATCGTGGTGATCGCGTTCATCACGCTCGGGAGGCTCTGGCGAGGCTGAGCGCTCGCGGCGCTCGCGGCGCTCGGGCAACGGGTGGCGTGGCGTCGTGCACGCGACCGGGCCGGCGCCTTGGTAGGCTGACCGCGCCCGGTCGACTCGAAGCCCCACCCGGAGCCGGAGGACCATGGACCCCATCTTCTTGACGATCGGCCCGATCGTCGTTCGCTGGTACGGCGTACTGATCATGCTGGGGGTCGTGCTCGGCACGATCTGGACGGTACGGCTCGCGCGAGCGCGCGGACTCGATCCGGAGTGGATCCTCGACCTCGGCATCTGGTTCGCGCTCGCCGGCATCGTCGGCGCGCGCGCAGCGTACGTGCTCACCAGCCCCAGCGCGTACTTCGGGCCAGGAGGCGACCCGCTCGCGGCGTTCGCCGTCTGGGAGGGGGGCCTCAGCATCCATGGCGCCGTCGCCGGAATCATCGCGGTACTGGCGTGGCAAGCGAGGAAGAAGGGCTACGACGCCTGGCGCTACCTCGACGTGCTCATGCCGGTGATGGCGTTCGGGATCATCGGTGGCCGCATCGGTAATTTCATGAACGGCACCGACACGGGCGGCCGTCTCACCGATTGGGCGATCGGATTCCGGTGGCCGGCGGTCGGAACGCCCACGTTCGGCGAGTTCGGCCGGGTGGTGTTCGGCGAGCGGCTCTGGGTCAACGCACCCCCGGCCTGCTTCGAGGCCGGCGTGCGGCTCGACCCGTGCGTGGTGCACCTGACGCAGGGCTACGGGGCGCTCGTGGGCGTGCTCCTCATCGGCGTGATCGTGTGGGCATTGCGCAGCGCGCGCAGCCACGGCGGCGTCGCGCTCCACGCAGTCATCTGGTACTCGGTCCTCCGGAGCGTGATCGAGGAGCCCTTCCGCGACAACCCGCTCCCGCTGCGCCTCTACGAAGATGTCGTCGGCGGTGTCGGCCTCCTGACCACCACCCAAGTCGCGAGCGTCGTGATCGTGGCGATCGGGCTGTACCTGCTCAGCGCACGCCCCGACAAGCGCGACGA
>JACCWH010000195.1 GCA_013697735.1 Trueperaceae bacterium | reverse complement strand
GGTGCCCCGCGCTCGCGCCGCCCGCTCAGCGATCCTCGGCCGGCATGATCGGCGTGAAGCCCCACGAGACGGTGGCCGTGCCCAGCTCGCCCGGCCGCACCCAGGGGGCGTGGACGTCCGTGCCCAGGCTGACGAGCCACGTCTCGGGCAGCGAAGCGGCAGAGTAAAAATCACTGAGCACGGGGTACTGCCCGCTCCCGCGGAGTGTGAGGTCGCCCCAGCTCGGCAACGGCATCCAGCTCGCGCTGAACGCCGCGACCATCACGTCTTCCGAGACAGAGCCGAGGGAGTCGATGCGGGTCGCCGTGATCTCCGCACGGCCGTAGACGTTGTATCGGCAATCGACGAGGTCGAAGTTCACGAAGAGGCGCGAGCCAGTCGGGGGCGTGTAGGGGTTGAGGTGCCGACTCCCGACGATGCTCTCGCGAAGAATTGGCCCCTGTCCCGTCTTGAAGCTGTAGTGAACGTCGATCGACGCGGAACCGCTGGCGCTGGCCCACGCCGTGGCGGCCAAAGCGTACTCGCCGACCTCGTGGACGAGCGTCGCGTTGAGGCTGCCGCTGATGCGCTCCGTGTTGAGCACGGTTTGATTGTCGACGACGATCTCGTAGCTGAACGTGGCGAACCCCTCCCACGCCACGGGGAGTGCATAGATGTCGCAGACGCAGGGATCACCGAGCGTACCGAGCGTCGCACCACCCGCGCCGTCCGAGGGTTCGGCCTCACGGTCGCAGTCGTCGACGACGAGTGACGAGCGCTCGGGATCGACCTCGACCGCCGTGGCCGGCAGTGCCTGAGACGGGGCGTACACGAGCAGGAGGGTGAAGAGCGCGAGGCCGATGCCGAGCTTCGTGCGCCTGAGCATGTGACTCCCTGGGGTACCTGCGTGTGGGGCTGCGCGAATTCTACGCAGAAACGGCGGTCGCCGGAGGCGGGCGGCCGGGTCATGACCGCAGCAGGAAGCGCGCGAAGGCGCCGCGGACGGCACCTGGGAGCTCGGTCTTGCCACCGGTTCCGTCGATGGCCGAGCTCTCGATGATGACACCCGTCTCGACGTCGAAGGTGCGGACGGTGATGCGAAAATCGCTGCCGATCCACTGCACGCTGCCGACCATGAGCGTGCGCGCCCCCTCCAGCGACCCGTCGCCGACGCACGTCGACGCGGCGAGCGAGCGCAGGTTCGCGATCGTTGGCAACACCTGGCCGGAGCCGCTCAACCGGATGCCGAAATGGACGATGCCAGTGTCGTCCGTGCCCGGACCATCGCGCAGCGCCACCGCGTCGCCCGCGCCGATGGCGCCGTAGAGCGCGCTGCGAACGTCGGCGGCGGCGAGTGGCGGCCCGGTCGGGCGTGGCGCCACGTCCAGCTCCGCAGGGGCGCCTGCCTGCGCCCCGCGCATGGCGTCCGCTTCGCGCTCCAAGCGCTCGCGCGCCTCCACGTCGTGACACGCCAGCGGCCGGACGAGCTGCCACGTGAACGTCACGGTCCCGCCGTCGATCTCACCGACGGCCACGCCCTCGATCAGGTTCGGTCGCTCGGGGTCGATGCGGCCCCTCACGGCGACGACCGAGGCGTCCGCCTCCTGCCGGAGCAGCTCGTCGACCTCACGCATCATGGCGAGCGTCTCGGGCGGCATTGAGTCGAGCGTCTCCTGCGGGATCATGTCGAGCACGCCACCCGCGACGGTGAACCGCACCGCCGGCAACCAACTCGACGGCACCTCGTAGTCGAAGGAGTAGGGAGGCTGTCCCCGGCAGCGAACGGTGACCACGCCGGCCGCGTCGGGCCCTCCGCCGTGACCACCGCTGTAGAGCACGTACGCCAGTTCGTCGAAGGGATCGAGTTCGAAAGCGAACCATCGGTAGATACCACTCCCGGTCGCCCACCCCGTGCTCGTGCAGTCGGCGTCGACCGTTGAGCGAGCCTCCTCCAGCGACCAGGTGGCGTCGATCGAAAGGTTGAAGCCGTACTCCGCGCCAGCCGTGACCAGCAGGTCGGTCCACCTCTCCTCCACGTGCCGTGACTCCCGCCTCCCGTACTCGTCCGTCGCGATCGACACGGTCTGGATGATCTCGCCGTACCAGCGTTCCTGGTGTTGGGCGGCAGCGGGGAGCGCCGCGAGCGCCGTTGCCAGCGTCGCGATGGCGGCCCTGGACCAGCCGACCCAGACTGGGAACGCGGCGGAGGGCCGGCGCACGGAGGAACGACTCGGACGGATGCCGGGCAACGATCGAGACACGGTGCTCCATGTGGCGCCCAGTGGCGCCGTGATTGGGTTGGTCTTCAGCCGCACGGTACAGCGGCGGACGCCCACATGGAGTGGTGGTATCGTGTATAGCGCCGCTCAGCACCCTCTCCGCAGCGAGACGCCCGAGGCAGGCCGGGTCTCCTGCTCCCCGCGAATGAGCCTGTGACGATGGGGGTACACGTGAATCTCTCCAAGTTCTACATCGACGGCCGATGGGTGACGCCCAAGGGAACCCGTACGTTGGACGTCATCAATCCGGCCACGGAAGAGCCGTGCGCGACCATCACGCTGGGCAACGTCGAAGACGTGGACATCGCCGTGGCGGCCGCACGGCGGGCGTTCGAGACCTACTCGCTCACGTCGCGGGAGGAGCGCATGGCGCTCCTGAGCAGGATCATCGAGGTCTACGACACGCGCCTCTCCGACCTCGCCGAAGCGGTCACGATGGAGATGGGCGCCCCGTCGGGCCTGGCCTTGCGATCGCATGCACCCAGCGCCCGGAATCACCTGTCCGCGGCGCTCGACGTCCTGAAGGACTTCGCGTTCGAGGAGCGTATCGGCACCACGATGGTCGTGCGCGAACCGATCGGCGTCTGCGGGCTGATCACGCCCTGGAACTGGCCACTGAACCAGCTCGGCTGCAAGGTTGCGCCGGCGCTTGCAACCGGCTGCACGATGGTGCTCAAACCTTCGGAGATCGCGCCACTGTCGGCCATGATCCTCGCCGAGATCTTGCACGACGCCGGCGTGCCCAAGGGCGTGTTCAACCTGATCAACGGCGACGGCCCCACGGTCGGCGCCGCAATGTCTTCCCATCCCGACATCGACATGATCTCCTTCACGGGTTCGACGCGCGCTGGGCGCGACGTCGCCAAGCGTGCGGCGGAGAGCATCAAGCGCGTGACGCAGGAGCTCGGCGGCAAGTCCGCGAACATCCTCCTCGACGACGTCGACTTCCACGACGCCGTGACTTCGGGCGTGACCCGCTGCGCCTCCAACAGCGGTCAGTCCTGCAACGCACCCACGCGCATGCTGGTCCCCAAGGACCGCATGGACGAGGTCGCCGCGATCGCCACGTCCGCCGCCGAGACGCTGCACGTCGGCGATCCGAACGACGCCGAGACCACCGTCGGTCCCGTGGTCTCCCGAGCGCAGTGGGAGAAGATCCAACACCTCATCGACGTCGGCGTGGGAGAAGGCGCGCGCATGGTCGCCGGGGGCACCGGCACACCCGAGGGACTCACACGCGGCTACTACGTCCGCCCGACGGTCTTCACGCACGTGACGAACGACATGACCATCGCACGCGAGGAGATCTTCGGCCCCGTGCTCTCCATCATCGGCTACGACGACGAGGACGACGCCGTGCGGATCGCCAACGACACCCGGTACGGGCTCTCCAGCTACGTGTCGTCGGCCGATCCCGAGCGCGCACGCCGCGTGGCGCGCCGGATACGCACCGGCATGGCGCACCTCAATGGTGCGCCAGGGAATCACGCCGCTCCCTTCGGCGGCTACAAGGAGTCCGGCAACGGGCGCGAGTGGGGCCGCTACGGCTTCGAAGACTACCTCGAGACGAAGTCGATCTTCGGGTACTGGCCGGCGGAATAGCCCCGGCAGCTCGGACCGGGTGCGCCGGAGCGGTGCAAATGCTCTGCTCGGCACCACTTCCGCGTACCTCCGTCAGCAGGCGTCACCCACGATCGCCGCAACGACCGTCAAAATGAGTTTCGACGCCGGCAGCCGGGTATGACGTCGATTCGCCGGGGTCGCGGGAGGCTCATCGTGGACTTCACCCTCGAGCTGGCGGTGCTCTTGCGCGTCGCCGGTGCGATGGCCGTCGGCACACTTATCGGACTGGAGCGCGAACTTGCCGGGAAGCCCGCCGGGTTGCGGACGCACATGCTCGTGACCGGCGCATCGTGTCTCATCGTCCTGCTCGGCGACCTGGCCATCTCGGAGTTCTACGCCGCGGAGGCGAGCGGGGTGATCCAGGCGGATCCGCTGCGGATCTTCGAAGCGATCATCGTCGGCGTGTCGTTCCTCGGGGCGGGGACGATTTGGAAGAGCCAGGACGAGCACCGCGTCGAGGGGCTCACGACGGCAGCGTCGCTGCTCTTCGCCGCCACGCTTGGCGCCGCGGTGGCGCTCGAACGGTTCGGGCTCGCCGTGGTACTGGCGGTCTTCACGCTGGCGCTCAGCCGCCTCCTCCGGTTGGCAGAAGCGCGGATGGCGCAGCGCTGAGTATGGACCGAAGTCGCGGCTGCGGCCGGCGTACGAACGCCTGGAAGTACCACCGTCATCCGATTCGCCCTGGTGGCGCTGCTCCTCGTGAGCACAGCCACGGCGCAGATGGACGAGCGGGCACGAGAGCTGCTCGAAGGTGCTCAGCTGGAAGTGGAGTCCGTCGAATATCGAACGATGGAGCAGACGATGACCATGATCTGGTACGAGCCCGATGGCACCGTAGTCAGTGAGACGACGACGCACATCGCGATCGACTTCGAGGACCGGCGCGTCGCGATGTCGACGTTCGCAGACGACGAGCTCGTCAGCAAGACGATGTACGTCGACGGCGAGAGCACGCTGTTCACGCCCGACACGGGTGCCATACCCGCGCCACCGATGCTTGCGGCAATATTCGACCTCATGCTGGATGAACCCGCCCAGGATTCGTGGGGCGACGCCACCGTCGCAAGCTACGACGGTTTCCATTCCTACGCCGGCATCGTGTCGGGTGAGCAGGTGACGGTGATGGGTGTCGACGTGCCGGTTCCCGGACTCGACATGGCGACCGACATGCGGGTCCTCTTCGACGACGCAGGTCGTATCGCCGCCGTCGTCGTCGGAACGGCCGAGGCTGGAACCGTACTGATGGTCTTCGATACGCCGATCCCAGCGCTGCCACTCTCCCTGCAAAGCGTGACGACCTACATGCTCGAAGGCGAGGAGGCCGTGCTCACCAGTCGGACCATCTTCGAGGAGGTGAGGTTGAACGAGCCCCTCGACGAGCGCCTGTTCGACCTGGAGGTAGGAGGCCGGTAGGTCTTCGAAAGCGAACCGCCCTGGGTTCACGTCTCCAAATGCCCGCGTTCCGGCACACTCCGCTGTCTACCAGGCACACGGTATGGTATACGGTACCTACGGAGGGGTCGGGTCATGGCGATGAACATCAAGGACCATAAGGTGCACGAGTTGGCGCGCGAGCTCGCCGAGCGCAAGGGCACGACCATGACCCGCGCCGTCAAGATGGCGTTGGAAGAGGCGCTCACTCGTAGCGGCCGCTCAGGCGATCACGTTGCCGAGCGTCTCGATGCGATCTCCCGCCATTGCGCTGCCTTGCCGCTCCGCGATGCTCGAACGCCCGAGGAGATCCTCGGCTACGACGAGCGCGGGCTCCCCGGATGATCGTCGTGGACACGAGCGCCGTCGTCGCCGCGTTGTCCGGCGAACCGGAGCGCGAACGGATCAATGCGGCGCTCGCGCGCTCGACTACGAATCTCATGTCGGCGGGCACGTACCTCGAATGCGCGATCGTGCTAGCGGCGAAATATGGCGATGACGGCCTCCACGACCTTCGGCTCTACCTGCACGAGGCCGGCGTGGAAGTCGTCCCGGTCGACCGTGACGGGGCGGAGACCGCCCTTCGCGGCTGGGCGCGCTTCGGCAGAGGACGGCACCCGGCTGCCTTGAACTACGGAGACTGCTTCGCCTACGCCCTCGCCAGCGCACGCGAGGCACCCT
>JACCWH010000178.1 GCA_013697735.1 Trueperaceae bacterium | reverse complement strand
GCCAACGCGACGTACAGTGCCTCACGACCCATGGTCATCCTCGAGACCGCCCGCCTCACGCTCCGGCACTTCGAGCCCACCGACCTCGCGCCGCTCTTCGAGCTCTACCGCGATCCGGACGTGCGCCGGTACTTCCCAGACGGCACACGTACGCTCGCGGAGACACGCGAGGAGTTGGAGTGGTTCCTTCACGGCCATCCCAAATTTCCGGAGTTCGGGTTGTGGGCAACCGTCGAGCGTGCGACGGGTGCGTTCCTCGGTCGGTGTGGCTTGCTCCCCTGGACGATCGGCGGCGTGCACGAGGTGGAACTCGCGTACCTGATCGACAAGCGGCGCTGGGGCGAGGGGCTGGCAACCGAGGCCGCGCACGGCATCGTTCGCCACGCGAGTGACGACCTGGGCCTCGAACGCCTCGTGTGCCTGATCATGCCCGGCAATGCGGCCTCGGTCAGGATCGCCGAGAAGGTCGGTATGACGCTGGCGGGCGAGCACACCGACGAGTACGGCACGTGTGATGTCTACGCTCGATCGCTCGATCGCTCGGTCGCGACTGATCTCGATCAGCCCTCGATGCCGGCGAGCGCCGACTAGCGCCTCTCGAACGGCGTGAACACGAAGTCCGTAGCGCGCGCGCCGGTGTGGCAGCCATGGCAGAAGTTGTCGGCTCCGAGCTCGGACGCGCTGAAGCTCCCATCGGCCTGGCGGTCGTAGAAGGCGTACTCCCAGCGTGCGCCCTGCTTCTCCATCACGTAGAGCCTGTCGGCCAGGAGCCGGCTGACGTCGTTGCGCTCCTTGACCAGCACGGTCCCATCGGGGAACGGGAGGGCGTAGCCGCCGCCGTCGTCGAGGAGGACGGCGACGTCGAGGTTGACGTAGACGTCCTTCGACTGGGGATGCGCGCCGGTGGGGTTCGCCGTCACGCGGTCGATGTTGAGGCGCGTCCATTTCGGGTAATCGGTGATGGACACCGGCAGCCCGGGTGCAAGAGCGACGGCGATCCCGAGCACGTTGGAGCAGGCGAGCACAGCGACGAGGATGAACCGAGGCACGAGACGGAGTAGGGGCATCGACGACCTCCAGGTGCGGAGCGTACCGCCCTGCCGGCTCACGTACCTTCGAGAGCGGCGTCCGCGGGCGGCGTCGATGCGGGCGACGCGATCGCGTCGGGCTCGGCGCTGCGCAAGTCGAGGAGCGAGGAGCCGACCGTGGAGATGAGCTGCGCCGACCACATGAGCCGGAAACGGCGGTTCTTGAAGATCGCGAAGGCGGATGGGCCGCGCGGGGCACCGCCCACGCCGTTCGACGCCACGCCGTTCAACGCCACGTCGTCGACACGCTAGATCCCCCCTGTAATTTCCACGTTGAATCCCGTGATGTAACCCGATGCGTCGCTGAGCAGGAACGCGACGACCTGTGCGACCTCGTCGGGCGTGCCGAGTCGCCCGAGCGGCACGCCGGCGATCATCGCGCGGCCCGCCGCGTCGGGCTCGGGGTCGAAGTAGTGCGTCCCGGTCGCCGCCTGGAGCCGCACCTGGCGCTCCCACATCACCCCGGGCCCGATGAGGGCCGGGGAGACGGCGTTGACCCGCACCCCGTGCGGTGCGAGGTCGCGGGCGGCGGTCTGGGTCATACCGACGACGGCGAACTTCGACGCCGCGTAGGCGATCATGTTCGGCGGCCCCCTCACGCCCGCGTGCGACGCTGCGTTCACGATTGCGCCACCGCCGGCCGAGCGCATGTGCGCCGACACGGCCCGCAGCACCAGGAACACGCCCGTGACGTTCACGGCGAGGACGCGCTCGAAGTCGTCGAGCGGGTATGTGTCGACGGGGGCGAACGCCCCCTGGTACCCGGCACTGTTGAAGAGGCCGTCGATGCGTCCGAAGCGCTCGGCGGCGGCGGAGACTGCCGCGTCGACGGCGTCACCGTCGGTGACGTCACAGGACAGCGCGAGGTGCGACGCGCCGTCGGTTTCGAGCTCGCGCGCGAACGCCCGCAGCGGCTCCTCGGCCAGGTCGAGGAGGACCAGCGCAGCGCCGTCGCCCGCGAGCCGGGACGCGGTCGCCCGCCCGAGGTCGCCGGCGGCGCCGGTGATGGCGATCACCCGACCCGCGAAGTCGTAGCGGGCGCTGGCGCCCCTCAAGGGCGCGCCGCAGGCGGGGGGAGTGCGTGCATGGCGCAGCGTACGTCGCGGAGCGATGGGTCGGAGCGGTCCGCGCCTCACATGGCACTGGGACGTCGGCAGGTACCCGCAGCTCGCTGGGAGGATTGACTTCCCGCCCCCGAGGCCGTAGAGTCCGGAAACGTTTCCGAAGAGAATCCAGGCGCTCGGCCTTCGAGCCGTGAGCGCCGTGCCAGACGCGTTGGAAACGATTCCGGATTTGCCTGGGGAGGTGCGGCGCGTGACGGCACGAGTGCGGTCCCCCAAAGCGACCATCCGCGACGTCGCCGCCCACGCGGGCGTCGGGATCGCGACGGTGTCGCGCGCGCTGAACGACGACCCGGAGATCGCCCCGGCCACTCGCGACCGCGTCCTCGAGGCCTGCGAGGCGCTCGGATTCCGCCGCTCGTCGCTCGCCCGCGGGCTCAAGGTCGGGGCGACCGACAACGTCGGCGTGGCGATCATGTCGCGCCACGCCCCGGTGATCCTCAATCCGTACTACGCCGAGGTCCTGGGCGGCATCGAAGAGGTGCTCGAGGACGCGAACAAGCACCTCCTCCTGAGCAGCCTCAAGCGCCGCGACGACCTGCTCGACCTCGCGAGCGAGGGGCGCGTCGACGGCCTCCTCGTGGTTGGTTGCGACGTCGCCCCGGAGATCCTCGCGCGCCTCCGCGACGTCGACCTGCCCGTCGTGCTGGTCGACAACGCCTTCGACGGGATCGCGTCGGTGGTCGTCGATCACGCGGGGGCGGGGCGTCAGGCCGCGAGGCACCTGCTCGAGGGGGGCGGGACGCGCTTCGCCTTCGTGACGGAGAACCTCGAGAACCCGAACTTCCGCGCGCGGCTCGAGGGCTTCCGAAGCGAGCTGCTCGAGGCCGGCGCCTCGCTGGAGTCCCACGCGATCGCCGCCGGCGGCGACTCGTGGGACGGCGGCGCCGTCGCCATGCGACGCGTGCTCGCCGCCATGCCCGCGCCGCCCGACGCCGTGTTCGCGGCGAACGACCCGGCGGCGATGAGCGCCGCCAAGGCCCTGGCCACCCACGGCCTGCGCGTCCCCGACGACGTCGCACTGGTCGGCGTCGACGACATCCATCTGGCGGCGCGTCACGCGCCGCCGCTGTCGACGATCCGCTTCGACAAGCGCGGCCTCGGCGCGACCGGTGCGCGGCACCTGCTCGACCGGCTCGCTGGCCGCGAGGTCCCGCGGCTGAGCGTCATCGGCACCGAGCTGGTCGTTCGAGCAACCAGTAGGGGAGACCGTGTCGCGCGCTGATCCCGGCGCCGCACGGCAGATGCCGGCCAAGAGGGTCGGCCTGTGGCGGAGCGTTCGGGCGTCGAACCCCGTCGGCTACCTCTTCACGCTGCCCTACGTCATCTTCTTCACGATCTTCACCGCCTATCCGCTCGGCTTCGCGTTCTTCCTCACCGTCCACGACTGGAACATCGTGCGCACCGAACGCCCCTTCGTCGGCGCGCGCAACTACGAGCGCCTCTTCAGCGACGAGCTCTTCTGGCAGGCGCTCCTCAACACCGGCGTCTTCCTCGCGGTGCACATCCCGCTGCAGATCGTCATCGCGCTGCTGCTCTCGGTCGTGCTCAACCAGCAGATCCGGGCCCGAGGATTCTTCCGGGTCGCGTTCTTCCTCCCATTCGTCACATCCGGCGCCATCATCAGCCTCGTGTGGCTCCGTCTCTACGCGGACGACGGCCTCCTGAACGCCTACCTCTCGCTCGTGGGGCTCGGCCCCGTCGGCTGGCTCTCCGACCCGAACGTCGCCATGACCAGCATCGCCGTGATGGCGACGTGGAAGAACGTCGGCTACTACCTGATGATCTTCCTCGCGGCGCTGCAGGCGATCCCGGACCAGCTCTACGAGGAGGCCTACCTCAACGGCGCCACGGCCTGGCAGCGGTTCGCCCACATCACCTTCCCGCTCCTCAACCCCGCCTTCATCCTCGTCGTGATCCTCTCCACCATCGGCGGGTTCTCGCTCTTCGTCGAGCCGTTCGTGATGACCGGTGGCGGCCCACTCGACTCGACCCTGAGCCTCGTCCTCTACCTCTACCAGCAGGCCTTCCAGTTCCTCCGCATGGGCTACGCGGCCGCCATCGGCGTGGTGCTGGCGCTCATGATCTTCCTCGTCACCGTGATCCAACGCCGGTACCTCGAGCGCGAGGTGGGCTACTGATGCGCGGCTCGCTCTCACGACGCCTCGAGGGGTGGCCGGCCCTCGCGCGCGCCGCCCTCTTCTACGGGCTGCTCCTCGCTGCCGCGCTCACCTTCTTGTTCCCGTTCCTGTTCATGGTGTCGACGAGCATCAAGGGCCCGCGCGAGCTCTACTCCATGAACCTCGTCCCGCAGGAACCGACGCTCGACCACTACCGCGCGCTCTTCACGCAGATCCCCATCGGCCGCGCGCTCTTCAACTCCGCCCTCGTGTACGGGCTCCAGACCGTGAGCGTGCTCGTGCTCTCGTCGATCGTCGGCTACGCCCTGGCGCGCTTGCGCTTCTTCGGCCGCGAGTTCGTCTTCAACGTCATCCTCCTCACGATGATGATCCCGGGGCAGCTCCTGCTGATCCCGCTCTACCTCCTCATCGTGCGCTTCGGCTGGACGGACTCCTACCAGGGCCTCATCGTCCCCGGGATGGTCAGCGCGTTCGGCATCTTCATGTTCCGGCAGCACTTCCTGACCATCCCGCAGGAGCTGATCGACGCTGCGCGCGTCGATGGCGCCTCGGACCTGACCATCCTCTTCCGAATCATCTGGCCGCTGTCGATCCCGGTGCTGATCACCGTCGGCGTCCTCACCTTCATGGGTGGCTGGAACGATTTCCTCTGGCCCGCCATCGTGAACCGCGACATCGACTTCCAGACGCTCACCCAGATGGTGACGCTCTACGGCATCGGGGGTCAGGCCGGCGGTCAGGTCGGCGCGATCATGGCCTCGACGCTCGTCGCGGTCATGCCGATGATCGTCGTCTACCTCGTCTTCCAGCGCTACTACCTCCAGGGCATCGCCAGCACCGGCGTCAAAGGCTAGACGAAGGAGTCCCCATGGATCCGAACCCGCATCCGCACCCGCCACCGGCCACCCCCCCATCCGACTACGAGAGGAGCCACCGATGATCCGAGTCCTCGCAGCGCTCGGCGCCGTCCTCGCAATCGCGAGCGCCGGCGCCCAGACGACCCTCACCTTCTGGCCCTCCTCCAACCCGGAGGAGATCATGTTCGCGACGCAGATCGTCGAGGAGTGGAACGCGGCCAATCCCGCCGTCCAGATCCGCATGCAGCCACTCCCTGCGAGCCGCTCCACCGAGGAGGTGCTGCTCGCCGCCATCGCGGCGCGCACGACGCCCGACGTGGCCGCGAACATATACCCCGGCGCCATCAGCCAGTTCGTCGACGCCCGCGGCCTCTACGAGCACGACTCGCTCCCCGACTTCATGCCCTTCATGACCGAGCGCTCGGGGGAGGGGGTCGTCGGGCTCTACACGCACCCGAGCGGTCACGTCTTCCAGATCCCGTGGAAGGCGAACCCGGTGATGTTCGCCTACAACGTCACCCTCCTGGCCGAGGCCGGGATCGATCCGGCCGATCTCGCCACCTACTCGGGCTTCCTGGCGGCCGCGCGAACCGTGCACGAGCACTGGGGCGGCGCCAAGCACCTCTACGCCCCCACCGTCGACGTCACCTGGTGGCAGCGCTTCTTCGACTTCTACACCCTCTACATCGCCGCCTCGGGCGGCGAGACGCTCCTCGCCGCCGACGGCAGCGTCGCCTTCGACGGCGAGGCGGGGCAGGAGGTGTTCGAGTTCCTGGCGACGCTCTTCCGCGAGGGACTCTCCCCGAAGGGGCAGACGGCGCAGAACCGCTTCTTCGCCGGGACGGCGCTCATCGAGCAGGCCGGCCCCTTCACGATGCCCTTCTACGAGCGCAACGCACCCGAGGGCTTCGAGTTCGCGCTCATCCCCCCGCCCGTCCCCGACCGCCGCGCCGGCGAGGACGTCTACACCTACGGCGACCCGAAGAACATCGCCATCTTCAGTAACACCCGGCACCCCGAGGCGTCGTGGGACTTCATCCGCTTCGTCCTCTCGCCCGAGAACGACGCCCGCTTCATGCGGATCACCGGCCAGATCCCCTACCGACTGGGTATGGAGGAGGACCCGCTCTTCGCCGACATCCTCGAGGCGCGCCCCAACCTGCAGCCGTTCCTACGTCAGAACGCCTTCACCCGCGGCGTGGACGACACGCCCCACCTCATCGAGATCTTCACCGCCATCAGCCGCGAGTACGAAGCGGCCGTGGTCCAGGGCGCACGGACCCCCGAAGAGGGGCTCCGCCGCGCCGCGCAACGAGCCCGAGACATCATCAGCGGATTCTACTGATCCGCGCGAAGGAGCCAACATGCACCGCCTCGCCACGCTCGTCCTCGCCGTCCTCGCCCTCGGCCTGACCGGCCTCGCGCTCGCCGAGACGCGGTCGCTCGACATCGACCTCACCGCAACGACCGGCCGGCCCGTCCCCGTGTCGGTCGACCTCCTCACGCTCCGCAACCACATCGGGGCCGAGTTCCCGATGGACTGGAGCAGCGTGCGCGTCCTCGTGGGCGGCGAGCGCGTCCCCTACCAGATCGACGACGTCGACGGCAACGGCCGGGTCTCGGCAGGCGACGAACTCTCGTTCCTCGCCAGCGGCCCAGCCGTCATCGAGATCGACGACGCCGCCGGCACGCCGGACGCCTTCGACAGCGCCTTCACGATCGAAGGTACCGATCCCGTGGTGGTGCGGAGCACCCTCATGCCTGGCTTCACCGTCGAGGTCCCCGAGAACGGCCTCGTCCGCGTCGTCGCCTACGGTGACACCGAGACGATGCTCGCCAACGAGATCGGCATCCTCCGCTTCAGCGGCTTCCCCGAGAGCACCTACTGGGCCGACGGGCAGCTCGGGCCGCACGAGGAGTACACCAACCTCGAGGAGGGCGGTATGCGCCACGTCGGCACCACCGTCCTCGATGCCGGTCCGGCACGCGTCACCGTCGTGGCCGAGTACGCCAGCGACCGCTTCGTGGGGCTCACCCAGCGGCTCGTCACCCGCGTCTACGCCACGGGCGACATCGAGATCAGCAACGACGTCACCCTCCGCGGCTACGCCGACATCATGAAGCTCCAGAGCATGGCCACTGGCGTGATGAGCCAGGCCGACCCCGAGTCGCTCCACCTCATGCCGGTCTTCCGCCGCCTCATCTGGGCCGACCAGCTCGAGGTCACTGCGGAGGAGTACTTCGCCGAGCGCGACGCCGTCACCACCGTCGACGGGACCCCCTACCTCGCCTTCCGCGCCGACGACAACCTGAACCCCCTCTACTGGGGCGCGACGTACATCTTCGCCTCGGCGGAGCCGTGGCGCGCCAACTACAGCCCGAGCCTGGGAATCGGCGTCGCCGAGCTCGCGCACACCACGCCCGCGATCGACGAGGACTACGACGCCTGGCTCTCAGGGAACACCTGGGTCTTCGAGTCGCAGGAGTTCCGCAGCGGCGTGTTCAAGTGGACGGCCGGCGAGTTCGAAGCCTACGAGGCGACCGCGTCGATCACGCCGAGCGACGCCAACCACTTCCTGCCCGGCAACACCATGCGCTTCCACCTGACGTACAGCGTCTTCGACGCGGCCGACGCCGACGACGCCATCCGTTTCGCGCGCGACCGCCAGGCGGAGATCGCCTCTGCCGCGCTCGAGTAGCGCGTGCGTCGTCGCAACGAGGGGGGCGCGCTCCGGCGCGTTCCCTTCGCCATACTGAGCGCCTTCGTACTCGCCGTCGCGGGGTCCGCGCTCGCCCAAGCCGCGCTCGTCAACTTCGCGCACCTCGACTTCCTGACCGATACGTTCGACGTCGAGGGCGAGGAGCATCTCGGCGTCTGGATCTACGCCGAGCCGAGCCCGACCGAGGCCGACGCCTACGTCCATCGCGCCGACGAGGACGAAGGTTCGACCGATATCGACGACATCGCCCGCGCGGCGATCGCCTACCTCTGGGAGGCGCGCGAGCGGCCGTCGGAGGCGACCCTGGCCACGGCGCGCGGACTCCTCGAGTTCGTCATGGCGATGCAGGCCGACGACGGCGAGTTCTACAACTTCGTCTTCCCGGACGGCCGCATCAACCGCCTGGGGATCACCAGTCGAAAGGGCGCGGGCTTCTGGGCCGCCCGTGGGCTCTGGGCGCTGGCCGAGGGGATACCGGTCTTCGCGGAGCACGACCCGGCGTTTGCCGAGCGGCTGCGAGTGGCCTTCCTGCGTGGCGTGCCACCGTTCGTCGCGAAGATCGGGCCGCGCTACGGGACGTACCTCGACCGCCTCGGCTATAGGGTCCCGGCGTGGCTCCCGGACGACGGCGCCGACGTCGCCTCGAACCTCCTCCTCGCGCTCGCGACCTTCCTCCGGCACGATCACGACGACGACGTGCTGACGCTCCACGACATGGTCGCCGAGGGCCTGACCGACTTCCAGTACGGCCCTCCTGGTACGTACCCCTTCCTCGCCCACCCGTCGTTCGCCAGGGACCCGCAGGAGTGGCACGCCTGGGGGAGCCGGCAGGGGCAGGCGCTCGCGCAGGCCTCGCTCGCCACCGGTGACGCCGCAGCGCTCGCCTCCGCCGAGGAGGAGGCCGGCCACTTCTTCGTCCACCTCCTCGCCTCTCAGGGCCCGATCGCGCTGATGAACCCGGCGGTGCGCGCCTACCCGCAGATCGCGTACGGCATGGAGGCGGTCGCGAGCAGCCTCTTCGCCCTCTCCGACGCTTCGGGCAAGGGGGTCTTCGACGAGCTGGGCGGCCTGATGACGTCGTGGCTCCTCGGGAACAACGAGCTCCGCCGACCCCTGTACGAACCGTCCACCGGACGAACCTTCGACGGTCTGGAGCGCGGCGTGATCAATCAGAACTCCGGCGCCGAGTCGACCATCACTGCGCTCATGGCGCTCGTCCAGGCCGAGGCCCGGCCGGCCGCCGCGGCGATGCTCGACCTGGTGTGGCTCGAGAAGCACGACGAGATCGTGATCGAGCTCGAGTCGGGCAGCGACTTCGGCGAGGCGCCCGAGACGGAGATCGACGCACGTGCGAGCGGTCAGGTCACGGCCGTGCTGCGCACGGGCGCGAGCATCACCGTCGGTGCCGAGGTCCCGCGCGCCGGGAGGTACCTGGTCTACGCCATTCACGGCTCCGATCCCTGGGAGGCGGGGGCGAGCGTCTTCGTTCAGCGACAGCTCCTCGCCACCCTCGACGCGGGTGGCGCCGACGAATCCCACTTCCGCATGACCGAGCTCGGCAGCCTCGACCTAGAGGCCGGGACCATCGACCTCACGGTGACGCACCGGAGCGGCCGCGACATGCGCTTCGACGCCCTCGTCCTGCGCCCAGAGGTGATGTGGAAGCGCTACGGCCGTCCCGGCGAGCGCCTGCTGCTGCTCAAGAGCTGGTCAGCGGACCATGTCTCGGTGCCCCTCGAGGACACCCAAGCCGACGCGACGGGTGCAACGCGCGTCGACGTCTACGACCGCCTCGCCAACCTCGTCCCCGAGGCGACGCAGGAGAGCGGCGCGCTCCAGCTCCCGCCGTACGGCTTCGCCCTCGTACGCTGGGACTCGTCCGAGTCGCTGCCGCCGCTCGAGCTCGCTGGCGCTCGGCAAGGGCCGAGGCTCGCGCTCCCAGAGGCCTTCGCGAGCGATGGCTTCGTGGCACTCGATCTCGAGCGTGCCTTCAACAACGACGCGTTCTCGTCGCCGTCGCAGCCGCTCAAGGGCAACTTCGACAGCCGCTCGGGCGTCCTCGGCGCCACCTATCCCGCCGAGCGCGCTCCCGCCAGCCTCGAACGCATCGAGCTGGGCGGGGTCCCGTTCCTCTTCCCCCCCACCGACGCCGACGCCAACAACGTCGCCTTCCACGGCCAGCGCCTCGAGGTCCCACCCGGCCACTACGACGAGTTGCACCTCCTCGGCGTCTCCGAGCAGGGCAACTATCAAGACACCGTCCGCCTCGTCTACGAAGACGGGAGCGTCGACGAGATCCCCCTCGGCCTCTCGGACTGGTGTCAGACGCCACGCTACGGCGAAGCGATCGCGTTCGCGTTCGAGCAGCGACGCGGCGCCGGCGGCGCCATCGAGCGCATCACCTGCCGCATCCTCGTACAGCTCCTCCCCGTGCGAGCCGACTCCTCACTTTTGCGCGTCGACCTCCCCGACCGTGAGACGATGCACCTCTTCGCCCTCACCCTCCGCCACGCCCGCTGATCCTGGAGCCCCGATGAAGCTCGTGCGCCACCCCGACAACCCCGTCTTGCGGCCGAACCCCTTCAACGCCTGGGAGGCCCTCAACGTCTTCAACCCGTCGGTGATCGTGCACAACGGGCTCTACCACATGCACTACCGGGCGCAGGGGACCGATTACGTGTCGCGCATCGGCTACGCCGTCTCGCGCGACGGCGTGCACTGGAACCGGCTGCAGGAGCCGGTCTTCGCGCCGTCGTCGGACGCCGATGCCCGCGGTGTCGAGGATCCGCGCATCACCGAGATCGAGGGTCGCTTCTACATGGCCTACACGGCGTACGGCCGGCTCGCCAAGCACCCCGACACCGGCACGCCGGCGTCGGGCATCACGCCGATGTACGCGGTGAGCGACGACCTGATCACGTGGGAGATCGTCGGCCCGGTGGTGGAGGGGGAGGACAACAAAGACCACGCGCTCTTCCCGGAGCGCGTAGGCGGTCGCTTCGTCACCTTCCACCGCCGCCCGCCCTCGATCTGGCTGGCGTTCGGCAACGACCTGCGCACGTGGGGCGACCACGTCGAGATCGTCCGGCCGCGCCCCGGGCTCTGGGACGGCAAGCGCGTCGGGGCGGGTGGTCCGCCCATCCGCACCGACGCGGGGTGGCTGGTCCTCTATCACGGCTACGACGACGCTCACGTCTACTGCATGGGGACGGCGCTACTAGACCTCGAGGACCCGTCGGTCGTGCTGGCGCGGCCCCGCGAGCCGATCCTCGAGCCGCAGGAGACGTGGGAGATCAAGGGGGACGTGCCGAACGTGGTGTTCGGGACCGCCAACCCGGTGGTCGATGGTGTGGTGCACCTCTACTACGGGGCGGCGGATCGGGTGATCGGCGTGGCGAGCGCCCCCCTCGACACGCTGCTGGCGTGGACGCTGGCGAGCGGGTGAGGGCGGTGGTCGGGTCGGGCGCTACAACCCGAGGCGCTCCGAGATCCGTGCGGCGAGGTCGCGTGCGACGTTGTGATTGGTGCTGCTGACGGTGACGGCGGTGTCGTTCGTGCGCTGCACGAGCGTGACGGAGATGGTGGCCGTCTGCTGCGTGGTACCGAGACCGAGCCACGTGCTCACGGCGTAGGTCATCTCCGCGGAGATGAAGCCGCCGACCTGGTCGGAGCGGGTGATGGCCCAGCCGCTCGCATCCGCCGGGTACGGCTGCGTGCTGATGACGTTGAGGACCTCTGCGTAGGCCTGCTCGAAGGTCAGGCGCGTGGTGCGCTCCTGGGGTTGGATCGACGCCGCGGGGGCGCACGCAGCGATGACGACGACGAGGAGCACGGAAGCAATGGCGGTGACGTGTCGCATGCTGGAAATGTAGCAGGGCGCGCTGGTCACGGGCACCGTCTTCATCACGGCCTCCTCGCACGAGGCGCGTCGGGCGGCGCCCGGAGCCGCGGGTTCGGGCGCTGCGCGCCGACGGTGACGTCTCCCCGGGGATCGTGCCTAGGAGCACGCGGGATCTTCCCCAGGGTTCGACGAGTCTTCGCGGCAGCGATGCGCTTCGCCATGCACCCATGGTTCCACGACCAGTACGACCATGGTGGTCACGTGAGCGCGGGAGCGAGACGCGCCTGTGGCGGTCGTGTGGCACCCCCCGCATAACGTGCGCGGCGAGGAGGAACCGATGCGTCATTCGCCGAAACGCCCGCTCACACTGCTCGTGCTCACCTCGCTCGCGGCCCTCGTGCTCGTCGCCTGCGGGGTGGAGGGCCAGCCACCACCCGCGGGCGCTGCACTGTGGGACACCGCCCGTTGGGACACCGCGACGTGGCGGCCATGAGCCGCCCATCCGAAGGAGGAACGACCATGCGACGCTTCGATCTGCGCTACACGCTGCTCGTGGTGACGGTGCTCGCGCTCACCGTATGGGGCGCGGCGATCGACCTCCCCTTCACCTTCCAGTCCGGCGAGGTCATCAGCGCCGCGCAGATGAACCAGTCCCTCACGGCGCTGAACGAGGGCAAGCAGGAGCGCGTCGAGGGCGAGTGTGCGCCCGGTTCTGCCATCCGCTCGATCGACGTCGACGGCGGGGTCGCCTGCGACGCGGGCGGCGGGACGGGCGGCCTCGCGTTCGGCGGCACCCTCGACGGCTCGGCACAGGTCGGGGTCACCGTCACGAACTCGAGCGCGACGGACGGGTCGATCGGCGTACTGGCGCGCTCCCTGGCACGGGGCCTCGTCGGCGTCGTCGGCGACGGATCATGCCCGGGCCCGTACGGCGTCGGCGGTTGCGCCGACGCGGCGACCGGCGTCCGCGGCATCAGCACGAGCGGTTTCGGCATGTACGGCACCAGTTCGACGTCGACCGGTGTCCGGGCGACGAGCGGCAGCGGCATCGGGATGTGGGCCACGAGCACCACGCGAGCCGTGGTCGGTACGCTCGGCGACACGTCGTGCGCGGGCACCTACGCCATCGGCGGCTGCGCCCCCAACGGCACCGCCATCCGCGGCGTCAGCGCGACCGGCCTGGCCGCGAACTTCACTGGCGGATCCGAGGGTGCGGGATCGTGCTCCTACGCGGGCGGCGCCGGCTGGAACTGCGCCTCCGATCGCGACCTGAAGGAGAACTTCGCCCCCCTCGACACGATCTGGGTCCTCGAACGCCTCGCCGAGATGCCCGTCACCAGCTGGTCGATGCGCGGCGACGTCACGCAGACGTCGCACGTCGGTCCCACGGCGCAGGACTTCCAGGCGGCCTTCGGCCTCGGGAACGACGACACCACCATCAACACGGCGGATGCACAGGGTGTGGCCCTGGCGGCCATCCAGGGGCTCTACGCGCTCATCCAGGCGCAGAGCGAGCAGATCGCCGCCCTCCAGGCGGCGCTCGAGGGACGCGAGTAGCAGGCGAGACTGCGCACGAGCGCCCCTTCGTCGGCCCATCCCCGGGCGGCCATCATTGGCCGCTCGGGGATGTCGTGTCGCTGGAAGATGCACGTGCCGGTGGCGACGGCGTGGGAGGGACGCCTTGGCTCAGTGACCTCCCCTCCGGCCGCCACCTCGTGCACGGACCGCCGGCCGCTCGAGCCGGATGCGCGCCGGCGCACCAGCCTCGGGCAGAGTCGTGCTCGAGTGTTCGGCGTCGACCTGAAGTGTGATGCCAGCGCGGTGGGGGCGCAGGCACAGGCGCGCCAGCGGGCGACGGTCCAGGGGGGCGAGCAGGAATCCGTACCCGGCTCGACGCGACGGCAGGTATCGACCGCGAATCGCGAACGCCGACCGGCCGAGCAGCAACACGCCGACCCACGCGTCGTCTTCGGTCGGTTCGATGCGCAGGAGGCACACGGCGACGCCTGCGCCCGCGACGAAGGTGCCTGCGAGGCGGCCGCGCACCCGCGTCCGATGGCCTCGCACCCGGTCGCTCATGACGGCAGCATGCACCGCGCCTGCCACGGCGTCGCCACAGCGGCTCGGGAGACCGCGGGCGGGCGCCCCCCGGTCACGTAGCATGGCGGCATCGGGAAGGAGCCGAGTGAGCCATGGTGCAGGCGCCCCTGCTACAGGCGTTGGGTGGACTGAAGCTCGAGTCGACGACGTTCCACCAGCCAAAACCGCTCGTCCTCCTGGCCTACCTGAGCATCGAGGGCGCGCAGTCCCGCCGGCACCTCGCGGAGCTGTTCTGGCCGAGCGGCAACCGCATGAAGAGCCTGTCGATGACGCTGACTCGGCTCCGGCACGGCGCTGGCAGCATCGTCGCCGCCGACGAGATCCGCGCGTGGTCGACGGTGCCCTGCGATACGGCGTCGCTGCTCACGGCCCTCGACGCGGGCGACTGGCAGGGGGCCTTCGACCTCTACCGCGGTGCGTTCCTCGACGGCGTCGTTCTCGACGGCTGGGGAAGCGAGCTCGAGGAGTGGGTGCTCACGACCCGCGAGTACCTGGCGGAGCGTGTCCAGCACGCCTACCTCGCGCTGGCCGAGGCGGCGGCCGGGCGCGAGGCGTTCGGCGAAGCCGCGGATATCGCCGCCCGAGCGCACCGCCTGCCGGGCGTCGGCGCGCCGGAGATCGAGACGCTGCGTCGCTTGCACGTCGTGCTGAGCGCGGGCGGGAGTGCGCGGGCGAGCGACGTCCTGCGCGAGCTGCAGGAGTTCGGTCCCGAGGCGCCGCTCTCGTCGCAGGCTGCGCGGGCGGCGTTGCGGTCGATGCGAGGGACCGTCCCGCAGGATCTCGTCGCGCGGGCGACCACCTTCGTCGGGCGCGAGGTCGAGCTGGCGCAGCTCACCGAGCTGCTCGAGCGCGGCGCCGCACGGCTCGTGACGCTCCTCGGACCCGGTGGCGTCGGCAAGAGTCGGCTGGCGCAGGAGTTGGCGCGCGCCGAGTCGCAGGCGCTCCGCTACCGCGATGGGGTCTTCGTCGCGCTCCTCGACAGCCTCACGGATCCCGAGCGGCTCCCGTTCGAGATCCTCCGCGCCGTCGGCCTCACGGCCACCGCTGCCGGCGACCCCTGGGAGACGCTGGCGAACGGGCTCGCGGAGCGGCGACTCCTCGTCGTGCTGGACGACTTCGAGGCCCTCGTCCCGGCGGCGTTTCGGCTGAGCGCGCTCTTGCGCGCCGCGCCGGGACTCGACCTCGTCGTCACGTCGAGGCTGCGGCTCGGGGTCGAGGAGGAGCACCTCGTCCCGGTGACGGGCCTGCGCACCCCGCCCGAGGGACGCATCTCGTGGGAGGAAGCAGAGGAGTTCGAGGCGGTACGGCTGTTCGCCGCGCGGGCGCGTCAGCTCCGCCCGGACGTGCCCCTTGCCGAAGAAGTCGAGCACGTGGTGGCCCTCTGCCGCTGGCTGCAGGGCCTGCCGCTCGGGCTCGAGCTCGCGAGCGCATGGGTCCGGCTGCTCAGCTGCGCCGAGATCGCGAGCGAGATCGAGCGTGACCTCGACTTCCTCGCCTCCACGGCGCCGACCGTGCCGGAGCGTCACCGGAGCGTGCGCGCCATGCTGGAAGTCTCTTGGCGGTTGCTCTCCGAGCGTGAGCGCGAGGCCATGCGCCGGCTCGCCGTCTTCCGAGGCGGGTTCCGCCGCGAGGCCGCGGAGGAGGTCGCCGGCGTCACGCTGCGCCTGCTCGTGCGGCTCGTCGACGCTTCGCTCCTGCGCGTTTCGAGCAGCGGCCGCTTCGATCGCAACCCGCTCCTCGCGCAGTTCGTGCGCGAGCAACTCGAGCGAGCCCCCGACGAGCTCGCGGAGTCGACGTCGCGGCACGCCGCGCACATGCTCGCGTTCGCCGAGCGGATCGAGCCGACCCTGCACGGCCCGGAGCAGGTCGCGGGGTTCGCCCGCCTAGCAGAGGAGATGGAGAACGCGCTGACCGCGCTCGCCGCCCTCGAGGCGGCGGGAGACGCCGAGCGGGCGCTGCGCCTCACCGTCGCGCTCGCCCACTTCTGGCGCACGCGTGGCGAGGGGCGGAGGGCACTCGATGGGCTCTCGCGCAACCTGGAGCGGACCGCGGGCGCCACACCACTGCGAGTGCAGGCCACGCGATTGGCGGGTGATTGTGCCTGGCGACTCGGTGCACACGAGGATGCCGAGCGCTTCTACCAAGCGTGCCTCGCCCTCACCGGCGACGGGCATCATGACGACGAGCACGTCGAGGCCCTGCTCGGGCTGAGCAGCGTCTATCGAGCGAACCGTGGCGAACTCGGTCGAGCGCGTGCGTACGCCCGGCGCGCCCTCGACCTGGCTCGCCGCCGAGGGACCGGGATGCCGCTCGCTCACGCGCTCCGGACGACGGGCACCCATCTGGTCGATGCGGCGGACTACGCCGGCGCGAAGGAGCACTATCAGGAGTCGGCGGAGGTGGCGGCGGCGTGCGGCGACGCCGTCGAGCGAGCGCGGTCGAACCTCAGCCTGGCGACGGTGCTCACGTACCTCGGTGACGACGACCGAGCGGGTCGCCTCACGCGCGAGTCACTGGAGCTCTTCCGCACCGTCGGCGACCGGCACGGTGAAGCGATGGCGCTGCTGAACCTCGGCGTGAACGCGCCCAACGTCGACGGGGGGCGGGTGACGATCCGGTACTACCGCGCCAGCCTGGAGGCGTATCGCGCGCTCGGTGACGTCCGGATGGTGAGCCATCTGCTGAACAACATCGCGGGCCTGCTCCAGACGGTGCGGCGACCGCGGCCAGCATTGCCGCTCCTCGAGGCGAGCCTCGCGATCCAGCGCCGCATCGGCGACGCGACGCTCGTCTCGCACGCGCTCTTCATCCTGGGGCAGGTGCTCGAGGATCTCGGGCGTCGGGACGACGCCTACGCCCGCTTCGCCGAGTGCATCGACCTCTGCCGCGCGAACGGCGAGGCCTGGGCCCTCATGCGGGCGCTCGAGCGGCTGTCGCGCTGGCATCTTCGTGGTGGCGATCGGGTCGCGGCGACCGAAGCGCTCGACGAGGCCGAAGGCGTCGCGGCGCGGGCCGGCGACCTCGGCACGCTCAAGAAAGTCGCCGAGACGCGCGCGCTCCTGTCGCCGGCTTGAAGAGAACCCGACGCCGTTGCGAGGGCCGGGCCGCAGAGCCTGTGGCGGTGCTGTGGCGCGCCGTCCGTAGTCTGCTCGGGACGAGGAGGAACCATGCACCAGATCCGGAACGTCTCGAACGAACGCTCTCGTCCCATCCGCCCGCGAGCGCCCTGGTGGGCGCTCGCGACGGCCGACGCGCTGCTCGCCAGCGGCTGCGCCGCGCCCCCGACACCGCTGCCGCCGATCAGCTTCACCGTGGACCCGAGCGTCGTCCCCAGCGTCGCCGAGCTCCCGGGCTTCGAGGACGGCGTCCCGCGGCCGCTCGCCGCAGTCGCGAACGACGATGGGTCGGTCGCCGACTTCGTGGCCGACGAGATCTGGCTCACGACCGACGACGCTGGCGAGTTGAGTGCCTTCCTCGCGCGCTGGAACGGTGAGGTGCTCGCGACCTTCGTGCCCGGCGATTACGACTTGACGGGCTTGAGCACCGGGTACCTCGTCCGCGTCGACACGGCCGGCGCCGACCTCGACCGGCTCTCGGACGACCTTCGCGCGCTCGACGCGACCGCCACCGGCGCCCACCGAGTCTCGAGCGCCGACGGGCTCGACCTGCTCGCGGTGGCGAGCCGCGAGGCCGCCGCCGGCACCGATGTGGGCATCAACTGGGTCGGCGGCGGTGCGCAGTTGCGCAGTCGCACCACGGCCGAGGCGCCGACGGGCGTCGGTTCCGCCGGGGGCGCGTACGACCAGAACGCCTTTACTTGGGCCTCCCACTCGCTCTTGGGGGCGCAGGAGATCGGTGTGGGCGAGGCGTGGCGCGCCCTCGACATCGCCGGTCGCCTCGGCAACCGCGTGAAGGTGGCGATCCTCGACATGGGCTTCCAGCCCGACGCCGACACGCCCACGGGATGGTTGGCGATCAGTAACGCCCCGCCGCTCGCGCCGACCGGCACGAGCAATGCGCTGTCGTGCGGCAGCGGCAACCCCTGCCCGTGGCACGGCGCCAACGTCGCGAGTGCCGCGATGGCGGTGCCGAACAACGGCTTCGGCGCGGCGGGCCCGGCCGGCCCGGTGGCCGACGCCATCCTCGTGTTCACCCTCTATGACTTCTTCACGTCGATCACCGCGCTCGGCGAGGCTCGCCTGCTCGGTGCGCGCATCGCGAACATGAGCTACAGCGCTCCCGTTCCGTGGTACCTCGCCTGGAGCGTGTTGCCCTTCGAGGCCGCGACCTTCGGCTTCCGCCTGAGCGGCATGCTCCTGTTCGCCGCCGCCGGTAACGACGATCGCGACGTCGACGCGGTCGGGTGCACGTTCGGCGTCTGCTTCGAGCGGACCTGGATCACCCCCTGCGAGAACGCCGGCGTGATCTGCGTGGGCGCCCTGGCCGGCGGCTCCTCGGCTCGCGCGAGCTACTCGAACTACGGCGCGAAGCAGGTCGACATCTTCGGCCCCGGCACCCTTTGGGTCGGCCCGGATCCCGACGCTCCGGCGAATCAGGCGCGTGCGATCAGCGGCACGAGCTTCGCCTCGCCGTTCGTCGCCGGCGTCGCGGCGCTGGTGTGGGCCGCGGACCCGAGCATGAGCGCCACCACCGTCGAGAACGTACTCATGTCGACCGCCCATCCGAACGGCGACCCTCGGGTCGGTCGGCACGTGAACGCCTTCGGCGCCGTCCGGCAGGTGCTCGGGAACGTGCCACCGGAGGTCACCATCAACGGTGGCGGCGACGTCCCCTTCAACCTGATGGCGCAGCTGCATGCCGACGTGGTCGACGTCGAGGATTCGTTCCCCTGCTGCACCGTCGTCTGGAGCTCGAACGTCGATGGGCAGCTCGGCACCGGCACGGGCATCGTCCACCTGTTCACGACCATGGGTAGCCGCGTCGTCACGGCGCGCGCGACCGACAGCGGCGGCGCGGTCACCGAGGCGAGCGTCGTCGTGAACGTGATCAACGTCGCGCCCAACGTGACGTTGCACGCCCCGACCGAGGCCGCGGTGGTGTTTCGCACGGCCGTGGTCCAGTTGCGCGGCAGCGCCACCGACCGCAACGAACCTGACGAGACCCTCGCCTGCGCGAACCTGACCTGGACGAGCAGCGTAGGGAGCGACCCGTTCCCGATCGTCGGCTGCGAGGTGTCGGCGACCTTCACGAGCAACGGTGCGCGCGTGCTGACGCTCACCGGCACCGACTCCCTCGGCGCCAGCGACGCCGAGAGCGTCTCGATCACCGTCGTCGATCCGCCGCCCAATCTGCCACCGAACGTGCAGGTGACGAGTCCCCAAACTGGCAGCAGCCCACCCGTGCACCTCCCGATCACACTCTCGGGGACGGCCAACGACCCAGAGGGGGCGACCCCGCTCACCTACCAGTGGACGACGAAGCTCGGCTCGAACGCGCCCATCGTCGTCGGGAACGCGCCCAGCATCGAGTGGACACCGAACGAGACGTACTCCTTCAACCAGGAGGGCACGTATACCGTGCAGGTTCGCCTGAACGTCACCGACCCGGGCGGCAACGTCGGCACGGATTT
>JACCWH010000172.1 GCA_013697735.1 Trueperaceae bacterium | reverse complement strand
CGCGCCGACGGCCTCGATGCACGCCGCCGCGGCGCCGATCTCGAAGGGCTCCCGGACGAACTCCGGCCAGCCGCTCGTCGCGCTCGCCTCCGAGGCCAGCGTCACGAGTCCCGCCCCCGCCCGCAGTGCGCCGCGGGCGGCGAGTTCGGCCGCCCCGGCGTAGCGGCGCGAGCCACCCACCACGAGGACGGTGCCGGCGAGGTACTTGTGGACGTCGTCTTCGGGGGGTGCGAAGGCCGCCGCCACGTCGTCGTGATCGAGGAGGCGCCCCGCCGCGTGTTCGTCGAGGAGTCGCTCGGGGAGTCCGATGTCGGCGACCTCCCAGGCGCCGAACGCGGCGCGGGCGGGCGCGAGGGCCGACGCGATGGTCGCGCCGGCGAGCTGCAGCGTCGCGTGGGCTCGGAGGATGGGGCCGCTCAACCCGGCGCGGTCGGCGCGCACGCCGCTCGGGACGTCGACAGCGAGCACTGGGGTGCCGGCACGCGTCACCTCGTGGGCCCAGCGTGCGGCGACGCCCTCGAGGTCGCGCGTGAGGCCGGAGCCGAAGAGGGCGTCGATCACGACGTCGCTGCCGTCGGTGGGCGCGCGCGCATCGGGGCCGTCGATCCGTACGGCGTCGAGGGCTGCCGCGAGCAGGTCGGCGCGAGCACGCCCTGCGTCGGCGCCCGATGGGTCGCTCCGCAGTTCGAGCACACTCACCTGCCGCCCCTCGCGACCGAGGAGTTCCGCCGCCACGTAGCCGTCACCGCCGTTGTTGCCGGGGCCGCAGAGCACGCATACGTGGCGAGCGGCGGGCCAGTGCCGGGCGAGCGCGGCGACGACCGCGGCCCCCGCCGTTCGCATGAGGGCGTACGTCTCGATCCCGGTGTCGGCGGCGGCCGCATCGACGGCGCGCAGCCCGGCGGCGCGGAAGAGTCGCATGTCGCTAGGTACGGACCCCCTCGAGCACCTCGTCGATGCGAGCGAGCACGGCGTCGTCGAGTTCGATCTCGGCTGCGGCGACGTTGTCGACGAATTGCTCGACCTTCGTGGCGCCCGTGATCACCGACGAGACGCCGCTCTGGCGGAGGACCCAGGCGAGAGCGAGCTGGCCGCGGGTGACGCCGAGATCGTCGGCGATCGGTGCGAGCGCCCGCACCACCTTCGCGTTCGCGTCGGTCATGAACCGTTCGCGGAAGCCGTCGTTCTCGGCGAAGCGACTCCCCTCGGGGACGCCGTCGTCGTACTTGCCCGTGAGCATGCCCTGTGCGAGTGGGCTCCAGACCACCAGTCCGACGCCTTTCGCTTCGGTGACGGGGAGGATCTCCCGCTCGACACGTTCGCGGTGGAGCATCGAGTACTGCGGCTGTTCCGTGGCCGGCGCCACGAGGCCGTTGGCCGTCGCGAAGGTGTGCGCTTCGGCGATCTGCGCCCCCGTCCACTCGCTCGTCCCCCAATAGTGTGCCCGCCCGCTCCGAACCACGTCGCTGAACGCCTCGATGGTCTCCTCGAGGGGCGTCTCCGGGTCGTAGCGGTGCGCGAAGTAGATGTCGACGTAGTCCGTCGCCATGCGCTCGAGGGAGCGGTCGATCGACTCCATGACGTGCTTGCGCGAGAGACCGCGATCGTTCACGTTCTCCGATTGCGGCCAGAAGACCTTCGTCGAGAGGACGAGATGGTGGCGCTCGAAAGCGAGGTCGGCGAGCACCTCGCCCATGATCGTCTCGCCCTGCCCCTTGGCGTAGGCGTCGGCGTTGTCGAAATAGTTGACGCCCGCTTCGAACGCCGTGCCGACGATGTCGGTGATGGTCTTTCGGTCTTGGACGCTCGCGCCGTACGTGGTCCAGGCGCCGAGGCTGATGGTGCTGACCTTCAGGCCGGCGCGTCCGAGTCTGCGGTATTGCATGCATGACCTCCGGCGGCATGCTACCCGGCCGCTCGCGCTCGGCGCGTCGTTTCACACGTACACGGCGTTTCGGCGCGGCCGGCGCGCTGCGCGCTCCCGTACAATGTCGCCATGGAGCCCATCGACGACGCCTCGCCGCCCGACCTCGAGCGGCGCCTGGGTCACCCCGGCCAGTTCCCGTTCACGCGCGGTGTCTATCCGCGCATGTATACGGGGGGTCGGTACTGGACGATGCGGCAGTACGCCGGTTTCGGCACGGCGGAGGAGACGAACGAACGCTACCGCTACCTCCTCGCGCAGGGTGTGGCCGGGCTGTCGGTCGCGTTCGACCTACCGACGCAGCTCGGCATGGATCCCGACGCGGCGGAGGCGCGCGGCGAGGTCGGCCGCGTCGGCGTCTCGATCGCGACGATCGACGACGTGCGCAGCCTCTTCGACGGCATTCCCCTCGCCGACGTGACCACCTCGATGACGATCAACGCGCCCGCGATGATGTTGCTCGCGCTCTACACGCTCGAAGCCGAGCGGCAGGGAGCGCCCCTCGAGCAGCTCGGCGGCACCGTACAGAACGACATCCTCAAGGAGTACGTCGCACGGGGCACCTACATCTACCCGCCCGAGCGCTCGATGCGGCTCGTGACCGACCTGTTCGCGTGGTGCGCCCTGCACGTGCCGCGATGGAACACGATCTCGATCTCGGGGTATCACATCCGCGAGGCGGGCTCGACGGCGGCGCAGGAGATCGCCTTCACGCTCGCCAACGCCACCGCCTACGTGCGCGCCGCGATCGCCGCGGGGCTCGACATCGAGTCGTTCGGTCCGAGACTGTCGTTCTTCTTCGCATGCCATAACGACTTCTTCGAGGAGGTCGCGAAGTTTCGCGCCGCCCGGCGGCTCTGGGCGCACGTGGTGCGCGACGAGTTCGGCGGCACCGAGCGCGCGGCGATGCTCCGCTTCCACGCCCAGACGGGCGGCTCGACCCTCACCGCGCAGCAGCCGCTCAACAATGTCGTCCGCACCGCCTACCAGGCGCTCGCCGCCGTGCTGGGGGGAACGCAGAGCCTTCACACGAACGCTTACGACGAGGCGCTCGGGCTCCCCACCGCAGCGAGCGCGCGGCTCGCGCTGCGCACGCAACAGATCCTGGCCCACGAGTCCGGGGTGGCGGAGGCGATCGATCCGCTCGGCGGGAGTTACTTCGTCGAGCGCCTCACCGACGAACTCGAGCGCGACGCGCGGCGCCTCCTCGATCGGGTCGAGGAGCTCGGCGGGAGCGTGCGTGCCATCGAGCTCGGCTACCTGCAGCGCGAGATCGAAGAGGCCGCCTACGCGCATCAACGCGCCGTAGAGGCGGGGGAACGGGTCGTGGTGGGCGTGAATCGCTTCGCCGAAGGGGTGGCGGAGGCACCGGTGCCGGTCCAGCACATCGATCCCGAGCTCGAGGCGCGGCGAGTGGCGCAGGTACGGCGGTTCCGAGAGGAGCGCGACGGCGTCGCCGCGTCGGAGGCGCTCGCGCGGCTCGAGGTCGCCGCGAGTGGGGAGGCTCCGCTGATGCCGGTCGTGCGCGACGCCTTCGCGCATCGCGCCACGATCGGCGAGGTCTGCGGTGTGTTGCGGCGGCTGTGGGGCGAGCACCGCTGAACGGGACCGGCGAGCCTCCCCTCAGGGCGTGGTGGCGACCGGGAGTTCGTCGTTCGCACCACGAGCGATGGCGCTGAGCACGTCGATGGTGATCTGGAGGTAGGTGCGTCCGTCGGGCGCGCGCGTGTTGGCGTCGAGGTAGCCGCCCGCCCCGGTGTGGTCGGAGGGGCCGATGAGGACGCTGCGGAGCGTGCCGCGTCGGCGCGCCTCGTTCCACGGCGAGTAGGAGAGGATCGGCCAACGCCCGGGGAAGAAGAACGCTCCGAGTCGCTGGACGCCGTCGCGGCGGCCGTAGAGGTGGAAGACGCGGTCGGTCTCGAGCAGGCCCGGGTCGGCCGCCAGGACGCCACCGAGCGAGACGACGGTGACGTCACCCCCGGTCAGCTCCTTCACGAAAGGGGCGGCGCCGACGGCGACCTGACCGCCGCCGGAGTAGCCGATCAGCATCACCGGCGCGCCGCCGCCGAGGGGATAGCCGCGCCGGACGAGGTGCCCGACGACGAGCTGGGCGGAGCCGCGGTTGTAGTAGGGGCCGTAGCGACGGTCGGCCGAGACGCCGACCTGCCAGACGTTTCGGATGTTGATGAGGAAGCCCGCGAGTTTCACGGCGCGGCGACGGCTCAGTTTCGCGCGCAGCAGCCACCGCCAGAACGCCGAGAAGTACCGCTCGCCCGTGAGTGCCCGGTTCGTCACGGAGTAGGGGAAGACCTCGAGCACCGCCGCCTCGGGCAGCGCGCTCCGGAGCTCCTCGAGCGCGTGCGCTTCGCGCGCGGAGTGCGTCTCCGAAGCGGCGGAGTGGATGCCACTGAGGAAGACCACGTAGTGCTCGTGGGGCGGAACGGCCACGGGCACCCGTGTGGCGGTGGCGGCCTCGTGCTCGACGTCGGCGGCATCGACTCCGTCGCCGTACCAGCCCGCCCACCAGCCGAGCGTTTCGAGTGGCGCCAGTGCTCCGGCGACGAGGAAGGCGATGCACGCCACGAGCACGAGCGTGCCGAGGTCGAACGCGATCACGGCAGCGGCCTCGTGCGGACGTCGACGCCGGCGACCGAGCGCCGCACCGCGCGGCCGATCCAGATGATCGGTCGGCCGATCGTGCGCTGCAACAGCTGCGACGCGAGCCAACCGAGGCCGGCACAGGTGGCCGCCTCGACGAGCGTGAGGTCGAACACCGCGGCGGTGGCGAGCACGCTCGCGAGCAGAGTCCAGACGGAGAGCACCGTGCCGATGGGCGTGCCGAAGTAGGGCGTGAGTACGAAGAAGCCGAAGAGCTGCGGAGCGTGCGCGAGCCCGACCGTCGCAAAGGCGAGCACCACCGGACGTGGTCGGTCGAAGATGGTTCCCCCGACCACCCACGTCGCGGCGACCCAGGCCAGGAAGCCGACCACGAAGAGCAGCGCCTGGACCAGCAGGCTCGCGGCGAAGCGCCGTGGCGAGACGCGATGGGCGAAGAGGGTGACGCTCTGCCCGATCGCCGTCGAGAGGCCGGCGAGGAAGACCACCATGAGGCCGAGCCGGAGGCCGGGGCGGCCGAGCTCGAGCGTGTCGAGGAACGCGTCCGCCCGGAGTGCGAGCGCGTCGGCGATGAGGCGGGCGGCGTCGGGGATCATCTCATCGCGGCCCCACGCTAGTGGTGGTGGCCGTGGGCGAGTTCCCCCGTCGCGAGCGGCAGGCGGTCGCCGCGGAAGAGGACGGCGGCGAGGAGCGTGGTGATCGGCACCGCGAGCACGAGCCCGATCGATCCGACGAGCGTGTGCACGACCTCGCCGGCGACGAGCTCGAGGTTGAAGGCGCGCGCGAGGCTGACCTCCGACACGTTGAGCAGGATCAGCAGCGAGAGCCCGGCACCGGTGTAGGCGAGCACGAGCGTATTCACGAGCGAGCCGACGTGATCGCGACCGACGTTCATCGCGCGGCCGTAGAGATCGCGCGCCGAGAGGGAGGGATCGGTGTGGGCGAGTTCGCGCACCACGCTCGCCTGCACGATGGTGATGTCGGTCAGGGCCCCGAGGGCGCCGATGAGGAGGCCGGCGAGTAGTAGACCCTTGAGCGCCACCTGCGGCGCCGCCGACATCAGGAAGATCGCGTCCTCGTTGCCGAGGCCGGTCAGGTTGCTGAGTTCGGTGAACGTGATGCCGAGCGCCATCGTCACCAGCACCGAGAGGAAGGTACCTGCGAGTGCCGCCGTGGTGCTCCAGCTGAGCCCGTGCACGAAGTAGATCGCGAGCACGAGGATGCCGCCGACGCCGACGAGCGAGATGAACACCGGGTTCGCGCCGGCGAGGATCTGCGGGACGATGAACATGATGACGATGGCGAGGCTCGCGGCCGTCGACGCGAAGGCTCGCAGGCCCTTGAACCGAGCCACGAGGAACGATACGAGCGCGAAGAGCCCGACGAGCCACAGCAGGGCGGGTCGGCGCACCCAGTCCGAGACCACGTAGGCGGTTCGTCCGGTCGGACCGGGAGCGTAGTAGAGCTCTACGCGCTCACCCACGCGGTACTCGGGCAGCTCGAAGGTCGAGTACGGGTCCGCCATCGGCAGGTCGGCGTCGACGACCCGGCCGTCGCCGAGTCGGACGAGGGCGAGGTTCGGAGGCGAGGTGCGCTCGATGATGTCGACGATCTGCCCCTCGAGGTAGCCGTAGCCGTCTGCTGCGCCCTGCGCCGAGGCGCCGGCGGCGAGTGTCGCGAGTATGGCGAACGCGAGTGGCAGCAGCGGCCATAGCCGCCCGCGGGCGCCGCTATGGGCGTAGCGGTGATCAGGCACGCGCACCCGCCCTACAGACCGGGCAGACGCCGTAGAGGGTGAGGGCGTGACCCCGTACTTCGTACCCACCGGGGAGCGTGACCCCTTCGAGCACGGCGACGGGGCAGCTGGCGTCGAGCTCGTAGACGGCCTCGCAGAGGTCGCAGCGGAAGTGATGGTGGTGGCCACGACCGGCCACCTCGTAGCGCCTGGCCTCGTTCGGGAGGTGGACCGACACGACCGCGCCGGACGCTTCGAGCGTGTTGAGGTTGCGGTAGACAGTGGCGAGGCCGAGCGAAGCGTGCAGGGCTGCAGCGCGATCGAGGATCTCTTGCGGCGTGAGGGGCCCAGGCGCCTCCTCGAGCGTGTGCATGATGGCGCGTCGTTGCGATGTTCGTCTCATGATCGGGTTCGCATGGGACCGATCGGCTCACCACCGAGCAGGTGCATGTGGAGGTGCGGTACCTCTTGGCCGCCGTGCTCACGGCAGTTGACGATCAGTCGGTACCCCGCCTCGAGCCCCTCGCGTTCGGCGATCTGCCGCGCGGCGACGAAGAGCCGGCCGAGCGCCCGCTCGTCGTCGCGCGTGACGTCGGCCGCGGTGGCGATGACGTGGTTGGGGACGATCAGCACGTGAACTGGTGCTTGCGGGGAGATGTCTCGGAAGGCCGTCACGAGGTCGTCGCGGTAGACGACGTCCGCCGGGATCTCGCCGCGGATGATCTTGGTGAAGAGGGTCTCGTCGGGCATGGTCGAGTGTACTCGCTTCCGCGCTGGCGTCCGTCGCCGCCTCGGCGCCGCGGTGAGCGTTGACACGACCACGGGCGTAGCGCGTAGACTGGCGGTCGACTTGAGAATGATAACTCGTTCTCAGTAAGGTCGTACGTTCGAACCGGTCGGCTGAACGCCATCGCCCGACCGCACCCGAAGGAGGGGACATGGCCAAGGACGGACCTCGCATCGCACTCTTGCTCCGCAGTAGCGCCGGTACCGGATACACCTACTCGAGCTCCAAGAACCGCCGCACCACCACCGCCAAGCTCGAGCTGAAGAAGGACGACCCCGTCGTGCGTCGTCACGTACTCTTCCGCGAAACGAAGATCTGAGCCAGACCCCCTCGTCGCCCACTCCCACCGACGCGCGAGCCCGGCATCCGTCCGCGCTCGGGTCCCCGACGCCGCGATCGCCTCGCACAGCGGCGACACACCACGACCGACACACTCAAGGAGTTCCGATGTCTCGAGCCACACGCTTCATCCTCGCTCTGCTCGTCGCCGCGCTCTACGCCGGCGGGCTCACCCTCGCCCAGGGCGACGCGCCCCTGCTCGCGCAGGCCGCCGCCGACCACGACGACCACGACGACGAGCACGACGACGAGCACGACGAGCACGATGACGACCACGACCACGACCACGGACACGACGACGATCACGCCGACGACCACGACCACGATCACGGCGGGACCGCGGGGATGCGCCTCCTCGTCACCTCCGCGGACGAGCCGGTCGCGATCGTCCTCGACCTCGCGACGGGCGCCGAGATCGCCCGCTTCACGACGCCGGGAATCGGCAGCGTCTACCAGCTCCCCGACCCCCGCTACGCCGCCATCACGCATCGCAGCGAGCACCGCGTCACCTTCGTGCACAGCGGGCTATCGACCGTCGACCACGGCGACCACATGGACCTACTCCAAGGCTCGCCGTACGTCCTGCAGACCATGAACGTCGGACGTCAGCCGACCCACTTCTTCGCACGCGGCACCGACATCGGGATCTTCAACGACGAGGACGGCACCATCGCCTGGCTCGACACGCGCCTCCTCGGCATCAGCCTCGACTACACCGAGATCGTCACCGCTCAGAGCGATCACGGCTCACTCGCCGTGATCGACGACTACGTGCTCTCGGGACACCTGCAGCTCGCCCGCGTCGACGTTTACGATCGCGATGGCACGCTCCTCGAGACCTTCGAAGGGTGCCCGGGCCTCCACGGCCAGGCGGTGCACGACCACACGGTGGTCTTCGGCTGCTCCGACGGCGTGCTCCTCGTCGAGGTCCATCACGGCGGCACGTTCTCCGCCCACAAGATCGCCAACCCCGCCGGCTCGAGCGACGACGCCCGCGTCGGCACGCTCGTGAGCGACGACCGCAACCCCATCGTCTACGGAAACTTCGGGAGTGGCCTCGCGCTCATCGACGTCGAGGCGCGGACGATGACGAGCACTCCACTCCCCGCCGCACCGATCGGCATGCGCTTCGCCGAGCACGGCGAAGCCCTCATCGTCCTGACGGGCGACGGCTTCCTCCACCGCCTCGACGCCACCGACGGACTCGTGCTCGCGAGCGTCGAGGTCGCGAACGCCACCCGACCCGATCGGCCGCGCGCCAGCCTGGCGGTCCTCGGGGAGTACGCCTACATCGGGGATCCCGACCACGGCCGAGTCGTAGAGGTCGACCTCGACCACATGGAGACCCTGCGCCACTTCGACGTCTCGCTCACGCCTGGCGGTGTCGCCGTCATGGCCATCCCCGGCGCGGTCCTGGACTAACGGGCGCCGTGCGCGACGTACCGATCACCGTCGTCGGAGGGCGGGGCCCACACGGCCTCGCCCTCCATCTCTGGCTCGCCGATCGCGGCCTCGCGGGCTGCGCGGCGCTCGTCGACCCAGCCCCCCACTGGCTGCCGACGTACGACGATGCCGGGCCCGCGCGCGCGACCGTCCACCTGCGCAGTCCGCGCGAGCTCGACTTCGCGCTCGGTGACCCGTCGCGATCGATGACCTGCTGGCGCGACGCCGACGGAAGTCGACCCCTGGCCGACGTCTACTGTCTCGGCGAGGCGGAGGATCCGCACGCGAACGCGACGGTCGCCCCCTCGCGCCGTGTCGGCCGTCACGCGTTCTGGCGGTACGCCAACGACGTCGCGCGGCGCAGTGGCGCCGACCAGCACGTCCGCGAGGCGCGCGTGGAGCGGCTCGTGCCGGCGGGCGATCGCTGGCTCGTCCATCTCGATGACGGCGACACCTTCCGCACGGCGGTGGTCCTGCTCGCCAGCGGCATCGTCCCGCACCTGCGCCTCCCCGAGCCGTGGCGTGCGTGGTGGTGCCACCTGCCACCCGAGCGCGCCACCCATGCACTCGCGGCGTCATTGGACGATGCCTCCCTCCCGGGGAGCAGCGTCGCCATCCTCGGGTCGTCGAACGCCGCGACCTGGGAGCTCGCCTGCGCGGCCGCGCGGCGCGGCGCAGCCGTGACCATCGTGTGCCGCCGCGGCGCCACCATCGAACGGCAGCTCCCCTTCGATCCGGCGTGGTTCCGCACCGAGACGATGCGAGCGTTCATCGCTCAGGACCCGAAGGTTCGGCTCCGGACGCTGAAGAAGACCCACATCCCCCGCTCCACGCTGCCGGGCTCGACCCGTCGCGCCGCAGCGCTCGGCGTCCGCGTGCTCCCGTTCGCCCGCGTCCGCTTCGCCACGCCACTCTGGGGTGGAATCCAGCTCCAGTGGGCAGACGCGCGCGGCGAGCGCGCCGAACGCTTCGATCGGGTCTGGGCGTCGACCGGTGTCGAGCCGCGCCCGCGCGCGCTGCCGTTCATGCGCGACGCCGTCGGCGGTGGCCGCGGCCCGGTGGTGATCGGCGGGCCGGCGCGCCACCTCCCGGTCATGGACGATGCCGGCCGTTGGAAGGGAATGCCGCCCCTCTACCCGCTCGGGCATCTCGCGCTGCCACGATGCGGCCTCGCCGCAGCGACGCTCGCGAGCGCCGGACGCTACCTCCCGCTCCTCATGGACGACGTGCTCGCAGACGCCGGCATCGACCCCGGTGCACGTGCGATGCGCCCTGCACCCGATCCCCTCATCCCCCTCGAGGACGCCGCATGACTTTCCCCACACCGACCTCCGCGGGCCCGGGCGCTCCGAGCGCCGATGCGCGACTCCCCGTGACCGTGCTGTCGGGCTTCCTCGGCGCCGGCAAGACGACGCTCCTCAACCACGTCCTGCGCAACCGCGAGGGGAAACGCGTCGCCGTGATCGTCAACGACATGTCCGAGATCAACGTCGACGCCGACCTCGTACGCGGCGGCGGGGCCGCGCTCTCGCGGACCGAGGAGACCCTGGTCGAGATGACCAACGGCTGCATCTGCTGCACCCTTCGCGAGGACCTGCTGCGCGAGGTCGCTCGGCTCGCGCGGGAAGGGCGGTTCGACTACCTACTGATCGAGTCGACGGGCATCAGCGAGCCCCTGCCCGTCGCGCAGACGTTCGTGTTCGAGGACGAGCTCGGCACCAGCCTCTCGAGCCTCGCCCGCCTCGACACGATGGTCACCGTGGTCGATGCCGCACGCTTCCTCGACGACCTCGGCAGCCTCGATGCGCTCGCGGAGCGCGGGGAGTCGGCCGGCGACGACGACGAGCGGACCGTCGTCGACCTCCTCGTCGACCAGGTCGAGTTCGCCGACGTGATCGTGCTCTCGAAGGTCGATCTTGCCGACGCCGACACGCTCCGGAGGGTGGAGTCGACCGTGCGCGCCCTCAACCCCGGCGCGACCGTCATCCACGGCGCGCATGGCGTCGTGGCGCTCGACCAGGTGATGGGCACCGGTCGCTTCGACCTCGAGGAGGCGAGCCGGTCCGCGGCCTGGATTCGCGAGCTCTCGGGCGAGCACGTGCCCGAGACGGAGGAGTACGGTATTCGAAGCACCGTCTTCCGTGCGCGGCGTCCCTTCCACCCGGAACGGCTCGCGGCGGCGCTCGACGCGCCGGCCATGCGCAAGGCCGTGCGCGCGAAGGGCGTGATCTGGCTCGCCACGAGACCCGGATACGCCGTCCTGCTCTCGAAAGCCGGATACTCGTATCTCCTGGAGCCGATGGGGAGTTGGCTCGCGGCGCAGGGCGAGGACGGCTGGGACCTCCCAGACGACGAGGTTGCTGCAGTCGAGGCGGAGTGGGACGAACGCTACGGCGACCGGGCCCAGCAGCTCGTGGTGATCGGTATCGATCTCGACGTTCCAGCAGTGCACGCGACGCTCGACGAGGCGCTCATCGACGACCGCGAGGAGGCCGAAGGCCGCGCCGCCTGGTCACGCTTTCGTGACCCCTTGCCCGCCTGGGAGTGAGCCGCGACGCAGCGTCGGTCAGCCGCGGAGCGCCTTCAGCTGCGACATCGTGAACAGGGGACGGAGCACCACGCCCTCCTCGGCGAGGGCGTCGCCTCCGCCGGCCTCACGATCGATGACGCAGACCGCGTGCTCGACCACCGCGCCGAGCGCACGCAGGTCGTCCGTCGAGGCGATCACCTGCCCCCCCGAGGTCACGACGTCCTCGATGACCACCACGCGAGCACCGTCGACGTCGGCGCCTTCGGCCACCTTTCGGGTGCCGTAGGCCTTCGCGGCCTTGCGCACGAAGGTCGTGGGGATGCCGGTCACCTGGCCCAGCATCACCGCCAGCGGCACCCCGCCGAGCTCGAGCCCCGCGAGCACGTCGGTGTCGTCTGGGACGTGCGGCGCGAGCGCATGCGCGATCGCGCGCAGCAGCTGCGGATCGGCCTCGAAGCGGTACTTGTCGAAGTACTCGTGGCTCACCTGCCCCGAGCGGAGGAGGAACTCCCCGGTGAGGTGGCTGCGTTCGAAGATCGCGGTCGCGAGCTGTCGGCGGTCCATGGCGTGCATGCTACCGAGGTGAGGGAGACGGGGAGCGCCCTCGCGCGCAGCGGCGTAGACATCGCACGCCATGCGAGCGTTTGCGGGACCCGCCGGAGTCGTGCTACACTCCCACGGTTGACGACCGCGCGACCGCGGTCGAGCGTGACCATTCCCCGAAGGCGACGCGCCGGCCGCATCCCCGCCTCGATGAACGTAGGAGCACCGCGTATGGCCCGTACACCGTCCGCCATGAAGTACCACCGCCAGTCGGAGAAGCGCCGCCTGGACAACCGTGCCCGCAAGAGCACGATTCGCACCTTCACCAAGAAGGCGCTCGCCGCCGCCGACTCAGGCGACGTCGACGCCGCCGCGAAGTACCAGAAGGTGGTGCAGGGGCTCGTCGACCGCGCCGCCAAGGGCTCGACGCTGCACAAGAACACCGCTGCACGCCGCAAGGCGCGGCTCGCGAAGCGCATCAACGCCGCCAAGGCGTCGCAGGGCTCCGCCTGAGCCGTCGCCTCGCGACCCGCGCCGCCCACGGGGCGGTTCACGCCCCGACGTCCCCCGGCCGTCGGGGCGCCTTCGTCTCTGCCTGCGTCCGCGCTGTCGCCCCCTCGCGCGCGTGACGACGACACCGCGCGTGGTGCTCGTTTCGCCGAAGCACGCGGGGAACGTCGGCTCGGTCGCGCGCGCGATGAAGAACTTCGGGCTCGCCGAGCTCTGGCTCGTGGCGCCGCGATGCCGGATCGATCGCGAGGCACACGCTCTGGCAGCGCACGCCCACGACGTGCTCGAGGCCAGCGTCGAGGTGGCGACGCTCGACGAGGCCCTCGCCGACACCACGATGGTGATCGGGACGTCCGCCCGGCCGCGCGCCTCGGAAGTCCACCGCGCCGACGTCCCGGAGCGGGTGCTCGGGGCGCTGACGGGGCAGCGTGGAGCGCTCGTGTTCGGCCCCGAGGATACCGGGCTCGACAACGCCGCCCTCGACCGCTGCCGTCTGATCGCCACGATTCCCACAGCCCCCTACGCCTCGCTCAACCTCGCCCAGGCGGTGGTGGTGGTCGCCTACCTCTGGCACCGCGAGGCGCATGCCGAGGGCTCGCCCCTCGGGGGCAACCCGGCGAGCGCCGTGCGAGATGGTGCTCCGATGGCGCTGCCGAGCACGGCAGCGGCACTGGCCCCTCGCGAACAGGTGGAGGGAATGTACGACCAGCTCGAGTCGGTGGCGCTCCGGAGTGGCTACACCGACGAGCGGCGGCTCGCGTCGGCGCTCCGGCACCTGCGGGCGGTCTTCGATCGCGCTTCGCCGTCGGCCGATGAGGTCGCGCGCCTGCGCGGGCTCTGGCGGCACCTCGCGTGGGCGCTCGAGCAGCCTCCGGAGCGGCTTCCCGGCCGTGACGCCGGGATCGGTCGCGCCTCCGACTGGGAGGGCGGCGGCGAACGGCCTCCGGATCCATAGGCGCGCATGTGCTATACTCGTGCGTTCGCGTGCGCACCGGCGTGGTGCGCCGCCCCGCTTTGGCCCGCCACCGCCGTGCGTTCGACGCCAGCCGGTCGAGTGAGCCGTGCGACCTCAGGAGGAGACCATGCCGCGCGTCTGTGCGATCACCGGCAAGAAGACCCACAGTCAGACCACGAGCATCCGCAAGGGTTCGCCGAAGAAGAAGGGTGGCGTAGGCCTCAAGCAGGTCGGCGTGCACAAGCGCACCTTCAAGCCGAACCTCCAGAAGAAGACGATCTTCATCGACGGGAAGCCGCACCGAGTCTGGCTCTCGGCGAAGGCGTTGCGCGGTCTCGACCCGACCCTGCTGGTGAACCCGAACAAGTGATCGGTCGCCGTCGGCGGGCGCACCCCGCCGGCCGCGTGTACGCTTGTACTTGTAGATGTGAGGGCGCCCGCCGGGGCGCCCTTCGTCGTGGGTCGCGTACCCGGTCCGCCGTGTGGCGACGCGAGGCGGTGTAGACTCGCAAGATGAGAATCGGTTGTCATCTACGTCCAATGGGGTTCCGCCCGCATCGAGGGCGGGCGAAGGCCATGCGCGTACTGCTCGCCACCCTCGCCCTCCTCGTGCTCGCCTCTGGCGCTGCTCGCCCGAGCGTGGTGGTGTCGCTCCACCCGTACTACGCCCTCACGCGCAGCATCGCCGGAGCGCATGCCGACGTCGTGCGCGTGCTTCCGCCGGGCGCTTCCCCCCACACGTTCGATCCCACCCCGCGCGACGTCGGCCGCATCGCGCGCGCGGACCTCATCGTTATGAACGGCGGCCTCGACCTCTGGCTCCGCGACCTCGTCGAAGCGTCTGGAGTGCGGGCCCCGGTGCTCGAGATCGTCTCGCTGGAGGGCGTCCAGGGCGCCATGCGCGAAGCCTTCCCAGACCTCGCTCCGGTCGACGCCGGGGGCGCTTCCATCGGCTTCAACCCCCACGTCTGGCTCGATCCGCTCGTGATGATCGAGGCTGCCGCCGGGATCGCCGAGGCGCTCATCGGTGTCGACCCGGACCACCGAGCCGAGTACCGCGCCAACCTCGCCGAGGTCGAGCGTGAACTCCAGGCCCTCCACGACGAACTCGCCGAGCTACTCGAAGGCGTCCGCGGTGCGGCGTTCGTTCCCTTCCACGACGCGTGGCCCTATTTCGCGGCTCGCTACGGGCTCGACCTCGTGGTGGAGATCGAGCCCTTACCGGGACGCGAACCGACGCCCGCGTACCTCCATTACGCGCTCGGCAAGATCCGCGATTCCGGTGCGGCGGCGATCTTCAGCGAGGTGCAGCTCAACCGCCGTCCGGCAGAGGTGGTGGCTGAGGAGGCCAGCGTCGAACTCTACGAACTCGACCCGCTCGGTGGAGCGGCGGGCCGCGAAGGCTACGCCGATCTGATGCGTTGGAACGCCGCCATCATCGCCGAGGCGCTGCGGTGACGGCGCTCGCGGGGGCGACCGGTGCGAGATCCGCCGCCACGGCGACGCCGCCCGCGCTGCACGTCCACGACGTCACCGTGCGCTATGGCGAGGCCGAGGTGCTGCAGCGCGTGAGCTTCGATCTCGAGACCGGCGCCTTTCTCGCCATCGTCGGCCCGAACGGCTCGGGTAAGTCGACGCTCGTGAAGGTGGCGCTCGGCCTGGTCCGGCCGACGAGGGGTCACGCCGCGCTCTTCGGCAAGGACGCCGGAGCCCATCCAGAGCGCATCGGCTACGTGCCGCAACTCAAGACCTTCGACCGCACGTTCCCGGCCACCTCCGTCGAGCTGGTGGTGACCGGCGTGCGGCGGCGCTGGCCCGTGCGCGCGACCCGCTCCGAGCGCGACCTCGCGCACGCGGCACTCGACGACGTCGGCGCCGGCCGCCTCGCCGACCGCGCACTCTCGAAGCTCTCCGGGGGCGAGCTCCAGCGCGTCTACCTCGCCCGTGCGCTCGTGCGACGCCCCGCGATCGTCCTCCTCGACGAACCCGCGACGGGCGTCGACTTCCTCGCCGAGCACGACCTCTACGACCTGCTCGAGCGCTACCAGGGAGAGAGCGGCGCCACGATCGCCATGGTGACGCACGACCTCGCCGCCGCGCGCTACCACGCCAATCGCGTGCTGGTCATCAACCGTCGCGTGCACGGCTACGGACTCCCGGAGGACGTCCTGTGCGAACCCTGTCTGCAGGAGGCATTCGGTCACGTCGGCCACACGCACGCGGTGGCGTTCTGAGCATGCGGGCGAGGCCATGACCGACCTGGCGGACCTCCTGGAGCTGCTGCGCTACCCGTTCATGCAGCGCGCGATCGCCGCAGGACTCCTCATAGCCGTGATGTGCGCCCTGCTCGGCGTGTTCGTGGTGCAACGGCGGCTATCGTTCCTCGGCGATGGGCTCGCCCATGCGTCCTTCGGCGGCATGGGGATCGGCACCTTCGTGATCGTGGCCAGCGGGCTCTTCGAGGGGGGCGCCGCCGTGTTCCGGAACCCGCTCGTGATCGCAGTCCCCTTCGCGCTCCTCACGGGGCTCGCCATCGCCTGGACGCGCGACCGCACGCAGCTGTCGAGCGACACCGCCATCGGCGTCTTCTTCGCCGTCTCGGTGGCACTGGGCGTCCTCTTCTTCTCGGCCGTACCACCCGACGTGAACATCGGCTTCAACGTGATGGACATCCTCTTCGGGAGCATCCTCGCCGTGCGGCAGACCGAACTCACGGTCATCGCCGTGACGGCGACCTTCGCAGTCGTGGCGCTCGGCTGGAGCTGGAGCGCGCTGGGCTACGCGACCTTCGACGAGGAGCTCGCCCGGACCGATGGCGTACCGACCAAGGCGCTCGAGTACGGGCTCTTCGGTTTGGCCGCGGTCGTGGTCGCCGTCTCGGCGGTCGTGGTCGGCATCATCCTGATGGCCGCCTACCTGGTGATCCCCGCCGCCGCGGCGCGGCTCTGGGCGAGATCGCTGGCCTCCATGACCCTCTTCGCCGTGGTCATCGGCACCACCACCACCGTCGCCGGGGTCCTCGCGAGCTTCCTCTTCGACGTGCCGACAGGCGCCGCGATCATTCTCAGCCAAGCCATCGTCTTCCTCGTCGCGGCGCTCGCACCGAGACGCTGAAGCGCCGCCAGGACGGCGTTCCTGAGGCGATTCGGGCGCCGGTGCGCGTGCTATCTTGGGTGGATGAAGACGACGAGGGAGTTTCCGGTCGAGGAAGGTACCCGTAAACGGGGTATCTACCTCCTGCTCCTGATGCTCGGGAGCACGGGCGCTGCCGTCGCTTTCGTACAGAACGCACTGAACCCGGCCGGTGCGACCGGCGTGGCGCTCACCACGGCCGCTACGGCCGCCATCTGCCTCGCGCTCGCGGGCCTCACCCTCTGGCGCCGGATACCGCTCGCCGCCCTCGAGAAGCTCCTGCTCGGGGTTGCCGTCGTGGTGATCTGTGTCTCCGTCGCGACGGGGCTCTACCTCACACCGCCCGACGATCTCGTGCTGCGTGGCGTGGTCGCGACGATGCTCTGGATGCCGTTGATCTTCGTCTTCTGCGCCATCGCCTTCGACGGCGTCACATCGCTGCGGTACTCGCTCGCGGCCTACGCCCTCATCGTGCTGCTCACCCTGCCGCACGCCATCGCTACCAGGTCCGGCACCGGCGTCACCGACGGGATCTTCGTTCCGCTGCAGGCGTACTTGGCGTACGCCGTGATCATCGTTGCGCTCTACTTCTTCTCCGACCTGCAGGAGCGCGCCTTCACGATGGAGGAGACGGCGCGGACGATGCGCCGCCTCGCCAACACCGACGCGCTCACGACCCTCGCCAATCGACGCCACGCCGAGGAGCAGTTCGTGCGCGAGCTCCGCCGCGCCGAGCGGTACGGGCGGATGTTCAGCGTCCTCATGATCGACATCGACCACTTCAAGGATCTCAACGACCGCCACGGGCATCACGCCGGCGACGAGGTGCTCGTCGACCTCGCCCGGCGAATCGAGCGCATGGTGCGCGCCGCCGACACCATCGCCAGGTGGGGCGGCGAGGAGTTCCTGCTCCTCGCCCCCGAGACCTCGCTCGCCGACGCGCAGCGACTCGCCGAGATGATTCGGCACCACGTCGACGCCAACGCCCTCGCCGAGCGCTACCGAATCACCATCAGCCTCGGCGTCGCCACCTATCGGGCCGGCGACACGGTGCAGTCGGTGGTCGCGCGCGCCGACGCCGCCCTCTACCTCGCCAAGCGCGAGGGGCGTAACCAGGCACGCGCCGAGATCCCGGCGGGCAGCGGCGGCTGAAGGGGGTTCGCGCGCACGCTGCACGAGGCGTCGGGCCCACGGGAGCGCGACGTGGGCGCCGCGGCCGCTAGAAGCCGTGCCGTTCGGCGAGTGCCGCCATTCGCTCCGTGATCTCGTCCGGCATGACGATCTTGTCGGGCCATGGCCGCGTGAAGCCCTCCGCCGGACCCTTCGGGGTTGCGTCGAAGACCCAAGCGCCCCCACCGGGGGCGTCGACGGTGACCACCTGCACGTCGCGTTCCGGATCGATGTTGTTGAGCATCGTCCACATCACGTCCTCGAAATCGCGCGGATCGGTCTCGTGGTCGACCACCGCGATGAGCCGCACGCCGCGCGCAACCCCCTGCCGCGCGGCCCATTCGCCGAGGTGGCGCCCCTGGTCTGGGCGCGTCTTGCGCGTGGCGATGAACCAGAAACCCCCAGCCACCTGATGCTGATCGAGGATCTCGGCGTGATCCGGCAGCTCGTCGACGCCCCGCTCGGGATTCGGCTCCCAGCCATTCGGTTCGGTGGCCACGGTCGTTCCCTGCGCCACGCCGCTCGTCTCCGGTGCACCGACGCCGCGCCCCGCGCCCCCCTCCTCGCGGTGCTTGCTCGTGCCGTCGATCACGAGTTTCGATCCGTAGCTCCAGGCGCGGCTGGCGTGATCGAGGACGTCGATCGGCCCCTTGGCGAACTGCTCGTCGCGCCCCGGGACCGCGTTGCGGAGCACCGCGCGCCAGAACTCCAGGTGGTCCTGCGGCCGCACGTCGGCGTCGCTCACGAGCACCACCTTCGCGAACATCATCTGTCCGAGACCGAGGAGGCCGTTCGCCACCTTGTAGGCCTGCCCCGGGTACGACTTCGTGATGCGGACGTTCACGAGGTTGTGCGCGATTCCCGCCGGGGGCATGTGGTAGTCGACGATCTCCGGCAAGATGAGCTGCGCCGGCACCAGGAAGATCCGCTCGCTCGCCTCGATGAGGAAGGCGTCCTCCATGGGGGGCCGGCCGACGATGGTGGCGGGGTAGATGGCGTCGCGTCGCATCGTGATCGTGGTGACGACGAAGGACGGGTACATGTCCTGCAGTGTGTAGAAGCCGGTGTGATCGCCGAACGGACCCTCCGTCACCCAGGGGGCCTCGGGGTCGACGTACCCTTCCAACACGATCTCGGCGTGCGCCGGCACCTCGAGGTCGACGCTGATCGCCTTCACCAGTTCGACGCGTCGGCCCCGTAGGAAGCCCGTGAGCGAGTACTCGTTCACGCCCGGAATGGGCGGGATGGGCGCGGTGGCGGCGTACGTCAGCGCGGGGTCGCCGCCGAGCGCGACCGCCACCTCGAGGCGCTCGCCGCGCTCGCGCGCCGACGCGAGGTGGCGCGCACCGGTCTTGTGGCGCTGCCAATGCATGGCGGTGACGGCCTTGCCGAGCACCTGCATGCGGTACATGCCGATGTTCACGTCGCGGGCGATCGGGTCCTTGGTGATCACGAGCGGGAGCGTCACGAACGGCCCCCCGTCCTGCGGCCAGCAGCGCAGCACCGGGAGTTTCGCGAGGTCGACCTCCTCGCCGCGCCACACCACCTCCTGGACCGGCGCTCGCGTCACGCGGCGCGGCGGCAACGAGGCGAGCTCACGCAGTTTCGGGAGGTTCGACGCCATACCGAACAGTCCGCCGCCGAGCTTGACGTCCATGAGGTTGCGGAGTCTCGTGGTGATGTCGTCCAGCGTGTCGACGCCGAGGGCCCACGCCATGCGCTGCCGGGTGCCGTAGAGGTTGATCGCCACCGGTAGCTCCGAGCCCTCGACGTTCTCGAAGAGGAGTGCTGGGCCGCCGGACTTGACCGCCCGATCGGCCAGGGCGGTGATCTCGAGATCGCTGGAGACGCGCTCCGCTACACGAACCAGCGCATCGCGCTCCTCGAGGAGGCGGAGGAAGTCGCGGAGATCACGGAGGCCCATGCAGACATGCTACCGAGGCCCGCGCGTCAGGCGGGTCGCGTCGACTCGAACGTCCGCTGCGTATCGTCGGTGGGGGTGGGACGCCCTTGCGCTTCGACCACCCCCGCGAGGCGGGCCTTGAGCGCCTCGAGTCCCGTCCCCCCCGTCGCCGAGACGCTCAGGGCGTCGCCGTAGCGCTCCGCAAGGGCGACGAGCACGTCGGGGTCGGCCGCGTCGGCCTTGTTGAGCACCACCAGGCGAGGGCGTGTGAGCTCGAGGTCGTCGAGGATCCGATCGACCGCGCGGACCCGATCGGGCGCGCCGGGCGTCGCCGCGTCGACCACGTGCAGCAGCAGGTCGGCGTCGTGTAGCTCCTCGAGTGTGGCGCGAAAGGCGCTCACCAGCTCCTCGGGGAGGTCGCGAATGAACCCGACCGTGTCGGTGAAGAGCGCCGTCGCTCCCCACTCGGCGAGCCCGGGCAGCCACCCTTCGCGGGTGGTGGGCCGCAACGTCGCGAAGAGGGCGTCGCGAGCCACGGCGTCGGATTTCGCGAGCGCATTGAAGAGCGTCGATTTGCCGGCGTTGGTGTACCCCACCAGCGCGATCACCGGCGTGGAGGAGGCGGTCCGCGCCTTGCGCGTCTCACTCCGTCGGCGGCTGATCTGATCGACTTGCGCCTCGAGTGCGACGAGCCGGTCGCGGATGCGGCGGCGATCGACCTCGAGCTTCGTCTCACCCGGTCCACGCGTCCCGATACCACCCCCGAGACGCGACATCGCCTGCCCGCGCCCCGCGAGGCGTGGCAGCTGGTACTGCAGTTGCGCCAGCTCGACTTGCACCTGCGCCTCGCGGCCGCGCGCGTTCTGGGCGAAGATGTCGAGGATCACCTGCGTCCGATCGAGCACCCTCAGCTTCGTTGCCTTCTCGATCTCTCGCGCCTGGGCGGGGGAGAGCTCGCGATCGAAGATCAGCAGGTCGGCGTTCTCGTGGTACGCGGCCGAGACGAGCTCGTCGAGTTTCCCGCGGCCCACGAGGGTGCGCGGGTTCGCCGCCGTGCGGTTCTGCAAGCTGCGCACTGCGACCGTGGCGCCCGCACTCCGCGCGAGTTCGGCGAGCTCGTCGAGCCGCGATTCCGCCTCGAGGGCCCCCTCGCCGGTGTCGATCCCGACCAGCACGGCGCGTTCCTCGGAGCCCCGGACCACGTCGCGACTCCGGTCGCTGCGCGCGAGCTCCTCCTCGAGCGCCCGTACGCGCTCGAGCACGTCCTCCGCCTCGAGCAAGGAGACGTCGGTGGGCGCGTCGATGAGCCAATCCTCCTCTTCGGAGGTCGCCGGCGCCACCGTCGCGAACTGTGCCGACCCGAGCGTGACCGAGCCGTTCTGCCGGATCGCGTCGACCACGATCATCGCGTCGAGACGGTGGAGGAAGAGCTGCGTCAGGTCGCTGCGCGACAGGCCTCCCTCCTTCAGGTGCACGTGCACCAGGCGGAGGCCGAGCAGGCGCGCTTCTGCCTCGCCGGACGACGGCGGCAGCGGGCACCCCTCCGCGTCGGAGGCGGCGACCGTCACGACCCGGCCGCGCCGGTCGAGCAGCAGCGAAACCGGACGCCCGATGTCGATCGCTGCCTCCGCCATCGCCCGCGCGAGTTCTCGGGTGAGCGGTTGCTGCGGTGGCACGCGACGCCGGTAGAGGTTGGAGAGACGCTTGATCTGGGCGGGCCGGAGCCCCGAGAGCGAACCGTGGACCTTCTCTATGAGGAGCTCCTGACGCAGCACGTGGTGGATCGCATGAACATCGTCACAGACGTCACCGTAGCACGATACGCCCCACCTACCGGTCGCGTACGCGTGGTAGCGTCCTGCGTGCGATTCGCTCGCCGAGCACGGTGCTCGCCCCTCTCCGATCGCAGTCGACGAGCGCTTCTGATCATGCTCCTGACACTCGTGAACACACCGATCGCTGCCGCCGACCGAGTCGACGCCGCCCCCCCGTCGGGACCCGCGATCGAGGCCCGGCAGGAAGGGGTCTGGCGGTTCTTGTCGGTGCGCGACGTGGCGCGCGCGCTCGGCGCACCGGTCGACCAGCGCAACGGCGTGCTCACCCTCCGCAGTGGAACCGGCGTCCTCACCGTGTTCGAGCGCTCTCCCGACGCTCTCTGGCAACCGGCCGGGTACCCGGTGGCGGACGAGTTCTCGGCCGCCGCTCCCGTGCTGATCTTCGAAGGGGTGTGGTACCTGCCCGAAGACATGGTCGGCGTCCTCGGCGTCGTGGTGCAGGGCGACACGGTGCGCCTCCCCGACGGCGCGCTGCGCACCCTGTCGATCTCGCGCCCCGCGCTGGCGGCAGACACCGGAGCGGTCGAGGTGCTCGATCTCGGTCCCGGCGTCCAGGCCCTCCGCCTCTACGCCGCTTCCGCGTCGGGGCCCGACACGGTCAGCCTCCTCGCCGTCGACCTCGGGCTCCTGGCGCTCGCGTATCCCGAGCAGCGCGCCGCCCTCGACGCCCAGCTGCGCGACCTGCACGCAGACAAGGTGCTCTTCCTCGTGATCACGAGCCTCGGGCCCGCCGTCTGGGATCCGGCGATCTACGTGGTCCAAGACGACCTCGAAGTGCTCCTCCGCGCGCCGCTGACGGTGCAGATCCTCGAGGGTGACCCGAACGCGCTCCGGCCGGGCGCGCCGGTAGCAGCGGTGGCGTTCCTGCCCTCGAGTTTCGATCTCCGACGACCCGTCCAGGTCCGGTGGGCGGGCGCGAGCGGAACGCTCCTCCTGCGTCGTTGAGGGGTGCGGCCGCCTCGGCTCAGGTCGGCTCGGTCGCGTCGTGCTCGGCGAAGAAGGAAGCGAGCGTGCGCGCCACGAGCGGCCCGGCGTCGAGGAACATCTCGTGGCTCGCGTCGGGTATCACCACGCGCGACGCGTTCGGCAGCAACTCGTGCAGGCGGACGTCGATGAGGTCGTTGAAGCCGAGCGAGTTGCGCCCACCGGAGAGTACGAGCGTCGGCGTCTCGAGCGCCTCCACCCGCTCGAATTCGACGAACGGGAAGGCGTCGGCGGACGTCGTCAGTGCTCGCCACTCGTGCACGCTGTCGCGGAAGTCGTGCTGCCAGGCGGCGTCGATCTCGGCGTACGGTCGCCCGAAGTACCAGTGGGCGGTGGCGTCGAGGCCCGCGGTGTCGCCGCCGTCGCGGAAGGCGTCACCGAGACGCCGCCAGACCCGCGCTTCGAAGTCTTCCCATACGCCTTCGCCGCCGGGAATGTGCGGCAGCCAGCGCATGATCGGCGGTTCGGCCAGCACCAGGCTGCGCACGAGCTCGGGGGCGTCGAGCGCGAGGAGCAGCGCCGCATAGCCCCCGTAAGAGTGGCCCAGCAGGTGGACGGGCCCCAGGTCGAGTGCTCCGATCAGTTCGCGGAGGTCGCCGGCGTCGACGCGAGCGTCGTACGGGCCTTCGGGCGCTGCCGGCGCATGTGGGTGGTTGTGGCGGCGGTTCGGCGAGATCACGCGGTGACGCGGCGCGAGCGCGGTGACTTGACCCGAGCGCTCCCAGTAGCGTGCGTCGGTGAGGCTGCCGTGGACGAGGATCACGGGCGTTCCAGCGCCCGCCTCCGAGTAGTGCAGCCGTGCGCCCGGGGCGCGCTGCACCGTCGTCGGCGCGTCGTGTCGCGGATCGCCATCCGAGCG
>JACCWH010000132.1 GCA_013697735.1 Trueperaceae bacterium | reverse complement strand
CGCGCCGAATCGTGGGGGTACGAGCGCTACTGGGTCGCCGAGCACCACGGCGCACCGAGCGTGGCAGGGCGAGCGCCGGAGGTGCTCATCGCCGCGATCGCGGCGCGCACCTCGACGATCCGCGTCGGCTCAGGGTCGGTCCTTCTCAACCACTACAGCGCACTGAAGGTGGCTGAGGTCTTCGCAACGCTGAACGAACTCCATCCCGGGCGCATCGATCTCGGCGTCGGTCGAGCGACCACCGGACCAGTCACCGACTACGCCCTGCAGCAGGACCGGAGCAGGCACTTCCACGCCAATTCCGACGAGCAGATCGCGGAACTGGTTGCGTGGCTCGAGCGTGACTTCCCCGCCGACCACCCCTTCGCCAAGAGCCCGCTGCACACGATCGAGCCGCTGCCCGAACTCCACCTGCTCGGCTCGAGCCCCTGGAGCGCTTCGGCCGCTGCGCAGCTCGGACTCCGCTACGTCTTCGCTGGCTTCATCAACCAGGCTGGGACCCCATCGATCGTCGATGCCTACCGGAACAGGTTCCTCCCGTCGGATGGTGCGACGGGCGTCGGGCGCCCGGAGGTGCTCCTCGCGGTGCACGTGGTCTGTGCCGACTCGGAGGACGAGGCGCGCCGACAACTCGCACCCGTTCACGTCATGTACGGCCACTTGGCGCGCGGCGATCTACAGGCGCCGATCCCGGCTCCGGACGAGGCGGTCGAGCAGCTCGGCGGGCTGCCGCCGCTCGAGCGCTACCGCGCCGGCTCGCGCGTCCCGCCGCGCTTCATCGGCGGTACACCCGAGATGGTCGGTGAAGCGCTCGAGGGCCTGGTGGCCGACCTCGAGCTCGAGGGCGTGATCCTCCAGGACGTGATGACGGATCGCGCCGCTCGGCTGCGGTCGTACGAGCTGCTCGCGGAGCTGCAATGAGGCTGAGGGCGGGAGGAGCGTGGCTGCAGCGAGGGCAGCTTGGCCGAGCTGTGACGGCCGAGTGCGGTTGATCTACGATATGCGGGCGACGGTGCCGCATAGGCACCGCTCCGGGGAGGCGTTCATGGCCAGTCGACTCAACCCGTACCTCAGCTTCGCCGACGATACTTGGCAGGCGATGGAGTTCTACGAGTGTGTGTTCGGCGGCACGCTGACGGTGAGCACGTTCGGCGAGTACGGGGCGGCGGACTCGCCCGATGCGGTCAAGATCATGCACGCCCAACTCGAGACGTCGGGTGGGTTCACGCTGATGGCGTCGGATACGCTGGCAGGTATGCCACACGACCACGGGAGCGCCGTCGCCATCAGCCTCAGCGGCACTGACGCAGACGAGCTCCGCGGCTACTGGGAGCAACTCTCCGACGGCGGCTCGGTGCACGTGCCCCTGGAGAAGCAGATGTGGGGCGACGAGTTCGGGGGGTACAGCGACAGGTTCGGGATCCGTTGGATGGTCAACATCACGTCGTCGGGCGGGTGATCCGATCGACCCGTGTTGCTCCGACAGTGGACGAACCAGTCGATCGCCCAGCGGGCGCCGATGCGGCTACAGCTCGAGATCTCCCTCGGGTGCTCGAGGAATCGCGTCGTGGCGTCTTTGCATCTCGTTTCGTCGGGTTCGCGTCGCGTCTTCGTCGAACGTCAGGCGCGCAGGCGGCTGCGCGTCGGCAGGGGCAGCGTCGCACTTGAGTACGTCGCCTTCGCGAACGCCGGCGGGCAGCCACGCACGCGGCACCTGGACGAGCGTGCCATCGGGTCCTTCCAGGGTCGCGAGTGTTGGATGGGCGATCGCCTCGACCACGTAGTGGCCGAGCGCGAGGGGCGTGCCGCTCGCTTCAGACATCGGCGGCGCCCCGGGCGGCAGCGAGATGAGGAGCGTCATCCACGCTAGGCGCGGCCGCGACGTTCGGAGACCGGTAGTAGAGGGCATCGTCGCAGTTTCGACGGCGGAGGTCGTTCACGTCAGGGTGCATGGTCTGGAGTCTAGCGGTTCGAGGCGGTGACCGCGACGGTGCGCCAGCGACGATGAGCGCCACTTCCGAGACGCCGCGCCGCGCGACCGGAGCGTCCCTTGCAAGTGGGCCGCGTCGGCGATCTGGCGGGCATCACTGGGTACAGGCCAGACCCTGCGCATGGATGTCGCTGAGCCGCGCGGGCCCGATCCCCGAGATGCGCCTGAGGTCGTCGATGTCGTGGAACGGGCGCCGTTCGACGAGCTCCGGTGCGCGGTCGGGTCCGATGTGGATGATCACCTCGAGCAGGTCCGTCGACGCGGAGTTGATGTCGACGCAGTGTGCGTCACTCGAGCTCGAGGGCTCGCGCCGATCATCGTCCAGCACGAGAACCGGCGAACGATCGTGCTCGCTCGCCACGTCGTACGTGCCGTCCGGAGCCACGGTGACGATGACGCTGCCGTGGTGATCGGAGCGGAACACGCGCGCACCGGCCTCTTCGTACGACGCGACGATCGTCCCATCCGGGTGCCCGTAGCGATTGCCGGCTCCGGCGCTCACGACGACGATCTCCGGGCGGAGCCGCGCGAGCGCTTCGGGCGTGTCGCCGTTGGCGCTCCCATGGTGCGAGGCCTTGTGGACGTGGACCGCCGCGAAGGTATCGGGCGCGGTCGCGAGCCACCACTCGAAGAGTCGCGCTTCGGCGTCACCCGTGAGGCTGGCACGGAACGATTCGTATTCGACGATGATGCCGATGCTGTTGTCGTTGTGCCCCCATTCCGGGCGTAGGGGAGAGGGCAAGACGTGGAGACGGACGTCACCGAGGGTGAGCGTGCGCTCGGTCGGTTCTAGGAGCTGCGCGCCGGAGCGCTCCACGGCGTCGAGGTAGCGCTCGAAGGTCCTCGTCGTGTGCGTCAGACCGTTGTCGAGCACGAACGGTGGCGCGTAGGCGTCGATCACGGCGGCGAGGCCGCCGATGTGATCGGCGTGCGGGTGGCTGGCGATCACGAGGGCGAGGTGCGTGATGCCCGCGTCCCGGAGGTATCGGAGCATGGCGCCGTCGTCGTTGCCGGCGTCGTACACCACGCCGCGGCCGTCGGGTAGCACGAGCAGGACGCCGTCTCCCTGGCCGACGTCGACGAAGTGGATCTCGAGCGCCGCGGTGAGGCCGAGCAGGAGTGCGAGTGTGAGCGCAGCGAGCGTCCGCGCGATGCGATGGCCGTGCACGGGTCGAGGCTACAGTTCGAGGCGCGCCGGTGTCGATCGAACTTTTCGCGATCGGGTGGACCAGGCGGTCGCGGGTCGATGCATGGTGAGTGAGCGTGGATCGGACTGGTTCGATCCAACGCTCCACCGTTACGCACGGCTCCGCGACCTGCTACATTGCTTCATGCTGTTCGCAAACCTACGGGCATGCCCTGGGCGTCGGCTGTGTGACCTGGTTCCCCGCCGCGTGCGGTCGATCTGGTGACGCGGTCGGTGGTCGATCACGATGGCTGCGCGCTGTCGTACCGCGTCCAGGGCGAGGGCCCGCCGGTCGTGTTCATCGAGGGCGTCGGCGTGCACGGCGACGGCTGGGAGCCGCAGGTCGATGGTCTCGGCGAGCACTTCCGGTGTCTCACTTTCGACAACCGCGGCATGGGGTCGAGCCAACCGCTCGTCGGCCGGCTCAGCGTCGAGCGGATGGCGGAGGACGTGCTGACGCTGCTCGACGCCCAGGGCTGGGAGTCCGCGCACATGGTCGGCCACTCCTTGGGCGGGCTCGTCGCGCAGCACCTGGGCCTCACGGCGTGCCCCCGCGTGCGCAGCCTGGCGCTCCTGTGCACGTCCTCGAAGGGGTCGGACCTCACACGGATCTCAGGTCCAATCCTCAAGCTCGGCCTGCTCACGTACCTCGGCACGCGCCGCATGAAGCGCCACGCGTTCCTGCGCCTCGTGTTGCCCCCCTCGCTCCTGCGCGAGCACGACCGCGACGAGTCCGCGGCGCAGCTTGCGCCGGTATTCGGTCACGACCTGGCCGACGTGCCGCCGGTCGTGGATCATCAGCTCGCTGCGCTTCGCGCCTACGACGCTACGTCGCGGCTCGCGGAGCTGGCGGGGATCGACACGCTCGTCGTGAATGCCGAGCATGATCCGATCGCGCCGCCGCGCTTCGGTCGCGCGCTGGCGGAGCGGATCGCGGGGGCGCGGCACGTCGAGATCGCCGACGCCGCGCACGGCGTGACGGTGCAGCGCGCCGACGAGATCAACGCGCTGCTGCTCGAGCACCTGTCTCGCGGCGCCGGGATCGCCAGTGCGGCCGCCGCCTGAGGAAGAGGAGCAGCCGGAGACGGACGTGCGGGTGGGATTCCGCGATTGAGTCGCAATTGATGCCGCGGGACCTCTTGTCGGGAACGCCGGCCTTCAGCGACCGTGCGAGCGGATGAAGGCGTCATTGTCGCCGGCGTTGCTGCCGTCGAGGTCGCGGTTCGTGTAGCCGGCGGCGTAGACGTTGCCGTTCGTGTCACTGGCGACGCCGGTGGAGTAGTCGTTGCTACTGGTGCCGAATTGTCGGGTCCAGCGGTGGTTGCCGTCCTGGTTGTAGGCGCGGATGAAGGCGTAGCCGCCTCCGGCGTTGCTGTCTTCGAGATCGCCGTCCGTGCGGCCGGCGGCGTAGACGTTGCCGTTCGTGTCACTTGCGACGCCGGTGGAGTAGTCGTTGCTACTGGTGCCGAATTGTCGGGTCCAGCGGTGGTTGCCGTCCTGGTCGTAGGACCGGATGAAGGCGTCGTCGCTGCCGGCGCTGCTGCCTTCGAGGGCGCCGTTCGTGCGGCCGGCGGTGTAGACGTTGCCGTTCGTGTCGCTCGCGATGCCGTTCACGAAGTCGAAACTGATGGTGCCGAATTGTCGTGTCCAGCGGTGGTTGCCGTTCTGGTCGTAGGAGCGGATGAAGGCGTCGGCGTTGCCGGCGTTGCTGCCTTCGAGGGCGCCGTTCGTGTAGCCGCTGGTGTAGACGTTGCCGTTCGTGTCACTGGCAATGCCGGTGGCGATGTCGCCGCTGCTGGTGCCGAATTGTCGGGTCCAGCGGTGGTTGCCGTCTTGGTCGTAGGAGCGGATGAAGGCGTCGAAGCCACCCACGTTGCTGCCTTCGAGGGCGCCGTTCGTGTAGCCGCTGGTGTAGACGTTGCCGTTCGTGTCGGTGGCGATGCCGGTGGCGAGGTCGTAACTGCTGGTGCCGAACTGTCGTGTCCAGCGGTGGTTGCCGTTCTGGTCGTAGGCGCGGATGAAGACGTCGACGCTGCCGGCGTTGCTGCCTTCGAGCGCGCCGAACGTGTTGCCGACGGTGTAGACGTTGCCGTTCGTGTCGGTGGCGACGCCGTAGGCGCGGTCGCTGCTGGTCGTGCCGAACTGTCGGGTCCAGCGGTGGTTGCCGTGCTGATCGTAGGAGCGGATGAAGCCGTCGTCGCTGCCAGCGTTGCTGCCTGTGAGCGCGCCGGACGTGTAGCCGACGATGTAGACGTTGCCGATGGGGTCGGTGGCGATGCCGGCGGCTTCGTCGGAGTTGTCTGTGCCGAATTGGCGGGTCCAGCGCAGCATGCCGGGTGCGTCGACCGTGAGGGTGATGGTGTCGTTCTTGGTGGGGTCGGTGGTGCTGGTGGCGGTGATGGTGGTGGTGCCTTCGGTGAGGGCTAGGACGTTGCCTGACGTGTCGATGGTGGCGACGCTGGGGTTGCTGCTGGTCCAGGTGATGGTTTGGCTGGCGCCGCCGGTGGCCACTACGGTGGCGGTGAGGGTGGTGGTGTCGCCGGTGGTGAGGGTGCGGTCGCCGCCGTTGATGGTGACGCTGGTGATGCCGGCGATGGTTCCGCTCGGCGCGCAGGCGGTGAGGGTGGTCGCGAGCGCGAGCGCGGTGATGGTCGCGAGACGTACGACGGTGGGGCGCATTGAGACCTCCGGTCCGGAACGCCAGTCGCCGATCTCGGGCGCGTCGGTGGTCGCGCGCTCGTGTGCGGTGGAAGATGATACACGGCCGCGAGGGTGCATCATGGGCGGCGATGACGTGTGAGGCAGGGCCGAGGCTCGATTCGGCGCTGTGGTGTCTCGTCCGACCTTGATCCTCGTCGCGCTTCAGCGACCGTACGAGCGGACGAAGGCGTCGGCGATGCCGGCGATGCTGCTAATCTGGGGGCAACGAAGACTTCTGGACGGTGGGGGTGAGCTAGGCAGCCAGCCCCGCCGCGGCTGCGGGCGGTTGAGCAGCCGCCGCCGGATGTTCGCTGGGCTGCCGCTAGCTAGATCTGGTACGACACCGACTTCGTGACCAGGAACGTGTCGAGGCCCCACGGCCCACCCTCGAGCCCGATGCCGCTCTCCTTGACGCCGCCGAACGGCGCGTGGATCCCGTCACCGGTGTCGTTGTTCACGCGGATCGAACCATAGGCGAGGCGCTCGGGAATTACGAAGCAGCGTCGGGCATCCTGTGTGAAGACGTACGCGGCGAGGCCGTACGACGAGTCGTTCGCGAGCGCGATCGCCTCGTCGTCCGTCGTGAACGTCGTGACCGGTAGCACGGGTCCGAAGGTCTCCTCGGACATGATCCGCATCGGCTTCTTGGCGCCGCGGAGGATGGTCGGAGCGCAGTAGTAGCCGCCCTCGAACCGGCCGCCGGAGAGTTGGTGGCCTCCGGTGACCACCTGCGCCCCGAGCGTACGCGCGTCTTCGATGTGCTCGAGGGCTTTGTGCAGCGCTGCCTCGTTCACGAGCGGCCCGATGTCGGTGGCGTCGTCTGCGCCCGGTCCGACGACTTTCGACTCGACGAGCTCCTTCAGCGCCGCGACGAAGTCGTCGGCGATCGACTCGTGTACGAAGAGGCGGTTGGTGTTGACGCAGACCTGGCCGGCGTTGCGGAACTTCGCCGTGTACGCCGCCTGGACCGCGTCGTCGATCACGGCGTCCTCGAACACGATGAAGGGCGCATGTCCGCCGAGCTCCAGGGCGATTCGTTTCATCGTGTCGGCGGCGCCCTTCATCAGGTGCTTGCCGGTGCGCGTCGATCCCGTGAAGGTGATGAGGCGAACATCCGCGTTGGACAGGATCTCCTCGCCTATCGCCGAGGGGAGGCCGGTCACGAGGTTGGCGACGCCCGCGGGGAGCCCCGCCCGCTCGAAGAGCTCGAAGAGTCGCACGGCGATCGTCGGCGTCGCCTCGGCCGGCTTCAGGAGCACCGTGCACCCGGCCGCGAGGGCGGGCGCGAGCTTCTTCGCCACGGTTGCCAGCGGAAAGTTCCAGGGCGTGATGGCGGCGACCACGCCGACGGGCTGACGAATGGCATGGGAACGGCGGTTCGTCACGTACGACGGCACGATCGTGCCGCCCACGCGCTTGCCCTCTTCCGCGTAGTACTCGAACATGCCCGCCGCGCCACCGACCTCACCCCACGCCTCCCGGAGGGGTTTGCCCATCTCCGCCGTGATGGTGGCGGCGAGGCCGTCACGGTGTTCGAGGAGCAGGTCGCGCACGCGCAGGAGGAATGGCGCGCGCTCGGCGCCGCTCCGTGCCGCCCAGGCGGGGAAGGCGTTCGCCGCGGCGCGGATGGCGCTGCGGGTGTCGTCCCTGCCTGCCGCCGATACCTCGCCGACGGGATCCTGACTGGACGGGTCGCGGATGACGAGCGTTTCGCCCGTGCTGCTCGTGCTCCACGCACCGTCGATGTAGAGCGTCCCGATCTCTCCCATGGCCAGCCTCCTCGATGACGCCGGGGTTCCCGGCCGCACGTGCATTCAGTGATGGATCTCGGGTTCGGGGGTCGGCTGGTTCCCCCGCAAGAAGGAGAAGTCACAGCCCTCGTGCGCCTGGGTCACGTGCGCGGCGTAGAGCGCCAGGTAGCCGCGAGCGTAGCGCTGCGACGGCGGGAGCCATTCCTGTCGCCGTCGCGCGAGCTCGTCGTCGTGGACGTCGAGGTGCAGGCGTCGGTCGTCGGCGTCGAGTTCGATGACGTCGCCGTTGCGCGCGAGCGCCAGCGGACCACCGAGGAACGACTCCGGCGACACGTGCAATACACAAGTGCCGTAACTCGTGCCACTCATGCGCGCGTCCGATATGCGCACCATGTCGCGCACCCCCTGCCGCAGCAGCTTCTTGGGGATCGGCAGTTGGCCCCACTCGGGCATTCCGGGTCCGCCGAGCGGTCCCGCATGTTGCAGGACGAGCACGGAACCTTCGTCCACGTCGAGTTGCTCGTCGTCGATTCGCGCCTCGAGGTCGGCGTAATCGCTGAACACCACGGCACGGCCGCGGTGTCGCAGCAGGCTCGGGCTTGCAGCTGAAGTCTTCAGGACGCAGCCGTCCGGTGCGAGGTTGCCGCGCAGCACGACGGTGCCGCCGTCGTCACGAAGCGCTCGGGCTCGCGGGCGGATGACCGCCTCGTCGACCGTGACGGCCTCCTGCAGCGTGTCGCCGAGCGTCGAGCCGCTCACGTTGGGGCAGTCGAGGGCGAGCAGGTCCGTCAGTTGTGAGAGGAGGGCGCGGAGGCCGCCCGCGTTGTGGAAGTCCTCCATGAGGTAGTGCCCGGAGGGTTTGAGGTCGGCGAGAACGGGTGTTCGTCGCGAGATCGTATCGAACGTGTCGAGGTCGATCGACACGCCTACGCGGCCGGCGAGCGCGAGGAGATGCAGGATCGCGTTGGTCGAGCCGCCGAGCGCCATGTCGGTGACGATCGCGTTCGTGAACGAGGCGGGCTGCAGCAGCGTTGTGATCCTGAGGTCCTGCCAGACCATGTCGACGATGCGACGCCCGCTCGCCGAGGCCATCCGCGCGTGGCCGGAGTCGACGGCCGGGATCGAAGAGGCGCCCGGGAGCGTCAATCCGAGCGCTTCGGTGATGGCCGTCATCGTCGAGGCAGTGCCCATCGTCATGCAATGACCCGCGGATCGAGCGATGGCCGCCTCGATCTCACCCCAGGCGCGCTCGCTCAGGTTGCCGGCGCGCTTCTCCTCGAGTAATCGGAACTGGTCGCTCCCGCTCCCCAGCGTCTGGCCATTCCAGTAGCTTCGCAGCATCGGTCCGCCGGGCACGAAGATGGTCGGGAGGTCGACGCTCGCGGCGCCCATGAGCAGGCCGGGTGTCGTCTTGTCGCACCCGCCGAGGAGCACGGCGCCGTCGATCGGTTGACTGCGGAGGATCTCCTCGACCTCCATCGCCAGCAGGTTGCGATAGAGCATCGCGCTCGGTTTCATGAACGTTTCGCTCACGGCCAGTGCGGGCGTCTCGACGGGGAAGCCGCCCGCCTGCCAGATCCCTCGCTTGATGTCGTCGACGCGGCTCCGGAAGTGGGAGTGGCAGGGGAGGAGATCGCTCCAGGTACTGACGATGGCGATCACCGGTTTGTCTTCGAAGTCGGCCGGTGCGTAGCCCATCTGCATGGTCCGCGAGCGGTGCCGGAAGGCGTTGAGGTCGTCGCCGCGGAACCAACGACGGCTCCGGAGCTCGTCGGGTCTCACGTCGTACCACCGGCGCCGCCGAGCGGCAGGCGGAGGCGACCCGGAGCGCCGCTCCAGGCGTCCCGGACCCAAACGAGGTCGGGGTCATCGCGCACCATCCACAGCGGCGTCGCGCCCGCCAAGAAATTCAGGTAGTAACAGTCGTAGCCGGGCGCGGTGACGACGGGGTGATACCCCTCCCGTACGATGATCGTGTCGCCGTCGCGGACCTGCAATACCGTGTCGATGCGACGGTCGTCGGTGTAGATCCGCTGGAGCGCCCAACCCTCTCGCGGGTCGAAGCGGTAGTGGTACGTCTCCTCGAGGTCGACCTCGTGGGGCGGGTCCTGGACGTCGTGCTTGTGCGGCGGGTACCCGCTCCAGTTGCCCGACGGTGTGTAGACCTCGACGCACAGGAGGTGCTCGGCGCCGCCCTCGTCGAGGATGTGGTTCACCTGTCGCGTCGCGTTGTGTCCGCCTCGGATCTCGACGCGCACGTCGCTCGGTCGGATGAGACGCGCCGCTCGCGTGCCGGAGGCGGGTGCGCGGGCGAGGGCGAACTCGGCGTCCGACCGCATGGTGAGCGCGACCTCGGCCTCGGGGGGCAGGTAGATCGCGTAGGGGAGGCCCGCGAACACGTTCGCGCGTCCCTCGAGATCCCACGTCTCACCGGCGACGGTGACGCAGACGTGGCCGGCTAGCAGCACGATGCAGGCCTCATCGGCGCCGGTGTTCGTCTGCCACGTCTGGTGCGCGGCGTACCGGTGCACCTCGAACGAGAGGAAGCGCCAGCCGGCGAGCGTCGGCGTGACGTGCGCTTGCAACGCTTCCTGTCGCCGTGCGGGGAAGACGTACTGCATGGACCTACCGCCCCTTCGGCGGCGCGGTGGATTCACGCAGCACGAACTCGGGCGGCAAGGAGAGCCTCACCGGCGGAGTCGGTCCCTCGACTTCGGTGATCCGTCCGTGGAGGTTGCGCATGGCGGTCGCGCCGATCGTGCGCATCGGGACGCGCAGTGTCGTCAACCTCGGGACGAAGGTCGACGCCTGACTGGAGTCGTTGAAGCCCACCACCGACACGTCGTCGGGAACTCGGATCCCGCTCCTGTTGAGGGCCCAGATCGCGGTGAAGGCGACGCTGTCCGTCGAGGCGAAGAGGGCGGTCGGGGGTGCACCGCGAAGCGCGAGATCGTGGTAGTGCGCCTCGAACGAAATGCCCGGGTCCTTCGCGTCCAGGACGATGCTAGTGACGGTCACATCGTCGTGGTGCCCGAGCGCGTCCAGGAGTCCGCGGAGGCGCTCGGCGTTCGAGGGCTTCTCGAGGGAAGCGGTGACGAAGGCGATGGAACGGTGACCGAGGTCGTAGAGGTGGTCGCCCGCGACGTAGCCGCCCTCCCAATCGCCGATCGTGACGCTATCGAGGCGCTCGAGAGGTGTCGGGTAGGTGATGAGCGTCCTGCGCGACGATCCGGCGATCCTGCCGGAGCTCGCCGTCGGCGGGTACGGTCGCCTCCATGGCTGGCTCCGCGAGCACGTCTACCGACACGCGCGGCTCTACCGCGCCGACGAGCTGTTGGAGCGCTCGACGGGGCGGGGGCTCGATCCGAGCGACTACCTGGCGTACGTGAAGGAGAAGTACGGGGCGTTGTACGGGGTCGGGTGAACGGTCCCACGGGGCCCGCCACGGCTGAGGACCTGCGTGTGCTACGGTTGCTACGGAGGCACACGGTGGCCAAGACCATCCCGCATCGCGAACTCAGGAACCACAGCAGCGAGGTGCTGCGGCGCGTGCAGGCGGGCGAGACGA
>JACCWH010000099.1 GCA_013697735.1 Trueperaceae bacterium | reverse complement strand
CAGGCCATGGTGTGCGGCGTGCGCTGCGATGAGATAGTCCGCGATCAGCCGCCGTGGCACGTTCGCTGACCGCCGCTGACGTGCATAGACACCGAAGGTCCGTCCTGCAAGCTCCCACACCTCCTTGGCATCGACCAGGTGATCGGCAGAGCGCCCATCATGATCGATCGAGCGGATCTGGCCCACCATCACGGCTCCATTCACCGCGCCGCCGGTGGGGATCATCACGTGGAAGGGGTACCCGCGGTCGGTGTCACGGGCGGCCTTACTGCCCCGGCACTCCGACCGAAGCCGCGCGGCCCACCCACTCGGATGGGCCGCGCGCCGCGATCCGTTTGCTCGCGCGGACGTGGGGACGCCGGCATGTGAGGATGCGGCTCCCTCGGCGCCAGCGGCGGGGAGCGCTAGGGCGTCGCCGTGACGGTGAGGGCGTAGAACCCGTCCTGGTAGTGGTCTCCCTGGAACGATCCATCCGGGAAACCTGTCACCGCGAGGTAGTAGGTGCCGGCGCCGAGGTACGCCTCGATCCTCGGATCCAGGGAGCCGTAGTCATCGTTGACCTCGATGACGTCACCGTTCTCATCGAACAGGCCCAGCATGGCGTCGAGGGTGGAGGAGATCTGGCTCGCATCGACGTCGGCGACGACGGTCGCGGGTTCGGTCAGGGTGAACGTGAACCAGTCGACGTCACCGTGCGTGATCGTGAGATCCGCCGTTTGGAAGTCGAGGGTGATCGCGGTGGCGACGGATCGATCGTCGTTCGGTTCGTACGCGTCGGGAGATGACGTCGTGACATCGATGGGTGCTGGTTCGGCGAAGAACCGCCATTGGAACGTACCCGGCGCAGTCGACGTCCGAAACTCGGTCGTGATCTCGTCGCCGCTCACGTCGGTCACGACCTGCGTCACCACGTTCCAGCCGGCGACGAGGTCGAGCGCGTACGCGATGCGCTCGAGGTCGAACGGGCTCGCCGCGCAGGTGCCGTGGGCAGCGATGGGAGCGTCGGCGTAGAACCAGGCCGTCATGGCGTCTCCGACCTCGGTCGTTCCGTCGAAGGGACGGTTCGTGCGCGCGATGCCGCCGACGTGGGTGTCCGTTCCGACGTAGACGTTCAAGAAGAGCACGAGTGCACCGTGCGCTTCGCCCGCGATGTCGATGCCTTCGCAGAACGTCAGCGGCATCAGGTACCCCGTGTCGAGCGGAACGGGCAGTTGGACGGAGAAGCTGCCGTCGGACGCGATCGGCCCTCTCGCCACCTCCTCCCAGAACGGGTAGAGCGTCGCACGCGCCGTCCCCGGCTCCCCGATCCAGGAACTCGCCGTGCCGGCCAAAATCATGGGGTCGCCGCCGGGTGTGCCGGGCGCGGGGCCGCTACAGGCGATCACGAAGACCATGAGGGTCGCCGCCACGGCGCGTGACGCGCGGGACGCGTTCCCCGTTCGCCGCCCTACTCCTTCGAACACCGACCGATTCACCATGGGTACCGACCTCCAGGAGTACCTGAGAACGAGCTACCGTCGAGGACGTTCACGTGGCCGTCGTGCACTGTCGTCTCCATGCTTCTCCTCCCGTCAACCGAGTGCGTGCGAGCGCACCCTAGCCGAGTCAGCGTGGCAGACCCGTGGCACACGTGAAGAGAGTCACAAGGTGGCCGTAGGGAGCACCAGCGCCGTCCCACGCGCAAGACGCCGGGGGAGCGCAGGTGAGAGCCGTCACGCGTGCCACGTGCGTGTGACGCTTCGCTCATCGATTCGCCCCCTCCCGCGGCCAACGATGTTCATCGGTCCGTCCCCCTCACACGGGGGACGGACCAGTCGTTGTGGTGGCTGCCGCCTCGGCCGCGGAACTCGCAACTCTCATCGCGTTGACCGCCAACCGCCTTGGCCGCCGAGGTTGGCGCGCTTCCCGACCGCCTCGAGAGACCGCTCACCATCGCTGGGAGACCAGGTACCAATGAGGAGCCGCCCGCCCGGTAGCCCCGTGCGCTACAGCGTGCTACGCTTGATCGCATGAAGGACATCAGTCAGCGTGAGCTTCGCAATGCGAGCGCCGCCGTCATGGACGCGGTGGAGCGTGGCGAGGCGTTCCGGATCACGCGCCACGGCACCGTCGTGGCCGAGCTCCGTCCGGCAGTACATGGAGGCTTCGTCAGCAGCACCAAGCTGAAAGCTGCCTTCGCGCACCTGCGGGCCAGCGACTTCGCAGACTTGCGTGCCGATGCCGACGCGGTCTTCGGCGAGGATCGGATCGGTGATTGAGCGCAGGGATCGCGGGGTGCTCGACACGTCGGTAGTCATCGACCTGTCGATCATCGACGAAGCGGCGTTACCGCGCCATTCGACCATTACGGCCGTGACGCTCGCCGAACTGTCCCAGGGCCCCCACATCGCCACCACGCCGAAAGAGCGCGCCGCTCGACTCGAACGACTGCAGGTCGTAGAGGCCACCTACCGCGCGCCCCTACCTTTCGACGCCGCTGCGGCGCGCCGGTACGGCTCCTTGGTTGCGCTCGTGCTCGGATCGGGGCGCGCCGTGCGTCCGAGGCGGATCGACCTGATGATCGCAGCGACGGCGGCGGTGTACGACCTTCCGCTCTACACGCGCAACGTCGACGACTTCGAGGGCCTCGACGGAACGGTCGACGTCGTCGGCGTGTGACGCGCGTCCGGCGGTGTCCTGGCGCAAGAACGCGACCTCATGCCGGCAGGTGTGGAGGCGCGAAGCCGTTTAGCTCTCCGTAGGCTCGCCGCCGGTGCGGTCGAGGTGCCGGGCCTGCTGTTCCTGGGGCTCGGCGTCGGGGCGTTGGTGGCAGCGAGGGGCGTCCGCCGACGCACCCGAGCGCCTCGTGCCGAGGCGTCCGGCGGCGACCTGGCCGCGGTTCGCGCGTACCGCTGGAGCCTCGCGATCTTGGTCGGCGCCCTCGTCACTGCGCTGACGCTCGGAGCGGCGGGCGCGCTGCGCTACGGCACGAACGTCGTAGCCGGCATGATGGCGATCATGGCCGACGTGTCCCCGTTCCCGGCGGACTCTTCGGCTCGCGCGCGGCGTTCCTGATGGGCCTGCTCCTGCTCGCGTGGATCGTCTCGGTCTGGCTCTGGGTCGTTGCGGTGAGGCGCTTGAACGGCCCCTCGTACGGGCGCGTCGTGCCCCTCGGCGTCGCGCTGGCGGTGCTTCATCTCGCCGGCGGCGTCGTAATGGCCTGGCCCTACGACGCATGGTCCGTGCCGGTCGGACTCGGTCTGACGCTGGCGGTGCCGTTGCTGGCGAGCGTGGCGGGGCTCCGGCGGACGGCGCACAGGGCGAACGCGGCGCCGCGCACCGCGTCGGGACGACCTGAGGCGCCGAGCGGTCGGCAGCACATCAGGCACGCACGAGTTTGCGCTCCGAAGCGCCTTGACGCTCGGACGTCAGAACGTCATGTTGGGCCATGCCCGATTCGAAGCGCGCTACGATCTACTTCGACGCCGAGGTGCATCGGGCGTTGCGGCTCAAGGCTGCGGCGACGAACCGATCAATCTCCGAGATGGTCAATGACGCGGTGAGGATGGCCCTGGCCGAGGACGCCGTCGACTTGGCGGCGGCCGATCAGCGCGTGTCCGAGACCAGTGTCACGTTCGAGTCGTTCGTCGAGGACCTTCACCGACGTGGTGGACCATGACGTGGCCGATTATCGGCTGCCGATCAAGCCGTCGGCAATGAAGGAGATCGATGCGATCTCCGCCAAGCGAGATCGTCTGCGGAGCGTTCAGCGCATCACCGCGTTGGCGCGAAAGCCGCGTCCAAGTGGATGCGAGAAGCTCGCTTGCGCTGCCGGCGTGAACCGAAAGCGGCAGGGACAGTACCGGGTCATCTACTCATCGACGATGCCGGACATGCGCTAGACGTCTTGAAGGTGGGGCACCGGCGGGAGGTCTACCGAGGTCGATCCTGACGGCTCGCGACGAGTGGGAGCGGGCGCAGCTCGACCTCATCGACACCGTGTACTCACCGTCTACATCCGTCTTCGAAGTCATGATCGTGTGTGATCACTGGGACGCCGCGGCCGATGGCCGTGGCCGCGATCCACGATTCGTTCACCTTCCGGCGAGCAGCCGCATGGCCGCCGAGTACGCGATCAGCCCTTGCGCACCACCTTCCTGGCGGTTAAGATATAACCGGTTACGTAAACGCTTGCGCGAAGGGAGCTTCCGTGGCGACCATTCACGACGTCGCTCGGCACGCCGGGGTCAGCACCGCCACCGTGTCGCACGTGCTCAACGGCACGCGCTTCGTGCGGCCGGCGACGCGGGCCGCCGTGGAGGCGGCGATCGAGGAGCTGGACTACACGCCGAGCTCGGTGGCGCGCGGGTTGTCGATGAAGCACACCCGCACGATCGGCGTCGTCATCGCCGACGTGACCGCCCCCTTCTTCGCGCGGCTGCTGAAGGCCGTCGAGAACCTCCTGACGGCCGCCGGCTACAGCATCATGGTCGTGAACGCATACGAGGATGCGACGCGCGAGGCAGAGGGTTTGGAGACGCTGCGTCAGCGGCAGGTCGACGGCATCCTCATTACGCCGACCGGAGCGCCGCAGGATGCGTACAGTGGCCTCGCGGCGATCGGATGCCCCATCGTTTTCGTCGAGCGCATGCCCCCGGGCGCGAGCGGCTCACTCGCCTCGACCGACAACCGCGGGGCGATGGAGGCGTGCGTCCACTACCTTCACGAGCTGGGACACCGCCGCATGGCGATCGTGACGCTCGACGAAGCCACCTCCGCCGTGAGCGCGCGCGTCGAGGGGTTCGAGCGGGCCCTGCGCGCGCTCGGCTCCTCGCCCGACGAGCACCTGATCGTGACGTGCGGGCCGACGCTCGAGTCGGCGGAGCGCGCGATCGCGGAGATCCTCGCCTCGTCCGCGCCGCCCACCGCGATCATCGCGGGCAACCACATCGCGTCGCTCGGCGCCATGCGCGCCATCCGCGCGGCGGGCCTCGACCTCCCGACGGACATCTCGCTCATCTGCTTCGACAACTCTCCGTGGACCGAGGTCATGCTTCCGCCCCTCACGGTCGTCACGAAACCGATCGAGGAGCTCGCCCAGCGCGCCGTGGTGCAGCTCCTCGCCTCGATCGACGAGGGCCGCCGCCGCCAGCGGGACCAGGAGGCGCCCAGCGATCTGCCCACCTCGACCGTCCTCCTTCCCGCGCCGCGGCGCCGGCGGGGCCGCGGGGCGGGGCCCGGGGGGGGCGGGGGGGGGGGGGGGGGGG
>JACCWH010000095.1 GCA_013697735.1 Trueperaceae bacterium | reverse complement strand
GTCGACGTGTGTGCCCCCGGTACGCGGCGGTCGTCGCGGTGCGGATCGGGGGGGCACATGAAGTGTGCGAGGTGCGTCGCCGCGGCGCGCGCACCGTGAGGAGCACCATGGACCCTTCACACCTCCCGTCCGCGCCCTCCGTACCGGGTGCGCGCCGGCGACGGCCGTGAGCGCCGCGCCGCGCCCGATACGCACGCTGCTCGTCGGCGCCGGCCTGATGGGCGCCTTCCACGCGCGCACGCTCGCGTCGACGATCGGCGTGGTGCTGCACGCCGTGGTCGACGCCGATGGCGACGCGGCGACGCGTGTCGCGCGTGACGTCGACGCACCCGATCACGGTGTCGACGCCGTGGCCGCCATCGCCGACGAGGAGATCGACGCCGTCGTCATCGCCTCTCCCGCCGCGACACACGGCGCGTTGATCGAGATCGCGGCGGCGGCGGGGAAGGCGATCTTCTGCGAGAAACCGCTCGGCGTGACGCTCGACGAGGCGACACGCGTCGCCCGCATCGTCGCCGCGGCGGGCGTACCCTTCCAGATCGGGTTCCAGCGCCGCTTCGACCCCGGCACCGCGCGACTGCTCGCGCTCACCGCTGCCGGCGGCCTCGGTACGATCGAGACCTTCCGCTCGATGACCGCGGACCCGACGGGCCCGACGTTCGAGGCGATGTCGCGGAGCGCCGGCATCTTCCACGACACGCTCAGCCACGACATGGATCTCGCCCTGGCGATCTGCGGCGACATCGAAGAGGTCGCTACGCTGGGGGCGTCGATGACGGACGCGCGGTTCGCCGACATCGGCAAGCCCGACACCACCATCATCACGCTGCGCTTCGCCTCCGGGGCCCTCGGCGTGATCGAGAACCGGCTCCGAACGGGGTACGGCTACGAGACGGTCCTCGAGGTCGGCGGATCGGGGGGAAAGGGCGTGGTTCGCGACGACGCCCTCGACTCGCTCACGCTCTTTCGCGACGATCGTATCGAGCGGGCGCACGTGCCCTGGTTCCTCGAACGCTTCGCGGAGGCCTACCGCGGCGAGCTCAGCGCCTTCTTCGCCGCCGTGCGCGCGGGGCGGGCGCCAGATCCCGGGATCGCCCAGGGCCTACGCGTCCTGGCCGCATGTGAGGCTGCCGAGCGCTCGTACCGCGAGGGGCATCCGTGCCGACCCCATCGGACGGAGGGCGGCGGCTCCGCAGGCGTCGCGAGCTGACGCCGCGGACGCTCCCCGTGGTTGACAGCCTCGGGAGCCGGCGCTAGAGTCTCCTCACAACGCGATCCGATCGATCGAGAGGCCGCGCATGGCGCGTGCGCGCTCCATCGAACCGGTTCGATGGCGTCGGGGAGCGGGTATGGCAACCATTCGCGACATCGCACGACGCGCGGGAGTCTCGGTATCGACGGCATCGTTGGCGCTCAACGAGGACCGCCGCGTGCGCCAGGAGACGCGACGCCGCGTCGTAGACGCCGCCGACGCCCTCGACTACCACCCGATGCGCGCCGCGCGGACGCTCTCGAGCGGTCGGACGTGGTCGATCCACCTCCTCGACCCGGCGATCGGTGCCAACATGTCGAGCGGCTTCTTCACCCGTTTCTTGCGCGGTCTGCACGACGCAGCGCGCGACGGCGGCTACACCCTCACGCTCACCGTGCCGCACGACGAACGCGAGGCGCGCGCGGTGCTCAAGCGACTCGTCGCCGAGCGCTGGTCCGACGGCGTCGTGCTCATGAACCCCAGCGACCACGATGGTGTGCTCGAGGACGTGGTCGCTGCCGGTTTCCCGCACGTCCTGCTCGGGCGCAGCCCCGTCCCCGGCGTGTCGAGCGTCGACAACGACAACGTCCTCGTCGCCGCTGACGCCACGAGGCACCTCGTGGATCGGGGACGCCGCTCGCTGCTGCTGATCAACGGACCCGCGTCACGCACGTTCGCGCAGGACCGCGCCCGCGGCTTCCTCGAAGCGTGCGGCGCCGACGCCCGGGTGACCGGGAGGGTGGTCAACGTGTCGGGCGCACCCGACGCAGCCGCCCCGGCGCTCGCAGCACACCTCGACGCCGGCCACGCTCTCGACGGGCTCGTGGCCGTGAGCGACCCGCTGGCGATCGTGTCGCTCAGGGCCCTTCACGAACGCGGCCTACGCGTCCCGGAAGACGTCGCCATCATCGGCATGAACAACGACGACCTGACGCAGTACACCAATCCACGGCTCGCGAGCGTGGAACTGAACGCGTACGACCTCGGGAGGGATGCCATCGAATCCCTGCTCGCGCGTATCGACGCCGGTGGACGGACCGGCGGCGAGGGTCGGCGCATGGTCACGCACGAGCTCGTGATCCGGGAGTCGAGCGGATGACGCCATCGAAACGAACCGCCTACTTCGTCCCCCACACCCACTGGGACCGGGAGTGGTACCAGCCCTTCCAGGTCTTCCGCTCGCGGCTCGTGGACGTGATCGATCGCGTGCTCGAACTGCTGCGCGACGAGCGCTACCGGCGCTTCACGCTCGACGGTCAAGCCGTCGTCCTCGACGACTACCTCGAGGTCCGACCCGAGCGTCGCGGCGACATCGAGACGCACGTCCGCTCCGGACGCCTCCGGATCGGGCCGTGGTACGTGCTCGCCGACGAGTTCCTCGTGAGTCCAGAGGCGTTGATCCGCAACCTGGCGCTCGGGCGCGCCACCTGCCTCGCCTTCGGATCACCGATGCCGGTCGCCTACACCCCCGACTCCTTCGGGCACGTCTCGCAGCTCCCCCTCATCGTCCGCGGCTTCGGCATGGACGCGATCGTCTTCGAGCGCGGCGTCGGCGACGAAGGGGAGCGTCTTCGCGGTGAGTTCGAATGGCGCGCTGCCGACGGCGTCGCCAGCGTCTTCGCCGTCCACCTGCTCGGCACCTACTCCTCGGCTGCGGCGATCGGCCACCTCGACTGGGAACTCGGCGACGCCTACGACCCCGAGCGGGCCGTGCACCAGGCCGACGCCGTCATCCACGGCACCGATCACCTCGGCGAGGAGTTCCCGAGGTGGCTCCGAGAGTCGGTCGAACGCGTCGACGGCGGCATGGCCGCCTACGCGACGGGCGAAGCGCTCCTGCTGCTGAACGGCTCCGACCATCTCTTCCCCCAGCCGAACGTGCCCGAGATCATCGCCGACCTGAACGCCGCCTTCGAGCACGTCGACTTCGTGCACGCCGACGTCGAGGAGTTCGTCACCGCAGCGAGGGGCCACGGCGCGCCCCTCGAGACGCATCAGGGGGAGTTCCGCGGCAGCCGCTATCAGCACGTCCTCGCCGGCGTCCTCTCCGCGCGCATGTACCTCAAGCAGCACAACCACCGCGCCGAGACGCTCCTCGAGCGCTACGCCGAACCGATGAGCGCGCTCGCCGCCGCCTCCGGTGAGGCCGCGCCCGACGCGAGCGCCTTCTTGCGCTCCGCCTGGCGCACGCTGCTCCTCAACCACGCGCACGACTCGATCTGCGGCTGCTCCGTCGACGCCGTCCACCGTGAGATGGAGACGCGCAGCGCCCAGGTGCTGCAGCAGGGTGACGACCTCTGCCGCCGAGCCGTGGACCACATCGCCGGGCACCGCGACGACCCGCGCTCGGAGCGAACGGACACGCGCCACCTGGCGCTCTTCAATCCCCTCCCGAGCGCCGTGGACGCCGTCCTCGAGACGACGCTGGTCCTGCCGTCGGGTAGCGCGGAGGGTCTGCGCGTGATCGGCCCCGATGGCGCGGCCCTGCCGATCCAGTACGACGTCCAACCGACCACGGCGCCGGGGGACGTGCGGATCGCGCGCGACACGGTTCATCTCAGCTTCGCTGCCGCCCTGCCGCCGCTCTCCCTCACGAGCGCTCGGATCGAAACGGGTGAGCGCGCCGACGACCACGCCCGGGCGACGCGCGACGACGGCCCCGCCGCCGTGCGCTGCGAGCGCCGCGGCTCCCTGCTCGTGCTCGAACACGAAACCCTGCGCGTGGAGATCGACGACCACGGCGCGGTGGTCGTGCACGACCGCACGAGCGGTCGAGCGCACGCGCTCGACCTCTGCCTCGTGGACGAGGCCGACGCCGGCGACGAATACGACTTCTCCCCCCTCGTCGGCGCCGAACATCACGGCGGCGCCGAACATCCCGGCGGCGCCGAACCGATCGTGATCCGCGCGCCCGTCGGTCCGGCGACGCCCCTCCACACGGGGCCGGTCCACGCCGCCGCACGTATCGAGTACCGCTTCGACCTGCCCGAACGGCTCGCCGACGATCGACGGAGTCGGATCGGACGGGTCGAGCACGACGTCGCGCTCGAGCTGGCGCTCGACGCCGGTGCGCACCGCCTCGATCTGAGCGTGCGCCTCCACAACCACGCCTCCGATCACCGGCTCCGGCTCCGGATCGCCACCCGCACGCACGCGGATCGCGTCTGGGCCGATGGACACTTCCACGTGCTCGAGCGCCCGGTCGATCCACCCGCCGGTACCGACTGGTTCCAACGCCCCACGCGAACGAACCACCAGCGCCGCTTCGTGGCGGTGCAAGGCGACGACGGGGGCGTGGCCGTGCTCAACCGGGGCCTCCCGGAGTACGAGGCTCACGCTACGGCCGACGGCGTCGACCTGTCGATCACCCTCCTGCGCGCCGTGGGGTGGCTCTCGCGCGACGACCTCGCCTCGCGCCCTCAAGGTGCGGGGCCCGCATTGCCGACGCCGGAGGCGCAGTGCCTCGGACCGCATCGCTTCGAACTCGCCATCGTGCCGTTCGCCGGCCGCTGGTGGGAGGGGGCGCTGATCGTCGAGGCCGAGCGGTTCGTGGCGCCACCGCGTGCCTTCGCCAGCGCGCGACCCGTCGAAGCGCACGGCGTCGAACTTGACGCGCCACTGACGCTCTCCGCCTACGCTCCTCCAGAGGACGCCGAGCGCGGCACCATCGTCCGCGTCTGGAATCCGGCGCCGGTCGACGTCGCGGGGAGGATCAGATTCCACCACCCCCTGCACGAGGTCCACCTCGTGCGCCTCGACGGGACGCGCGAGGCGCGTCTCGATCACGACGCCGGCGGCATCGACGTATCGCTGCGTCCCGCCGGCGTGCTCACGCTCGAGCTCGTACGGGCGCGGAAGGAGGCCGAACCCTGACCTGAACCGGTCGACCACCATGGCTCGCTCGACGATTCGCACCACACGGTTTGCATGGGAGAACACTATGACGACGTCCATCCGCACCCGCAGCGGCCTCAGGGCCCTCGCACTCACCCTCCTGATCGCACTCGTGAGCGCACCCGCGCTCGCCCAGAACCTCACCATCACCGCCCGTATGGTCACCGGCGGCGTCAACGATCTGCAGGTCCAGTGGCTCCGTGAGTACGTCATCCCGGAGTTCGAGTCACGCAATCCAGGCGTCACGGTCGAGATCCTCGAATTCGGCGGATCAGACGAAGCGCTCAAGGAGCAGTACGCGCTCGATCTCTCCGTCGGCGCCGGCGCC
>JACCWH010000011.1 GCA_013697735.1 Trueperaceae bacterium | reverse complement strand
GTCCGAAGCGTGTACCCTCTCGGCATGGATACGCTCCCGGACGGCTACCGATACCGTGGCGCTCGCGCGCTGGTGATCCTGCACGAGCGCCACATGCGGCATTTCCTGCGCATCTGGCACGACGCCGATGCCGCCGATATCGCGCTGCCGGAGACGCCGGACGAGGATTATGCCTCCCGAGCCGCGCTCCTCCGCCACGTCCTGCGCGCCGCAGGCCGATACCTGGTCTGGACCAGCGAGCAGCTCGGGTTGCCCGATCCCGCCATCGAGGAGCCACCGGAAGCCGAGGCGATCGCGGAGGGTGCCGACGCCTATCTCGAGCACGTCCTGGAGCGCTGGCGTACGCCGCTCGCCGACGTCCCCGAGGAGCGCTTTGGCGACCGCACGTACCCGGTCTGGGGCGTCTCCTCGACGATCGAAGGGGTCCTCGAGCACGCCGTCGTCCACCCGCTCCGGCACACGTTCCAGCTCGAGGAGTTGCTCGCAGACCGCCTGACGTGAGATCGGCGGTGGGTGACCTCTACCGGATCGAGGGCGCGAAGGACCTCGTGACGTTCTACTGACGACCGACGACCACACTGCGGAGCCGGTTCGCACCTCGCACCTCTCACCTCGCACCGCTGCGATCGTGTGCAGGCGAGGCGAGGAGTCGGCCGACGTCGGCGTAGACTCGACGTCATATTCGAGGTGATTGCGCATGCCTGACCGCTGGCGACCGTCAATCCAGTTCGCCCTGATGAGCCTCCTCTTCGCGGCCGGATGTTCGGCTCCCGGCGGTATCGGCGCGAACCCTGCCGTCGAGAGCGTGACGATCGAAGAGAGTGCGCGATCCCTCGCGGTGGGTTCGACACAGGCGTACGCCGCGGCCGTCGTGAGCGTCGATGGTGCCAGTTCGGAGGTGGTGTGGAGCAGCAGTGATCCCAGTGTCGCGATCGTGAGCGCCTCGAGCGTGGGCTCCGGGGCGGGGCGGAGCACCGCGCACGTCACGGGCGTCGCGAGCGGCACCACCACGATCACCGCTACCAGCTCCTTCGATCCGAGCAAGAGCGACAGTGTGACGATCGAAGTGATTGCGACCGCGCCCATGCTCCTCGACGTCGACACGCGACTCGCTCGCGGCACGACGGTCGTCCTCCCCCTCTCGGGAGCCGTCGACGTCACGGTCGATTGGGGTGACGGTGTCGTCACCGAGTCCGATGCTCCCTACCCCGAGCACACGTACGCCGCGGAGGGCACCAAGACCATCGCGCTCTACGGGAGCGTCGAGCGGTTCGGCCGGGATCACCTCTGTTTCGACGATGACGAATTCATCGAGTGCGAGGGCGACGCGCATCCGTCGTCGCACATGATCACCGGCGTCGCTGCGTGGGGCGATGTCGGCCTCGTTAGTCTCGCGGGCGGATTCCGCGGCGCCGAGCACCTGACGGCAATCCCATCCGACCTACCGGCGATGGTCGTGGACACGAGCAACATGTTCGCCAACGCGTCGCGCTTCGACGAGCCCATCGGCGCATGGGACGTTTCCAACGTCACCACCATGAGCGGCATGTTCTCCGGAGCGTCCAGCTTCGACAAGCCCATCGGCGCGTGGGACGTCTCGAACGTGACGGACATGAGCAAGATGTTCACGCGCACACGGTTCGACCACCCGATCGGCGCGTGGGACGTCTCGAGCGTCACCGACATGCGAGGCATGTTTCGACTGAGTGCCTTCAATAAGGCCATCGGATCGTGGGACGTGTCGAGTGTCACCGACATGAGTGAGATGTTCGCGTGGACGACGGCGTTCGATCAGGATCTCGCCGACTGGGACGTCTCCGGCGTCACCGACATGCGGTCCATGTTCTCCTACGCGCGGGCGTTCGATCGTGCCATCGGCGCGTGGGACGTGTCGCGCGTCGAGACCATGAGCGGCATGTTCTCCGACGCCTACGAGTTCGATCAGGACCTCGGCGCCTGGGATACGTCGAGCGTGGTCGACATGAGCTTTATGTTCCAGCACGCCGAAACCTTCGACCGAGACATCGGCGCCTGGGACGTCTCGAACGTGACGGCGATGGTGAGCATGTTCTGGCAGAGTCACGCCTTCGATCAAGACATCGGAGGCTGGGACGTCTCCAGCGTGACCGACATGTTCGGCATGTTCCACGGCGCGTACGCATTCCACCAAGACATCGGCGGCTGGGACGTCTCGAACGTAACCAGGATGGAGGGCATGTTCGAGTTCGCAGAGTCGTTCGATCACGACGTCGGCTCCTGGGACGTCTCGAACGTGGCCCACATGAACGCGATGTTCAGGGGTGCCGTTTCGTTCAATCGGGACCTGTCGCGCTGGTGCGTCGCCATCATCCCGACGAGGCCCGATTTTTTCTCCGACGGCGCCATCTCATGGATCCTGCCACAGCCCGTCTGGGGGACCTGCCCGGCGGAGTGACGTACTCAGGTGCGCTCGCTCGCAGCCACCAGCACGGCCACCGGCAACTCCGACAAGCACTCCCCGACCACCAGCGCGCCGCCGGCTCCAACCGCACGCTGTCGCCCCGACAGCACGTCGACGAAGGTGCGCTCCGCCAACTCCTCGGGCACCACCACCCGCGTCGCCCCCCAGCCCCGCGGCAGTGGCCGCTCCTCGTCTCCGAGCAGCGGCCATACCAGCCTCGGAGCGACCACGATGAGCGTCCGTTCCTCGTGGCGCCGCGCGAGGGAGATGACTCGCTGCGCATGCGGCCCATCTGCAGCCAGCGGCACGTACGCCCCGAGCGTGAAGAGCTCGGGATCGCCCCTGCGCACTGCCAGCATCCGCTCGATGAGCCACGCCTTGATACGTCCGTCGCGCCATGAGTCGAGCAGCTCGCTCGCGGCCGTGGGGGCGTCGAGGTACGCGCGCCGCAGCGCGTAGTCGACGCTCTGGCGGTTGTCGGGGTCTACGAGGCTGAAGTCCCAGAGCTCGGTCCCCTGGTAGGTGTCGGGAACGCCAGGGCTCGCGAGCTTGAGCGCGATCTGCGACAAACCGTTCACTGCGCCTGCCGGCGCGATCTCGTGCGCGAACGAGGAGACGGCCTCGACGAACGGCCGGCTCAGCTCGACGTCGAGGCAGCGCTTCACGAACGACGACACCGCCCGCTCGTACTCCTCGTTGGGCGCCACCCAGCTGGTCTGGCGCTTGGCCTCGCGCATCGCCTTGCGCATGTAGACATCGACGCGCTCGGCGAAGGCGTCGACACCGAAGTCGGGTGCGACCGCGTCGAGTGGCCAGGCGCCGATCACCGTTTGGTAGAAGAGGTACTCGTCGCTCCGGCTGGGCGCCGCGCTGCCGTCGACGGTACTGCGCTTGCGTCGGTTCCAGCCCATCCAGCGCTGGACGTGGCGGCTCCACGACTGCGGCACCTCGCTCAGGACGTTCAGGCGGGCGCGCACGTCCTCACCGCGCTTGTGATCGTGCGTGGCGGTCGCCAGCATCGCGTGCGGGTGGCTCCGTTGGCGACGTCGGTTCGCCTCGTGGAACGCCGCCGGGGAGGTCCCGAAGGGATCGGGCTCGCTCCCGACCTCGTTCAGCGACACCAGCCGTACGTACCGGTAGAAGGTCGTGTCCTCGACCGCCTTCGCCGTCACCGGTCCGGTGTACTGCTGGAACTTCGCGGCGGCGTCGACGACGTCGCGCCGCCGGAAGCGCCGGTCGTCGCTGATGAGGTCGAGCGTCAGCACGTTGCGCACGAAATCGTAGATCGAGGTGTCGGGCGTGCGGGCCGCTCGTCGCGCGTGCGCCACCGCCCAGTCGATGTCGCGCCGATCCTCGCTCGTCGTGGAGCGTTCGGTCACGTAGGTGCGGTAGACGGGGAAGTGCGCGACCACGTCGGTGAGCGCTTCGCGGAACGCCAGCAGCGTGTAGTCGCGACTGATGCGGTGCTGCTTCGCCAGCCGGCTGAAGGCGTTCGCCAGGACGTTCAGCTCGCTCGCCAGCGATTCGCGCATGATCTCATGCTTCGCCTCGACGATCATCGCCTCGAGGTCGGTCTCGCCATTCGCCAGTCGGGCGTACGTCCGCGTGAGCGACCGTTCGCCGGCCGGGTCCACCTGCACGCCGTTGACGTCGGCGAGGAACTCGTACCCGGTCGTCCCGCTGGCCGCCCAGTCGCTGCGGAGCGACTCGTGCCGCGCCAGGATCTTCTCCACCACCACATAGAGTGGCCGCGGTCCGTGCGCCGCAGCTTCATCGCGCCCATCGCCGTCCGCACGCGAGCGCTGCGCCAGTCGCTGGAGGCGCTCGAGGTACCCCTTGGGGTCGCGGAGCCCATCGACGTGATCGAGCCGCAGCCCATCGAGCTTCCCCTCGGCGATGAGGCGGCCGATCAGCGTGTGGCTCGCCTCGAACAGATCCGTTCCCTCCATCCGGAGGCCGGCGAGGTCGCTGACGTCGAAGAAGCGCCGATAGTTGATGTCATGCGCCGCGACGCGCCAGTACGCGAGCCGGTACGACTGCCGCTCGAGCAGCCCATGGAGCTCGTCGAACGATCGCGGTTCACCGGCGCGGCCAGCGACGGCGGCGACGGCGTCGTCGAGCGCGCGGGCGGCGCCGACATCCTGAGCGAGCAGCTGGGCGAGCCGCCCCTTGAGATCGCTGACGCGGCGACGTCGCTCGAGCGTCGCGCGGCGGCCGCGGCCACCCCTGAGCGCCGCGCCGAACTCGTCGGCGAGCG
>JACCWH010000079.1 GCA_013697735.1 Trueperaceae bacterium | reverse complement strand
GTGGCGTCGCGCAGCAGGATGCCCCAGCTCGAGGAGTCGAGTTCCGACGGTCCGAGCCCCAAGAACGACAGGCCGACCTCGGCGAGGATGAAGCCCGGGATCGCGAGCGTGAGCACCACCATCACGTACGAGGCCGTACCCGGCAGGAGATGGCGGAACATGACGCGCGACTCGCTCGCGCCGAGGGCCTTCGCGGCGGCGGCGTAATCCATCTCGCGCAACGAGAAGACCAGGCTCCGGATGGTGCGGGCTATGCCGCCCCAGCCGACGAGCCCGAGTACCACGACGATCATGAGGAACGTCTGCGCCGACGTCATCTGGAGCCCGAAGAGTTGGGCGAGCGGATTCCTTGGGTCCTTGAGGAGCGTCGCCAGCACGATGAGCAAGAAGAGCCCGGGGATCGCGTCGAACACCTCGACGAGCCGCATGATGAAGTCATCCATGAGGCCGCCGTAGAAGCCCGCGATCACCCCCAGCACAAGACCGAGTACGAGCGAGACCCAGACGGCGAGCACCCCGATCGTGAGTGAGACCTGGGCACCGTACATCACGCGGGAGAAGAGGTCCTTGCCGAGGTTGTTGGTCCCCCAGAGGAAGACGCGCGCGGGTTCCTCGACGCCGAAGAGACGGAGGTCGCTCCGGAAGATCCCGAGGATCTTGTACGGCTGGTTGGGGCGGCGGACGAAGAACTCGATGGGGTAGCGGGGCCCATCGATCTCCTCGAGCCAGACCTGCTGCCGCGTCACGGGGTCGCGACCGGAGGCGTAGTTGTAGATGAACGGGCGCGTGAGGCCCCCCGTCTCGGGATCGATCCAGTGGACCTGCATCGGCGGTACGAACGCCGCCGACGGGGAGCGCCGGTACTCGTTCATGCCGTAGGGGGCGATGAAGCCGGCGAATGCGGCCATGAGGTACATGACGACCAACACGCCGAGTCCGAAGATGGCGACGTTGTGCCGTTTGAACTGCTCCCAGACGATGCGAGCCTGACCTTTGGAGGCCGACGCCCCGACGGTGGCTGCGACCGGTGGCGCCGGATCCCGAACCGCCGCGTCGTCGCGCGAGCGATCGCTCATGCGCCTCGCCCCCTCACGTGAACCGGATCCTGGGATCGACGACGGCGAGCAGGATGTCGGAGATGAGGTTGCCGATCATCAGCAACAACGACGTGATGACCACGAGGCCGAGCACCACGTAGATGTCTTGCCGCGTGATCGCATCGAGGAGGCGCGGCACGATCCCGGGCCACGCCATCACGATCTCGACGAGGCCGGCGCCGCCGAGGAGCGACGGGAGGATGCCCCCGATGCCGGCGACGAACGGGATGACCGCCGGACGCAAGGCATGCTTGTAGGTGACGGAGCGGTCACCGAGTCCCTTCGCGCGCGCCGTGCGGATGAAATCCGAGCCGAGGTACTCGATCATCTGCCCGCGGAGCACGCGCGTGAAACCCGCGATGCCGCTGGTGGCGACCACGAACCCCGGGATGATCATGTGCCACATGATGTCCCAGAACTGGCGCCAGGGCGTGAAGGTCTCCCAGCCGTTGCTCGTCATGCCCGCCACGGGGAAGACGAGCTGCGTATAGCCGAACTGCTCGCGCGTGAAGCCGCGAAAGAGAAAGATGCACAGGATCAGGACCTGGGCGAAGAAGAAGTTGGGGATCGCGAGGCCGAAGTAGGAGAAGGCCGACACCGCCTGGTCTCCGAACGTGTACTGCCGCACGGCGGCGAAGACGCCCAGCGGGATGGCCATCACGTAGAGGAGCACCACGGCGAAGAGCGCAAGATAGATCGAGTTCTGGACGGGACGGCGGATCACGTTCATCACCGGCTGGTTGCTCGAGAACGACATACCGAGATTGCCCTGCGCCAGGTTCCCCATCCACCGGACGTACTGGACGAGGATCGGCTGGTCGAGCGCGAACTGCGAGCGCATCCTGTCGATCGTCTCCTGGCGGACGTTCGGCTCCAGGGCCCGCTGGGTGACGAAGTCGCCTGGAACGAGCTGCGACACGAGGAACGCGAGCAGCGTGGCGCCGATGAAGGTCGGTATCAAGTGAAAGAACCGACGAATGATGTACGGGAGCAAGATCGACCTCCCCAGGGGTCAGGCGCATAGAGGCACATACGGTCTGTCGCCGGTCGTGCGGGGGTCGCGAAATAGGAGTCCGGCGCTCGGATGGCCCGCCGGAGCGGGCCACCCTCGTGTCGTGGTGCGCAGCATTGCCCTATCGAGCCGAGGCTCAGCGAATGTGCGTCAGTTCGAGCTGGCGGGTGCCCGTGAAGGCGCCCATCAACTCGAGCGGGTGCTCGCCAGCGACCCGGTTCGTCCAGGCGACGTGGAGGAGCGGGCTGACGGTGAAGAGCGTGCCGGCCTGCTCGGCCTCGAGCTGCTGGATCTCCACGCCGATCTCGCGGGCGGCGTCCGTGTCGAGCGTGCGGATGCCCTGCTTGATCAGCTGGTCGATGAGCGTCTCTTGCGGCGTGATGCACGAGCCGCTTGTGTTGAAGCCGTGGAGGAAGCCTGCGCAGGCGTACACGGATTCACCGAACGGCCAGACTCGGTTGCCGCCCGTGAGGCCGATCAGCATCGCTTCGAAGGGGCGGTCGTCGCCCGAGGAGAGGAGCTGGTCGACGAGGAGCGAGAAGTCGAGCGGCTCGGTCTGGACGTCGACGCCTACGTCGCGTACCGTGTCGGCGAAGATCTGGATGATCTGCTCGCGCTGGTTGTTGCCGGCGTTCGTGGCGAGACGGAAGGAGAGGCGGCGCCCCTCGGCGTCGACGAGGATGCCGTCGCCGCCGCGGCGGGAGAAGCCGGCACGGGCGAGGAGCTCGCTGGCGCGTTCGGGATCGAAGTCGTAGGTGGTGACGCTATCGTCGAGCCAGAAGTCGTTGGGCAGGTAGACGCCGGTGTGCATCGGCTCTGCGGCGCCCGAGTAGACCAGGTCGATGATGGTGTCACGATCGACCAGGTGGTTCATCGCGCGTCGGAAGTCGGCGTTGCGGAAGACGTTCTGCAGGAACGGGTTCGACTCCAGGTTCCAGTTGAAGACGATGAACTGGCTCGAACCGGCGCCGCCGTAGCCTTCGATGACGGTCGCGTCGATGTCCTGGTTCTGGATGGCGACGTTGATCACGCCGATGTCGTCGAGGTTGCGCGGTCCGAACAGGTCGATCTCGCCCGCGAGGAAGAGGTTGAG
>JACCWH010000060.1 GCA_013697735.1 Trueperaceae bacterium | reverse complement strand
ATCCTGCGCCACCGCCGGCGCCCCCGCCCACGGGCCGGCCAGCAGGACGAACCCGACCGTTGCGATACGGCGCACGGAACCGCAAGAGCCTCTCACGGGCGACATCTTGCCACGAATCCCCGTTCACCCGGAAATGCCGTCCCACGGCAGTCGAACAGTCACCGCTCACCGCCCGAGCCGCCGCCGGCGCACATATCCTCAGGGGCGGATGCCGGACAGTTTCGACCAGGACCGCATCGAGCGCCTGCTCGAGGGACTCAACGCGCCGCAGCGCGAGGCGGTCGTGCACGGCGACGGGCCCCTGCTGATCCTCGCCGGCGCCGGGTCGGGCAAGACGCGCGTGCTCACGCACCGCGTCGCGCACCTCATCCACACGCGGCGGGCGCGCGCGGGCGAGATCCTCGCGATCACGTTCACGAACAAGGCCGCACAGGAGATGCGCGAGCGCGTCGAGGCGCTGATGGGCCGGCGCACCCGCGCCATGTGGCTCATGACCTTCCACGCCGCCTGCACGCGCATGCTGCGCGCCGAGGCCCCTCGCCTGGGCTACACCCGCCAGTTCACGATCTACGACCAGGCCGACGCGCGGCGCCTGCTCAAGCAGTGCCTCGACGACCTGGGCGTGGACACCAAGCGCTTCACCCCCAACGCCATCCTGCACCAGATCTCCGACGCCAAGAACAAGTTGCGCGACGCCGACACCTACCGCCGGATGGTCGACGGATACTTCGAGCAGACGGTCGCCGACGCCTTCGACCTCTACGAGCGCGAGCTCCTGCGCATGAACGCGATGGACTTCGACGACCTCCTCGTCCGCGCGGTCAACGTCCTCGAGCTCTTCCAGGAGGTCCGCGACCGCTACGCCACCGCCTTTCGCCACGTCCTCGTCGACGAGTACCAGGACACCAACCACGCCCAGTACCGCTGGCTCCAGCTCCTGACCAGCGAGGAGCCTCGCAACCTGGCGGTCGTGGGCGACGACGATCAGTGCCTCGTCGAGGGCACACGGATCACGATGGGCGACGGGTCAACAAGGCCGATCGAGAAGGTGCACGAGGGCGACGATGTCCTGTCGTGCTACGGCAGCGGAGACTTCCGCCCCGCCCGGGTCCAACGGGCCTTCAGCAGCCACCGGACCGATGGCATCGCGATCACTCTGCGCAGCGGTCGCACGATCGTCTCCACGCCCGAGCACACCCACTTCGCGGGCTTCAAGCTCGGCGTGACGCCACAACAGCACATGACGTATCTGATGTGGAAGCAAGGCGTGGGGTGTCGCGTCGGGACCACGCGGACCTACACCGACGCCCAGAAGAAGGCGCGTATTGGCGTCATCCAGCGCAGCGTGCAGGAGCATGCCGACGGCGCCTGGGTCGTCTCGGCCCACGATCGAGAGGGCGACGCTCGCGCGGAGGAAGCGGTCCTCGCGCTGCGCTTCGGGGTGCCCACGCTGCCGTTCGTCGCTCGCAAGAGCACGAGTGTGAACACCCTCGTGGGCGAGCAGGCGCTGCTCGACCGGGTCTTCGCCAGCGTCGACAGCGAAAAGGGCGGCCTGGCTCTCCTGTCAGCCGCCGGCCTCGACGCCTGCCAGCCCCACCACCGCGCGCAGAGCTACATCGGCAGGCGTCGAAACGTGGTCGTGACCCTCTGTGGCGACCGCCGAGGCCGCCGTCCGATGCACCGCCTCTCGCTGTTCGGCTACGACGATGAGGGCCGGAAGGCCCTCGAGGACCTCGGACTCTCGGTCCGCCCGGCGCGACGCGGTTCTCGGGGATGGCGGTACGAGTCGTGCTTCGCGAACACCGGCGCAGCACTGGACCTCGCCGAGCGCATCTGCGATCGCCTGGACGGCACCCTGCACTGCGTTGCCCGCTTCGGTCGAAACGATCCGGGCCGGCCGAGTGGGAACTCCTTGCCCTTCCGCACGGCGGGCAACATCCGTCCCGGTATGGCGATGTTCGATGGGACCGGCGGCTACGACGTCGTCGACTCGGTTGAGCGGGTCACTATCAATCGCCCGGTCTACGACATCGACGTCGAGGGCACGCACAACTTCGTCGCCGAGGGCATCGTCACCCACAACTCGGTGTACGGCTTCCGCGGCGCCGACGTCACGAACATCCTGAATTTCCAGGACCACTACCCGGATGCCCACGTCGTCCGCCTGGAGCAGAACTACCGCTCGACGCAGAGCATCCTGGATGCCGCGAACGCGGTGATCTCCCACAACCGGGGACGGATGAGCAAGTCGCTGTGGACGGACCTCGGGACGGGTGAGCCGCTGAGGCTCCGCGAGCTGGACGACGAGCACGCCGAGGCGCGCTACGTGGTGGGGGAGATCGAGCGGCTGCTCGACGAGGAGGGCGTCGCGCGCTCGGAGGTGGCCGTCTTCTACCGCACCAACGCGCAGTCGCGGGTGCTGGAGGACACGCTGGTGCGCCGCGAGCTGGCCTACCAGGTCATCGGCGGCACGAAGTTCTACGAGCGCGCGGAGATCAAGGACGCGATCGCCTACCTCACAGTGCTGGCCAATCCCGCCGACGCGATCTGCTTCCAGCGCATCGTCAGCTCGCCCAGGCGGGGGATCGGGCAGACCTCGCTGCAGCGCGTGCTCTCCCACGCCCAGACGACCGACGTGGCGGTGTGGGACGCCGCGAGCGACCCGAGCTCGGTGCCCGGGCTGGGCAGCGCCGCGGTGCGGGCGATCGGGCGGTTCATGGACACCATGGCCGGGCTGCGCCGGCGCGCGGAGGGCGGCGGTCCCGTGGCCGACCTGCTCGAGGCGGTGCTGGGCGAGACCCGCTACCTCGAGGCGCTGGAGAACGAGCGCACCATCGAGGCCCGCGGGCGCATCGAGAACCTCGAGGAGCTCGTGGAGGTCACACGGGAGCACGACGCGACCAACGATGGGGACGACGCGGGCCTGGACGCCTTCCTCTCGCAGATCAGCCTGGTCGCCGACGCGGACACGCGGCGCGACGACGACGGCATGGTGACCCTCATGACCCTGCACAACGCCAAGGGCCTCGAGTACCCCGTGGTCTTCATCCTGGGCTGCGAGGAGGGCGTCTTCCCCCACTCCCGCGCGCTGGACGAGGGCGGCCTGGAGGAGGAGCGCCGCCTGGCCTACGTGGG
>JACCWH010000017.1 GCA_013697735.1 Trueperaceae bacterium | reverse complement strand
CGCCCGAGCCGGAGTCGCGCGGTCCCACGAAGTTCAGGCGTGCTGCGGCGTCTGACCCGACATCGCGCGGAGCGCTTGGTACGCCCGCTCCGCGCGCTCGCGCACGGCGGTGTCTTGAGAACGGCCTGCCATCATCGCGTGCATCTGAATGTGCTTGTCGACGTCGCCGAAGATCGAGTTGAGCACTTCGACCTCGTCACGCGGGCGCAGCGAGGCGTCGTCGCGGAACATGGTCGTGTAGACGTACTCGAAGCGCCGGTCGTCGATCACGCCGGATAGGTACTGGTCGAGCACCTGCAGGTACGGCGCAAGATCCGTGCGATCGGAGGCACCGGCACTCACGCTCGCCGCGCCCGCGGGCAACTTGGCAAAACCGACCTGCAGCGCTTCGGGCGTGATGCTCCAGTTGTCGAGGTCGAAGACCGCCTCGCCATCCTTGAAGAGGATCAGCTGCGGCGAGTGATGCACGATGTTCGTCCGCTCCGCGACGAGATTGCTCGCCGCACGTTGCTCGACCACGCGAATGATGCCGATCTTGAGATCTTCGCGCGCCTCGAGTTGCTCCTGCACGAACCCAAAGCCCTGCATCGTCTTGTGGCAGGTGCCGGCCTTGAAGATCGCGCTGTTGGGGTTGTCCGCGAGGAAACTCTCGACGGCCTCGGGCGTTGCGAGTGAAACGACACGATCGCGCAGCATGGAACCTCCTGGTGGACTCGTCGCACGCCCCGGACGCGGGTGCCCGACACGAACATGCATCTCATTGTAGGTCGGGCATCGGCACACGGCGTCGCGCCGCGGACAGGGGATCGTTCCGCCAAGGCGTGATACTCTCACCACGCGTCCTGCGCGCAGCCGCCGCGCCCGACGCCGCCTGGAGAGGTGTCCGAGTGGTTGAAGGAGCTCGCCTGGAAAGCGGGTAAACGGGTCACACCGTTTCGTGGGTTCGAATCCCACCCTCTCCGCCAGAGACGGAAGAATAACCCCTCGGTGAAGTCGCCGGGGGGTCTCTTCTAGCCGAATCGGAGGAGTCGGTTGACAGCCAAACCACAGCCAATCCCCGCTGTGGACTGCCGTCCGCGCCAACATGGCCTCGGGTATCGTGCCTCGTGATTACGCGCCCCCGACCCGGTGACGGGCTTCCATCATCCACTCAGCGCGTCATCGCGTCCGACACGCATGAGGGGCGAAACCACGTGGGCCAAATGCGACATGCTGACTACCGTTGCGTGTGCCAGGCTAGACCGATACTTGAATGGACAGGACGCACTGGGAAGAAGGCAGTATGTGACGCACAGCGTCACCAAGTTGGACCTCCTGGCGATACGAAGAGGTGTCCTCGTAGCACTCCACCCGTCTGAACTTCGCGCATGATGATCGTGATCCCGCTATGCGGGCTTGTGAGACTACGCCTCGGCGTAGCAGGTCCTGCGGACACGCGATAACCAGCGTCCCAGGACCTCAATCCTGGTATTTCTTCACCAGCGTAGCCAACGAACAGTGTTCGCCTCGCGCCCACCCCACCACGTCGCCTCAGAGTCGGAACTGCCGTGCGTGGTGGTCGACGTGCACGTACGCCCACCGCCGCCACTCCCACGCCGAGAGGCGTCCAAGGTAGGGATGCTCGAGGTCGCTCGGGAGATCCCCGCCAGCCACGCGCTCGATGAACCCGACGAGTTCGTCGCGGTCAGATTCGAAGTCCCCCGGCGTGGTGCCGTCGCGATCTTGATCGACCTGAGACAGCGTCTTCAACCCGTGGGGCCATCGGACGGGCACGTAGAGCGCAATCCACTTGACGACCGAGCGTCGAATGCCACGCCTGGTGTGGAGCGTGTCGGCGAGGGTGAGCGACCGCTCCCCGTACATGATGCGGAAGGTGTCGGTGAGGTGGCAGACCATGCCACCCGCCGACATCGTGCCCCACGACGCGAGCGTCGACGCCTCGAGTCGACCGAGCCGAGCGATCACGGTCTGTGTGGCGTCGCCCGGGGCGCGGGCATCGAGGATGTGCAGGCGTTCGCGCATCGTGCTCATGGCGCGGCGCAGGCGACGCATGGACGCGCTACCTTCGGTCATTGCTGGGAGGCTCGATTCGCCGCTCGACCGCCACGATCGAACGGTCGTCCCACACGTCCGTACGACGCTGCGAACGATGGTCGTGCAGACACCCTATCGAGCCATGTCCGCAGGTGGGGAAACGCTTCCCATGAGGTGGGCAGGTCGAAGCGGCGGAACCCGTAGAGCCAGGCGAACACGCTGAGATCACCGGCACCGAAGGTTCCGGTCATCCAGCCGTCTCCGCGGCTCAGTGCGCTCTCGACGGTGGCGAGAAGCTCCATCCCTTCCTGCCGTCCTTGCGCCACGATCTGGGGATCGGGTCCACCTCCGGGCGGCTCGATCAGCTGCCAGTAGAGCTGGTGGCTCACGTCACGCATGGCGGTGCTCGAGACATCGATCCACCGCAGTACCTCCTCCAGCGCGACCTCATCGTGAGGGAACAGACGTGACGGTCCGCGGCGCGCATCGAGGTGGCGCATGATCACGAGCGAGTCGATGTGCACACCTGCGTCGTCACGGTAGACGGGGACCTGCCCGAGGGGGTTGAGCGCGAGGAAGGCCGGCGTCTTCTGCTCCTTTGCCCGCAGATCGACCTCGACCCGATCGAAGTCCACTCCGAGTTCGTGCAACACCAGGGAGACCTTGAAGCAGTGCGGCGAGCGCGCCGAGCTATAGAGGATTGGCAAGGACTCGGACACGCTCACCTCAGAGGCCGACGGCACCCATCGTGGGGTGCCGCCGGAACAGGATGTCGTACGGAAGCGCCGTCAGCGAGTACGGCTGATGGTGAACACCTCGATCTTCTGATCGGGACGCGGCTGCCAATCGAGATCGTCACGGACGCCGTAGATGTCGACCTGCTGGAAGAGCGTGATCCACGGAACGTCCTCGTAGAGGATCCGCTGCGCCTCACCGTACAGGGCTTCGCGCTCGGCCGGATCCAGCGACGTGCGTGCTTGCAGTACGAGTTCGCTGAGTTCTGGGTTCTCGTAGTTGTTCTTCGTCGGCTGGTTTACGAAGCCTCCGAAGAAGACGTCGTCGGCATCGAACGTGCTGGTGCCCCACCCCATGAAGTGCGAGTCGGTGAGTTCGGTGCCCGCACGATACTTCGTCAGCTGCACGCTCCACTCGTTGATGTTCAAGTCGACGTCGATCCCCACCTCGGACCACTGACCGACGAGCGCCTCGGCGGTCTCCTTGTCTTGCGCGTAGCGCCCGACGGGCGCGTCCATCGCGAAGCGGATGCCATCGGGATACCCGGCCTCGGCCAGAAGTTCGCGCGCCCGCTCCGGGTCGTACGGGTACGGCTCGATCGACTCGTCGAGCCCGAAGGTCCCGAACGCGAGCGGTACCGCAATGCGCTCGGCGGCACCATCGAACAGGAATTCGACGATCTCCTCGACATTGGTCGCGTACTGGATCGCTTGCCTGACACGCACGTCATCGAGCACCGGGTTCTTCGTGCCGTCGAGCGCGACGTACTGGAAGAACGTGCTCGGAACCGTGCGCACGTCGAGGTTCGCGTTGCCGTCGACCTCAGCCTGGCGGAAGGCAGGCACGTTGGTGATGAGGTCCACATCGCCCGACTGCAACGCAGCGACGCGCGTCGAGAGCTCGGGAATGGGGCGGAACGTGACGTCGAGGATGCTGGGCGTGCCGCGCCAATAACCCTCGTTCGCGCGCAACACCAGGCGCTCGTCCTTGACCCACTCTACGAACTCGTACGCGCCGGTGCCGACAGGGTTGATCGAGAGCGTCGCTTGATCCGTCGCTTCGACGTACACCTTCGACAGCATGAACCACTCGCTCAGACGGGCGGGCAAGAGCGGGTAGGGCGAGGTGGTCCGCACGTCGACCGTGAACTCGTCGACGATGTCGACGCCGGCGATGATTGCGAACCGACCTGCCAAGGGCGATCCGAAGTCGGCAGCGAGCGGCCGTTCGAGGCTGAACTTCACGTCTTCGGCCGAGAACGGCTCGCCGTCGTGAAAGGTCACGCCCTCGCGAAGCGTGACGCGCCACGTCGTATCGTCGAGGAGTTCCCACGACGTCGCGAGGCCGGGCTCGAGCCCGAGGTCGGCATTGCGGTAGATGAGCGTGTCGAAGACGTTCGCGAGAATCGAGGTGCTGAACGCGTCGTTCTGCAGCTGCGGATCGAGTGAGGCGGCGTCCGTTCCTTGCGCGATCACGATACGACCTTCAGGCGCCTGAGCCGCCGCGAATCCGAGGAAGGTGGCGGAGATCAGTACGAGGCTGGCAGTGAAGAGTCTACGAGCGTTCAAGAGGACCTCCATGATCGGCTAGGGCATCGTAGCGACGAGCAACTCCAGGATGGGTTCGTGCGGCGTTGAGCGTACGCCCGGAACGAGCGGGGGGCCGTCAAACAGCAGACGGCACGCGCCGCGTCAACCCCGTCGTAGCGTCGGGTCGAGCGCCTCGCGGAGCCAGTCGCCCACGAGGTTGATGACGAGTACCGTGACGAAGATGGCGCAGCCCGGGAACACGCTCACCCACCACGCCGTGACGAGGTAGTTCCGCCCATCGGCGACCATGCCGCCCCACGTCGGTGTCGGAGGGGGGACGCCGAGGCCGAGGAAGCTGAGAGACGCCTCGATGAGGATCATCGCGGAGATCGTGAGCGTTGCGACCACGGTGATCGGAGCTACGAGATTCGGTAGCAAATGCAGCAGCATGATCCTCCAGTCCCTCCCTCCGAGTGCCCGCGACGCCGTCACGTACTCTTGCTGCACGAGGCTGAGCACCTGGGCTCGCACCACGCGCCCGTAGGTCACCCAGCCGGTGACACCGAGGATCAGGACGGTGTTCACGAAACTCGGCCCGAGCACGGCGGCGACCGCCACCACCAGCACGAGAAATGGGATTGCCTGCTGCACGTCCGCGATTCGCATGAACACGTTGTCGATCGCCCCACCGTAGAATCCGGCGATGAGCCCGACGCCGACGCCGATGAGCGTCTGGATGGCGACGGCCAGCACACCCACGAGGATCGACACGCGCGCCCCGTAGAGGATGCGCGTGAGCATGTCTCGGCCGAGCGCATCCGTCCCCAGGAGGTACCCGGGCTCCCCGCCCGGCAGCCACGCCGGCGGGCGCAGCCGCAGGCGGAGACTCTGCGCGGCGGGATCGTAGGGTGCGAGGTAGGGTGCCGCCACCGCCGCCACGAGGATCGCCACCATCACGATGAGGGAGACGAGCGCTACGGGGTTCGAGCGGAGCGACGCCACGAGTCGACCACGGCGCGACGTGCGCCGACTCGGAGGAGGGGCCGTGTCGATCCTCGGCGGTCCGGCATCTGGCGGAGCGGCCATCAGGTGAGGCTGATCCGCGGGTCGAGCCAGCCGTAGAGGAGGTCGATGACCAGGTTCACGACGATCACCACGACCGCGATCAGCAGCACGAACGCCTGGATCACCGGGATGTCGCGGTTGCCGAGCGACTGCACGAGCAGGAGTCCCGCTCCCGGGTACGCGAACACCGTTTCGGTGACGATCGCGCCACCGACGAGCTGCACGATCTGTAGACCGATGACGGTGACCACGGGGATGGCTGCATTGCGGAGCGCGTGGTGGAACACGATCTCGCGCCGAGATCTCCCCTTCGCCCGCGCCGTTCGGATGTAGTCGGTCCCGAGCACCTCGCGAAGGCTCGAGCGCAGCAGTCGATTGATGAACGCTGCCGATGCGGTGCCGAGCGTGACGGCGGGCAGCAGCAGGTGCTCGATGCCGCCACGACCACTCGACGGAAGCAGGTTCATCTGCACGGAGAAGAAGAGGATGAGCACGATCCCGAGGAAGAAGTTCGGCACGGCTTGGCCGACGAGGGCCATCACGACGCCGAACCGATCGATGAACGAGTTCGGGTACAGGGCAGACAGGATGCCGAGCGGCACTGCGATGATCAGTGCAACGAAGAGCGCCATGCCCATGAGCTGCAGCGTGGCGGGCAATCGGCCGAGCACCATTCCCATCGCGGGCTGCTGGTGGCGGATCGACGTACCGAAGTCACCCTGCACCGCGCGGATCAGGAAGTCGGCGTACTGGATCGGCAGTGGGCGATCGAAGCCGAGCGCGCGGCGCATGCGAGCCACGTCTTCCGCAGTGGCGTCGAGCGGCATCATCAAACCTGCGGGATCCCCCGTGAGGCGGACGAGGAAGAACACGATGATCGAGACTCCGAGCAAGACGAAGGCGGCGTAGAGCAACCGGCGGGCGATGTAGGCCTTCACGTCATCGGCTGACCTTCCCACGCTCTCGGCGCTGGCGTAGTCTAAGCGACGCGGTCCTACTCGCGTCCGTCGGCCAGTGGACGGACGGAGACGGACATAGCCGGCGCCCTCGGGCGGATGCTGTCGACGCGTCCTCCGCCCTTGGGGACACCGAGGAGGGGAAGGTCGGCCATCGACGACGTGAACACCCGCGGTAGCACGCTCGATCGCGCCGTCGCGCTCCATCGCGCCCACGTGGTCGTCGACGCCTGTTGCCCGATCCTGCGCGATCTGCGCCATGCACACCTCTGGCTCGAAGGGGGCGTCTCCGTCGGCTTCGCCACCATGGCATTGACCGACGACGACCTCACCAGCACAGTGCGTCGCATCGCCGGCTGGCACCGCCAAGCGCGCGAACACGCTCGGCTCGTACGACCCGCGACCACCGTCGAAGACTGTCGCATCGCGCACCGCGAGGGGAAACTAGCGGTCGTCCTGGCGTTCCAGAACAGCAGTCCTTTCGGCGATGATCTCGACACCGTGGAGATGTTCCATCGCCTGGGCGTACGCGCCGCCATCCTCGCGTACAACCAGGCCGAACTCGCGGGTGACGGTTGCATGGAGCCACGCGATGCGGGCCTGAGCGCATTCGGCCGACGCTTGGTCGCCGAGATGAATCGCGTCGGGATGCTCGTCGACCTCTCGCACTGTGGGCTCCGGACCTCGCTCGAAGCGATCGACGCGTCGAGCGCACCCGTCGCCTTCACGCATACCGGCGCCAAAGGGATCTTCGACCACCCCAGGAACGTCTCCGACGAGCAACTCCGGGCCTTGGCGGCACGAGACGGTTTCGTGGGCATCAACGCGCTCCCCGTGTTCCTGCGTGCCGGCACCGCCGAACCCTCCCTCGACGACGTCGTCGACCACCTCGAGTACGTCGCCGCGATCGTCGGCATCCAGCGTGTCGGCCTCGGTCTCGACTTCTCGCAACCACCGGAAGAGCAAGGCATCAGCCCTGAGCGCTACGCGATGCTGATGCGACAGGGCGTGTGGACGCCAGCGACGCTACCGCCGCCACCCTGGAGGTACCCGATCGCCTCACCCGCGCTCGTACCTCGGCTCACTGAGCGCCTCCTGGAGCGGGGAATGCTCGAGCACGAGGTGGTCGGTGTGTTGGGCGAGCACGCACTGCAATTCTTGGAGCGCGTGTGGGTGTGACGATGCCCCACCGGTCGCCGCAGATCCATCACGCCTCGACGAGGGTGACGCGGTTCCTCCCGGCACGCTTCGAGGCGTAGAGGGCCTCGTCGGCGCGCTTGATGAGCGACAGGTCGGTGTCACCAGTCCGGTACATCGCCGCTCCGACGCTGACGCTGAGGGGTTGCTCGCTGTCGAGGACCTCCAGGCAGCCACTCCGTAGTTTCTCACCGACGTTCAGCGCGTCGCTCGAGGTTGCGTCTGGCAACACGATGGCGAACTCCTCCCCGCCGTAGCGGGCGACGATGTCCCTCTGCCGCGTGTGGCGCATGAGGCACGTCGCGACCTCGCGAAGGACGCGATCACCCTCGACGTGCCCGCGCGCATCGTTGATCCGCTTGAAGTGATCGATGTCGACGAGGAGGAGGGAGAGGGGCACTCCCGTCCGGGAGGCGATCGCGATCATCTCGTTGAGGCTGTTGTGGAAGACGTTCCGGTTCTTGAGCCCCGTGAGAGCGTCGGTCGTCGCCTGCACCGACAGGAGCGCATTCGCATCCTGGAGTGCGCGCTTCTTGGATTCGAGCTGGTCGAGCGCCTCCTGCAACGAGCCGTTCACCTGCCGCAACCTGGCCTCGTCCCGCTTGCGCCTCGTCATGTCGCGGGCGATCACGGCAACGGAATCGATGTACTCCACGTCGCCGCGAACGGGCGCAACCGTGACCTCGGCGTCGAAGTTCGTCCCGTCGGCGCGCACGCAGGCGATCTCCTGGCGCGCCACCATGCCGCCCGAGCGAGCCTCTCGGATCATGCCGAGCAACGCTGCCGCTCGATCCTCACCGACGAGGAGCTCGACGCTCCGATCGAGTACGTCTGCCTCCGAGCGCCCGAACAGCAACGATGCGCTCCGGTTCCAGATCGTGATGCGGTGGCTGGCGTCCACGGCGAGGATCGCGTCTCCGGCGTGCTCGAGGATACTGGCGAGGTACCGGTCCGAGACGACCAACTTCCTGAAGACCTCCCCGTCGGGATCGGGTCGTGGCGCCTGGATCTTGAGGTTCATCCGATCGAGCGTGGTCCGCAGGTTCGAGCGCTGCCGCGTCGCCCGCACGGCCGTCGTGAGGAGGCGCGGGAAGGTTGCTGCGTCGGGATCGGCGGTGGTCCAATTGGAGCCACCGATCGGGGCACGGACCATCTCCTGGCGAAGTTGCTCAGCCCGCTCGACGTCGGCGAGCAAGACGATCTGCACGAGCGGTGCGAGCTGTCGCACCTGACGCGCTATGCCGAGCGGATTGACGAGATCGGCCCCGAAGAGCACCGCCGGCGGAGGGGCATCGTTCGCGAGCAGCTCCGCGAGGGTGGTGACCGCGTCGGCCCTGGTGGCGATCTGCACATCCAAACCCGCCTGCCGCAGGGCCCTCGCTGCGTGAGCGGGAAGCGGCTCGAGTACGTCGGCCGCGATGACGAGTACGACATCGCTGGGCGGCTTCACGCGCGACCGCCCCTCACAGGAGCGGCTGGCCGAGGAGCGACCGCGCTGCCCATTGCTTGAGCATGTGGGTCGTGGGTGCCATGACGTGACTAGCGCGGGCATCGCGCAACAATCGTGCCAGGTGCGCATTCTCGCGATAGGCCATGCCGCCGCATAGCGTCATCGCGTCGTTCGTCACCCGGGTGGCCGTCTCGGCGACGTCGGCCTTGCTCATGAGGATCGCAGGGAGTGCATCGACGTCCCCCGCATCACCCAGCCGCGCCGCCTCGTACACGAGTGCGCGAGTCTTCTCGACGGCCACCCACATCCCCGCGAGTTCGTGCTGGAGGATCGGTATGTCCGCGAGCGTCTCGCCGGAGTGCGAGAAGCGCCGATCGCGGAGGTGTTGCATTGCGAGCGACAACGCGGTCCGTGCGATCGACAGGTACGTCGCCGACATCGCCATCAGGAAGTAGGGCACGACGACGTCGAAGACGTACCACACCTGGTCGCCCTCGTCGCCCAGGAGGTTCTCGTACGGCACGCGGGCACCGTCGAGCTTCATGGCGCGCGACGAATTCCCTCGCATCCCCAGACCCTGCCACGGTGCGAGCCACGATAGGCCCGGCGTGCCGGCGTCGACGATGAGGCAACTGAACTCGCCGGGTTCCGCCTCCACCGCACTCGACATCGTCGACACGACGTAGGAGTCGGCATGACCGCCGCTCGTGACGAACTGCTTGACCCCGTCGACGAGGAAGTTCCCGCCCTCGCGCCGCAGCGTCGTCTCGGAGAGGTAGACGTGCGAGCCCACGCCGCTCTCCGACAGGGAGAGGCTGGTGACGTGTGCTCCCGCTGCGATCGGCTCCAGGTAGCGCTCCTGCTGCTCGAGCGTCGCCTTCGACGCGATGACCGCCGTGCCGACGCAGTGCATGGCGAAGCAGAGGGCCGACGACGAGCAGGCGTTCCCGATGGTCTCGGTGATGGCGACCAAACCGACGAGCCCCTGCCCCTCGCCGCCGAGCCGTCGAGGAACGTGCAGGCCCAACAGACCCGCCTCGGCGAGAGCCCGCATCGATCGCTCGGGCCAGGCCGCCTCGCGATCGACGGCTTCGGCGGCAGGTGCGATGACGTCTGCCGCGACGGTCTCGGCGACGTCGCGCAACGCTCGGAGTCGAGATGTGAGCATGTGGTCCATAGGGCGGGCCGTCGAGCGTGCTCGATCGTCCTGCACCAATCTACGACGGCTGGCCGGGCGGGATCCCGCCTCAACGAACGTCCCCCTCGGCTAGGGAAACGGCACGTTCGCATGTCGTGCAATTGAGAAAGTGTTCCGCCCACGATTCCTTCCACCGGTGAGAACGACGTCCCGTGTGTGAGCTCTACCCTCGAGGTACGTGAGAAACGCCATTCCTCTACGCCTCTCCTATGAATCCGTTCGGTGTGCTCCACGCAGCGACCGCTGGTCATATGCACGTACTTTTCCGCCGCAAACGCCTAGCATGCCATACCCCGCCTGAACTCAGGCGCGAAGGAGGAATATCATGGCGCAAGATCCGAAGCACCGCGTCGATCCGAAGGTCGGCGCGTACGGCAAGCCCGACAAGAGTGGGGCGGGCTCGGGCCCGATCATCGGCATCGTCGTGGCCATCATCGTGGTGCTGCTCCTACTCTGGCAGTTCACCGACATCATCTGATCGTGGCGCGCAACGAAGCCATCACCGTCAGCGATGCTGCGGGCACGCGCTTCGAAGGGGAGTTGCTCGATCAGCAGACCGACGGTGGCCTCACCGTTCGCGACGCCGACGGTCGGCAGTGGACGCTTCCGAGGGACGTCATCGCCACACGAGACGGGACGACCGTCCACCTCTCACGAGCGTTCACCGACCTCGCCGACCCCGCAGCCGCGACGGCCGAGGAGCGAACGATACCGCTCGTTG
>JACCWH010000015.1 GCA_013697735.1 Trueperaceae bacterium | reverse complement strand
GCCACCACGGCGCGTCAGAAGGAGCTCGACGACGGACTCCACGACCGGCTCGCCGCGCGCGTCGACGTCGAAGAGGTACAGGCCGAGCGTCTCCCCGTGCAGGTACGCCTCGAAGCCCACCGTACCTTCGGCGGTGACGGCCCATCCGGAGAGCGCGCCGGCCGCGACCTCGCCGTCGAGATCGAAGGCGACGCCGCTCCCGCGCAAGGTGCCCTGGACGCGCGCCCCATCCTGCCAGAGCTCGACCACGATCGGACCGATGGCGACGTCACCCGCATAGGAGCCCGTAAAGCCCTGGGCTCGCACCCAACCGAACGCGCTCGTCATCAGTACGATCGTCGCGAGCGCGATCAGGCTCGCGCGTGCCCCTCGTCCGACGGTCGCGTTCGTCTGCCTGGCGTTGCTCATGGCGTCTCCTCCTCGCTCGAAGGGTAGGCAGCGCGGCGTGACGTGACCGTTACGCGGCCAGGTGCCGGCTTCTGGCTCACCCCACGGGCGGCGCCATCAGCACACGCAACCAGGCCGTACCGGCCCACACGGCGGCGAGCAGCGGCGTCGCCGTGCCCGAGTCCAATCCCGCCCACCCGAGGATGGCTGCAGGGGCCGCGAGCAGCACACCCGCGGTGAGCCATACGCCCGCATTGCGGGTGCTGGCTGCCTGGGCACCGAAGAGATCGACGACGGCGCCCGCGGCGAGCGCCAGCGGGATCATCAGCCAATCGTCGGCTACGGCCGGCATTCCAAGAGCGGGACGAGCGATGCCCGCGAGTGTGGCGACGACCCACATCGGCACGGCCACGATGAGCACCGCCGCGAGCGTGCGTGCGCGAGCATCGACCGCGAAGCCCGGCCACGGCATCCGGCCCGGATGGAGCTGCGCAGCCACCCATGCCACGGCCAGGCTCGGGAGGAGTGACGCGCCGCCGAGGGGACCGCCGGCGGGAACGGCGGCGACCGCGGCCACGCAGACGGGCACGATCGCCACCACGGTCCATGGAGACGAGCGCCAGGCGCGCACCACGCCGAGCCACGCGAAGGCGGTGGTTGCACCGCCACGCCGGGGTATGGCCGGTCGCCATCGCGGTGAGCGTGCATTCCTGCTGCCGCGGAGTTCGTCGCGCAGCCGCCGCGAGGCGAAGCCCGCGCCGGGATCGACCGCCGTCATGGTCAGCACCGAGAGACCGCGGAGGGTGGCGATCGCCCGGAGTTCTCCGAGGAGCAGACTCTGACGGAGCACGACCCCCGGTATGGCGTCCGTCGTCGCTGCGATCGTGCGAAGGGCCAAGACGATCGCAGCAACGAGGACGACGGCGCCGACGACGAGCGACGGCGTGAGCGCCATCAGGCCGAACGTGGCATGCACGGGCGCCGCCGCCCACGTACCCCAGCCGCCGAGGCCGAACCAGGCGCCGCTTGCGGCTGCGGCCGCCGAGAACCATGCCACGCCGGCGACGGCCCAGGCGAGGCGATCGCGGCCGCGAGCACCGGCGGCGCGCCAGCGAAGCGTTGGGACGAGCATGGCGAGTGCCGGCAGCGTCAAGAGTGCGGCGAGCCCCGAGCTGCCGAGGAGCGGCGGCACCACGAGCGCGATCACACCAGCGAACGCGACGGCGGTGAGCACGGGCGCGAGCGCCGCCCGCCATGCAGGCCAGCGAAGTACGGCACGCGGGGTCGCCGCGCCTGGGGCCAGGTGCGAGAGGTCACGGCGGTCGAGCCAGACCGGCGTGACGTGGGCGCGCGCCGCGCCGTGCAACACCAGTGCCAGCGCCGCGGCGCCCGCAGCGGGGAGCCAGCGGGTAAGCGCGTCTGTGACGGCGGGGGCGAGCGGATCTAGCGACTGCACCGCGGCGATCACGAGCACGATCGTCCAGGCGATCATGTAGACGATGCTGCCCCAGCCGATCGCCCGCAGCAACCAGCGGACGTTCCCACGCACGCTGCGTGAGAGGGTCGCCCGGCGAAGCACCTGCAGCGCTTCGTCGGCCATGTCGGTGTCGCGGTCGTTGAGCGGCATCAGCGCTCGAGCGCCGTCAGGTGTCCGCCCTCGAGCCGGAGGCGGAGCCCGGGCCACCGGTCGGCGACGTCTTGCTGGTGTCCGGAGAGGAGGGCCGCGCCGCCCTCCGCCGCGTGGGCGACGAGCCCCGCGAGCAGGTGCTCCTGCGCGTCGGCGTCGAGCGCGTTGAACGGCTCGTCGAGGAGCAGCAGCGGAGGAGCGCCTCCGAGCGCGACGGCGAGCGCGAGCTTCTGGCGCATGCCGCGCGAGAGCGTACCCGGGTATTGGTCGAACTGCTCCGAGAGGCCGAACGTTTCGCACCATCGCGTCGCCTGCGCGTCGGCGTCGCGCCGACCCGAAACGCGCCCGAGGAACTCGGCGTGCTCGCGGACGGTGAGGTCCTCGTAGAGCGGCGCGATGTCGGGCACGAGACGGAGCTGCGCACGTGCGGCGGAGGTGCCGGCCGCGGCGCCGACCACGCGCACCTCGCCGTCCGCCGAGATCAGGCCTGCGAGTGCTCGGAGCAGCGTCGTCTTGCCGGCTCCGTTGGGACCCTCGAGCCACGCGAGCTCGCCGGGACGGAGGATCAAGTCGACGCCGTCGAGGATGACCGCGCCGCTCAGGGCGACGCGCAGTCCGCGAACGTCGAGGAGGGGCTCGGTCGCGGCGGCGGCCGTGGGTGGGATCGTCATGCGTGCAGCCTACGTTGCGTGCTGTGAACTGACGCTCGAGGTGGGTGTGGTCCCGGCCGGTCGCCACGAGGCGGGAGCATGGATCGACGTCCGAGGACCGGAGCGTGTGGCTGTGCGTTGGGCGTGCGGATGCTGCCCGCGGCAGTTGCCGTGCTTCAAGGCCAGCCGGCGAAGGCGGCGCCCTGAGGTACCGCAACGGCCTGGAAGCGCACGATCATCGGGAAGTACGCGGCCATGTTGGCATCAGCGCCTTGCTGGGCGAGGAAGCCGTCGTCGATCGGTGAGCCGTCGGGGTGCCGAAGCACCACCATGAGGCTCTGCAGCCCGTTGCTCCATGAGACGTCACCGGCGCCGCTCAAGGTGCCGATCGACTGGGTCGCCTCGTACATCCCAGGTCCGGTGAAGCTGAGACGAGCGGACTCGGTGCATGCGGGGCGTACGGAGATGTCGTGCGGCACGAGACAGAGCTGGTAGTGCACGGGCGCGTCGCTCGGCTTCGTCACCACCTCGAGGCGTTGGTGGAGGGTACCGCCGGCGAATGCACTGAGGTCGTTCGTCAAGCGATCGGAGTAGATGAAGGTGACCGCACTCGAGACGCCCGCCGCTGGCCGATGCTCGAGCGTCGTGTCGACGAGAGTGAGCTGTCCGGACGGTGCCGGGGAGGGGGCGGGTACGGGTTCTGGTGCGGGTTGTGGCTCTGGCTCGGGCTCCGGTTCCGGTTCTGGCTCGGGCTCTGGTTCTGGCTCGGGCTCTGGTTCTGGTTCTGGCTCGGGCTGCGGTTCTGGTTCTGGTTCTGGCGTCGGTTCAGGGGGAGGTGGCGGAGTGGCTGGAGGCTGCGGCTCAATGGCGGCAGCAGCAGCAGCTGCAGCAACAGCGGCCGCAGCTGCCGCCGCCTCCGCTGCTGCCTCCGCTTCAACTGCCTCCGCCTCAACTGCCTCCGCCTCGGCTTCTGCTCGCTCCTCCTCCTCGAGCTCCAGCGCTCTTGCTTCCTCCGCTGCTCGCTCATCGGCCGCTGCACGGGCCCGAGCAGCCGCAGCCGCGGCAGCTGCTTCAGCGCGTGCGACCGCCGCAAGACGCGCCTCCTCCTCGGCCCGAGCAGCTTCTTCGAGTGCGTCTGCTTCGGCTCGAGCGGTGGCTTGCGCGAGCAGTTGTTCGCTCTGGGCGCCGAAGTCGAGGTAGTCGGTTCGGCTCGGAGCCAACTCGTGGGCTCGTCGATATTGGATCGTCGCGGTCTCGTAATCCTCGAGCTCGAAGGCGATCCGTCCCAACCAAGCGACAGCCTCCGTGAATCGAGAGTTGAACGCGGTCGCGGAGGAGAATTCGGTGATCGCGAGTTGGGCATTTCCGCTCTCGTAGGCCGCCACGCCGCGCTGATAGGCGCGGAATGCCTCCGGGCCGACCCGCTCATGTTCCCGTGCCGTAGCAAGGGCGGTGGAGGTTTCACGATCGTCGGGTTCGCGCTCTGTCACGTGTTCCAGGTATCGAATCGCGTCGCCCGGCAGACCCAGTGCGAGGCTCAACCGACCCGCTGCGCGCCAGGCGTCGAGGAAGTCGGGGCTCGACGTCGCCGCCTCGCCGTAGCGATCGAGCGCCTCACTCCGGTTGCCGGCCGCCTCGGCCGCGCGTCCCGCGGCGAACGCCGTGACGGCGTCGCCGCCATAGCGCGCGCGCAAGCGAACGTCGTCGAGGAGCGGTGCCAGGTCGGCGACGCGGCCGTCGAGTGCCTCGAGGTGGACGAGGGCCCGCTCGGCATCGTCGCGATCGAGAAATATTCGCGCGAGTCGCTCGTGCGCGCCGAGATCCTCTGGGGCGAGTTCCACGACCGTCTCGAGGTAGACGCGAGCCTGACTCCATCGCCCCTCCTCGAAATTCCGATTCCCCATCCACGCCGCCACCTCCAGGAGCTGGCGCGAGCTGAGGGCGTCGATCGTCCCTCCTGATCCACGGTACGCCTGCCACGCCTCCCACGCGCGCGCATAGAAGCCGACTTGGCCGTACGCCTGCGCGAGGAACCGTTGGGGGGCTGGGTGGTCGGGGGCAGCCGCGGCGGCCTGTCGGCCGGCCCGGAGGGCCGCGGCCCACAAGGG